>NZ_JACHXA010000005.1 GCF_014191775.1 Limibacillus halophilus | reverse complement strand
TCGCCGTTGGCCGAAATCGTGCCAACCTGCGAAACCTCGTCCGCGCTCTTGATCTTCTTCGAGCGCTTCTGCAGGTCTGCAACAACCGCCGCAACCGCCGTGTCGACGCCGCGCTTCAGGTCCATCGGGTTCATGCCCGCAGCAACCGCCTTGGCACCTTCGCGAACAATAGCCTGGGCCAGAACCGTCGCCGTGGTCGTACCGTCGCCGGCAACGTCATTGGTCTTGCTGGCGACTTCGCGCACCATCTGCGCGCCCATGTTCTCGAACTTGTCGGAGAGTTCGATTTCCTTGGCAACCGAAACGCCGTCCTTGGTGGTCCGCGGCGCACCGAAGGACTTGTCCAGCACGACATTGCGGCCCTTGGGACCCAAGGTAACTTTAACAGCGTCTGCCAGGGTATCGACGCCGCGCAGCATCCGCTCGCGCGCGTCCTGACCGAATTTTACTTCTTTAGCCATAGATCGCAAACTCCCTTGCGTTATTTGGCATTAATTACAGATAGTTGATCGTCGTTTTTAAAGCAATAATCTAGGCCACAATGCCCATGATATCGGACTCACGCATGATCAAGACGTCCTTACCATCGACCTTGACCTCGGTGCCCGACCACTTGCCATAAAGCACGACATCGCCGGATTTCACGTCGAGTGGGCAGAGTTTGCCACTATCGTCGCGTGATCCCGGACCCACTGCGAGGACTTTACCCTGCATCGGCTTTTCCTTGGCGGTATCGGGAATGATGATCCCACCCGCGGTTTTCTCTTCAGACTCGAGCGGTGCTACGACCACGCGATCATGAAGCGGCCTGAATTTCATGGCTCTTCTCTCCATCGCTTCGCGGTTAACAGAATAGGGTGAAACGACCGACTTTATCGATCGATTAGCACTCATGCCAGCAGAGTGCTAAGGGTGTTTAACGAACCCCAGATAGACTGTCAACGCTTTAGCCCTGCTTCGATTGCCGGACTCAGGCGTCTGAACGTTTGCGAGGGAATTTTCGATCAAACCGCGCAATATCCGCAGCGGCCAACCTAACCTCCAAATGGGCCGCGGCATCATCATCTTCACGCGCTATAATTTCGCCGTGGCTATAAAGCCATGCCAAGGCTTTGCCATCATTCAGGGGAACGTCTCGTTGGATTGTATCGCGACCCAAGGCAAGATGATCCTCTATCGCCTGCAAAAGCAACTCGGCACCCTGCCCGGTCAGCGCTGAACAGGCGATCGCCCTTCCATCCCTGTCCGCTTGGTTTAAGACAATGTTAGCCTGCTCGGCTGGAAGAAGATCAATTTTGTTCAGCACTTCAATCACGCTGCCGTCGAGCCTTTCTTCGAGCCCTAGATCACGCAGGACATCCAGGACTTCGGATCGCTGCAGTTCACTGTCCGGATCCGCAATATCGCGCACATGGACAATCAAATCCGCTTCGACCACCTCTTCGAGCGTTGCTCGAAAGGCAGCGACGAGATCTGTTGGCAGGTCGGAAATGAACCCGACGGTGTCGGAAAGGATCACCTCCCGTCCCCCGGGCAACTTCAGGCGCCGCAGAGTTGGGTCAAGCGTTGCAAACAGCAAATCTTTCGCGAAAACCTTGCTGTCGGTGAGACGATTGAACAACGTGGACTTTCCGGCATTTGTATAGCCAACAAGCGCAACCACGGGGCTGGGCACGGCTTTGCGCGCTTTGCGGTGCAGTCCCCTTGTTCGGCGCACTTGCTCAAGCTGTCTTTTAAGTTTTGTAATCCGCTCGGTGATCAATCGTCGATCTATTTCAATCTGGCTTTCGCCAGGACCGCCGATGAATCCCAGGCCGCCACGCTGACGCTCCAAATGCGTCCAGGAACGCACTAACCGCGATCTTTGGTAGGTCAAGGCAGCCAGTTCAACCTGAAGCTGACCTTCCCTGGATTGGGCTCGCTCACCAAAAATCTCGAGAATCAAACCGGTGCGATCTATAACCTTACAATTCCAGGCTCGCTCCAGATTACGTTGCTGTACGGGCGTGAGCTGCGCATCCACGAATGCAACTTCAATCTCCAAATCTGCAATCAGCTCGCAAAGGCGCGCAACCAAGCCACCACCCAGCAAGGTTGCGGGCACCACTTTGGAAAGCGAAACCGCTTCCTGGTACGCCACTTTCAGAAAAATTGCCTGAACCAAACCGACGGCCTCCGCCAGTCGGCGCTCCGGATCGCGTGCTACCTTGCCAGCTTGCTGCTGCGCGGCGCGGCGGTATTGTGGGAAAATGACGAGAGCGCGGCCACTGCCGGCGCCTCGCCAGCCCTGACCACGCTCCGATCCATCATGTCCTTGCGCCAGATTAAGCCTCCTCGTCTTCCTTGCCACCGTCGAAGAGCTGTATCGGCGCCGCCGGCATTACCGTCGAAATTGCATGCTTGTAGACAAGCTGTGCGTGGGCGTCGCGCTTCAACAACACAGAGAAATTATCGAACCAGGATACAATGCCTTGCAACTTCACGCCGTTCACCAAGAACACGGTGACAGGCACCTTGTTCTTACGGATATGATTGAGGAAAACGTCCTGGACGTTCTGGGATTTTTCAGCGGCCATTTTTTGGCCCCTCCTTATTTTTGGCTCGTGGTTATAGGGGTCACTCGCTTCTTGTTTGGAATCGCCGCTGCTTCACCGTCCTCGCTGAAAGCCCGGCGAAACGTCGATCCCTCGTGTTTTCTAACACGGAAGTTGCGATTTAAAAAAGCCATGCTGAGCAAGCAAAGTATGCAATTCTGAAAAATTCTTAACATGGAGGTCCGGCGGGCATTCGGCAAACTCCCGCGCAATTGGCGGCGTTTCGCGCAACAATACAGACGTACACCCGGCATTCTTGGCGCAAACCACATCGACGTCGGTGTCACCGACAAACCAAACCGACCTTCCGGCTTCTACGCCACTTACCGAAAGAGCCATGAATACAGGCGCATGTGATGGTTTGTCACACTCAGCGTCTCCGGCACCAATCAAGGCGCTGAAAAAGCCTGTCCAACCAAGCTGTGCGGCTTCATCTCGCAAAGTCGTTCCAGTCTTGTTACTGACCACCGACAGAGGGCCGCAGCCCTCGTTTGCTGCTTTCTCCAAAAAGGCCTGACTACCTTCCAAACCCTTGAGTTTGCCAATGCTTATCTCTCGGTAATGCTGGATATAGGTCGCGATTGCCTGCTCGGCACGGTCCCCGAAAAGTTCGGGAAAGGTTTCTCTCGCCGAACGGCGCACATGCTGCCGTGTTTCCTCAAAACTCCAGGGTTGGAGGCCAAACTCCCGGAACGTGGGTTCCAGAGCCGCATGAAGCAGCGCCCAGGTATCGATCAGTGTATTGTCCCAATCGAAAATCAACGCTATCGGCGGCTGAATTTCCACCACTTTTCTAGAGAAGGGCTGCACGGTGAAATCCTAGAAAAACTCAAGCCTGACCGAGAACAGTTTCTCGACCTTTTTTACAGCTTCAGCACTGGCAAACAGGACAACGCGATCATGCGCTTTGATGACCGTATCACCGCGGGGGATAATCACTTCCGGCGGGCGCACGATTGCACCGATCAAAACGCCTTCGGGAAGTCGAGCTTCCCGCAGGGGAATGCCTACTAACCCGGAAGTTTCAAGCGCCTCTGCCTCAATGACTTCACCAAAACCGTCCGCCAAGCTATGAACTGACCGGATGCGGCCGCGGCGGACATGCTGAAGAATTGTCGACACGGTAATGGCCCGCGGGCTAACGATAGCATCAATCCCTAGTGAACCGACTAAGGCTCCATAAGAAGTCTTGTTGACCAGTGTAACGGCCCGCTGACAACCAAACTGCTTTGCCAAAAGCGAGCAGAGAATATTGACCTCGTCATCGTTCGATACCGCGATCAAGGTCTCCGTTGCCTTTACATTTGCTTCCTCAAGGATATCCGAGTCCAAGGCGTCGCCGTGAATAACAACCGTGCTTTCCAGGGTTCGAGCCACGAACTCTGCGCGACCCTTATCAACCTCTATGAGCTTCAGATTCACGTGCGGATGTTTTTCCTCGAAGCTCTGCGCCAAATTGAGCCCAATGTTTCCGCCGCCGACGATGATTACCCGCCTGGCTGCTCGTTCCTCGTGCCCAAAGGAGGCCATCGCGCGCTGCAGATGATCGCTATCGGCAATGAAATAAACGTCATCGCCCTCTCTCAGTTCATCTTCGGGGCGCGGAACAAAACCTTTTCCCCCTCTTTGAACGCCAACGATCACAATATGCAAATCCGGGAACAAATCAGTTAGCTGTCGCAATGGGGTATTTAGGATCGGTGTTTCTTTTGAACAGCGGACGCCGATCAGCGTGACCTTCCCATCCGCCAGCGCGATCGCGTCGAAGGCGCCGGTGATCTGGAGGCGTCTTTCAATACCGCGGGCGACCTCCAGCTCCGGCGAGATGATATGGTCGATCGGCATGTGGTCACTACTGAACAAATCCGACCACATGGGCTCGAGATAACTTTGGTTCCTGACGCGGGCAATCTTCGTCGGTACTTCGAAGATCGAGTGGCAAATCTGACAGGCCACCATATTGACCTCGTCGGCGTAGGTAACCGCGATCACGAGGTCGGCATCGCGCGCGCCTGCGCGCTCAAGCACCTCGGGATAGGAGGCGAATCCCACAAGACCCTTTACATCCAGGTTGTCGCTAATCTTCTGGACAAGGTCCGGGTCGCGATCGACGACCGTGATATCGGCCCCCTCGCTTGCAAGGTAACGCGCAATATTGAAGCCAACCTGTCCGGCTCCGCAGATGATTACCTTCATGGACTATTGCCCTTGTTGCACCGACATCTCAATGGCGATCGGCTGAAGATGAAATGCCAAGGCTTCGTAGTTTTCTGTGGAGTGCTGACCGCTCCATCCCCACAAAAGCCGCCGTCCGTGAAATGTTACCGCCGAACCGAATTACTTGCGCCTCGAGATACTGCCGCTCGAACATCTCACGCGCGTCGCGCAGCGGCAATGACATCAACTCCGAGGCCCCTTCACTCCGCAGAATCACGGGAGTAATCGCACCGATCTCCACTGGCAACATATCAGCCGTGATCACGGCCTCGTCACCATCTCCTCCCATGATCAGCATCCATTCCACAGCGTTACGTAACTGACGCACATTCCCCGGCCAGTCGTATGACTGGAGAGCTGCAAGCGCATCTTCACTAAAGACCCTTTTCGCAACACCTGCCGCCTCTGCGGAGCGTTGCATGAAGTGTTGGGCCAACATAGGAATATCCTCGCGCCTCTCACGCAAGGGCGGAACCTTCATCGGGACGACATTCAAACGATAATAGAGATCTTCGCGAAATGTTCCCTCCTCGATACGCTTTGCCAGATCGCGATTTGTCGAGGCTATGACGCGGACATCAACTTCGACCCGCCGATCGCCCCCGAGACGCTGAAAAGTTTGTTCCTGCAAGACGCGAACGATCTTGCCTTGAGTTTCCAGCGGCATATCCGCGACTTCATCCAACAACAAGGTGCCGCCGTGGGCGCGTTCTAAAGTGCCAGCCTTGGCAGTGCGGCCAGCCTCTCCGTCACCTTCAATTCCAAACAGCTCTTCTTCCAGTCGGTCGGGATGCATCGAGGCACAATTAACAACAACGAAAGACGCATCGGCCCGGCGAGACTGTAAGTGCAAACAACGAGCGACAACTTCTTTTCCGGTGCCGGCTTGGCCGGTGATCAAGACTCGGCTGCCCGTCGGTGCCACCTTTTTGATCGTCTGACGAAGGTTGTTGATACTTATCGTCTTTCCGATCAACTTTTCCTCTGGCCCGGCGCGCATCTTTAATTCGCGGTTTTCCCTGCGAAGACGCGATGCCTCCAATGTGCGCGTCAAGATCAGCAAAAGCCTATCGCTATCGAAAGGCTTCTCGATGAAATCGTAAGCCCCCATCTTTATGGCCTTAACCGCAGTCTCGATAGTGCCATGACCGCTGATCATGATGATAGGCAGGTCTGGGTCGTGTTGACGTATCCATTTCAAGATTCCCAAACCATCCAAGGGAGAATTGTTGAGCCATATATCCAAGATGACGAGGCTTGGCCGGCGTGCTTGAATCGCAGCAATTGCGGCATCACTGTTTGCCGCATCCCGCGTTTGATACCCCTCGTCCTCAAGGGTTCCCGCAATAAGCATCCGGATGTCGGATTCGTCGTCAACGATCAGAATTTCTGTGGCCATGGTTACTTTTTTAGTTTCCTTCGTCCTGAGAAGTGACACCTGAGCGATCTTCTTTTGTGAAGACGAGCCGCACCATTGCCCCCCCTTCCGGGATGTCCTCCAGCCCCAAATGACCTTGATGATCTTCCATTATTTTTTTGACAATCGCCAGTCCTAGGCCGGTCCCTTTTTCCCGGGTCGTAACGTAAGGCTCTGTAAGTCTGTGCTTTTCTAACGGCGGCAAACCCTTTCCGTTGTCGCTAAACAGCACCTCAATCTGGTCGCCTTGCAGCGAGACCTGGATGCGAATCCGCCCTTGAGGTCCGTCCTCCCCCCGGCCTTCAATTGCCTCTGCGCCATTTTGCAGAATGTTTGTAAAGGCACGTCCTATCTGTTTGCGGTCACAGTGAAGTTCTACCGGTGCTTTAGGAAAATCCTTTTCGTAGATTATACCAGTGTTGCTTTGTTCCTGCAGAACCAAAGCCTCTTTAAGCACGGAAACCAGGTCCTCATTCTTAAACACCGGTTGCGGCATGCGGGCAAACGACGTGAACTCATTTACCATTTCGCCGATGTCAGACACATGACGCCGGATAGTGTCTATGCACACCTCAAAAGTGTGTGGGTCGCTTTTTATTTCCTTGAGATATCGCCGCTTCAAGCGCTCTGCAGATAATTGAATCGGTGTAAGAGGGTTTTTGATCTCGTGCGCAATGCGGCGCGCGACATCCGCCCAAGCTGCCTTTCGCTGTGCGGAAACCAACTCCGTGATATCGTCAAATGTGATTACAAAGCCCAGCAGAAATCCTTCTTTTTGAAACTCTGCCGTCACGCGGATCAAGAGGCTCCGTGCATGACCATCGGTATCGATAACCTGTATCTGGCTTTCCGCCGGCCGCCGTAGCCGCTTTCGCGACAGTTGAATCAGCTCTGCAGCTTCGGGCAAAACATCACTTAGCGGCCTGCCCTCAAGTTCATCGGCGCTTTGCCCCAGAAAATCCGTAGCAAAGCGGTTTGCCAGCGTGATACGGCCCATTTCATCCAAGCCGATAATCCCCGCCGTGACGCCCGCAAGAACCGCTTCTATGAATCCTTTCCGGTGTTCAAGTTCAGCGTTGGCTTGCAACAAAGCGTTCTGCTGGCTTCCCAGTTGGCTCGTCATGCGGTTGAAAGCGCGCGACAGATGCGCAAGTTCGTCTGTGTCTTCGCCTTCAACCACCCGGGCTTGGAGATCGCCAGCACTCACTTTCTCCGCAGCACCGATCAGGTTTCTGATCGGCTCGCTCAATCGGTTGGCAAACGCCATGCCCACCCAAAACGAACAGAGCAGAAGAAGTGTCGCGACCAACAAGAAGACAACCGCGAATGTCACTTGAAGGCCTGACCGTTGTCCTTCCAGTTCGGTATAGAGTTGGTAGGCGCCTCTCGTTCTATCCATGTGGCCGATGACCCGGGGGTCGATCAATCGGCCGATAACCAAGAAAGCATCGGCGAAGCTCTCGAGCTTAACGATGGCCCGTACACGTCCTTCCGACTCGCTCGAATAGACCACGACTTCGCTAGCGCGTGCGCGATCCAAGTACCGCTGTGGCACGGTTGGTGGGATCGACAAACCCAAGACAAGGTCAGAACGGGCGAATATGTTCCCGCCACTATCGATAACCGTTGCATCACTTAACGCACGGATCGCAGCCTGCTGCTTCACGAATGATTGAAGGCGTTGCGGGCTGTAAAGCAGCGCAGTTCCGGCTCGTCCCATGTCCTGTGCCATCGCGACCGCATCGCCAGCAATAGTTTGACTGTGCTCGTCCATGTAGGCTTCGGCAACCTCGAGCGAGTTCCGGATCGCTGTAGAGACTTGATCGCTAAACCAAGCGCGAAGCCCATACTCGAACACGATTGCCGAGAATGCCGCGACCACCACGGCCGGTAACGCCGCAACAAGGCCAAACAGTCCCACCATCCGCGCATGTATTCTTGCGCCTGCGAGCCCCTTCCGCCGCTCTAACCAGATATAGACCAAGCGTCGGCCCACAAGGACCAATAGGCTTAGCAGGAACACCATATCCAGGATCAAAAGCGCCGTTAACGTCCGGTCATCGACCTCCACCAAAGCGTTGCCGGTCGTAATCAGAAAAGTGGAGACGCCACTTACCACCGATGCAAAAACCAAAAGGAAAACAAGCTTCCGCTCGAGTCCTATTCGCCGAGCCCAACGGCTCCAACGCCAAATCAAAGTCTCTTTTGGTGAGCCGAGGAATTCATCGGGCAATTTTCTATTGCTTTCGACGACAGCTGCCTTGGCCTCGATGCTTTCTGGCATGCTTTTCTCTATTTGCGCCGACGTGGTGTTAAACGGCTCGCCGGCCGCGTTCGAATGCCCCCGGAGGGGTACTTTAAACTACGGACAACTTGAATGTCCAAATCGCGTATTTTTTTCCGCAAGGTATTGCGGTTTAGCCCCAACAATTGCGCCGCGCGAATCTGATTGCCTTTAGTCGCAGCAAGCGAAAGCTCAATCAGCGGTCTTTCAACTTCTTGCAAAACGCGCTCGTAAAGGCCGGAAGCCGGCAAAGAACCTTCATGCGCCTCGAAGTACTGCCTAAGGTGCCGTTCCGTCGCATCGGAAAGAGATTCCTCGCGGAGTTCCGACATACTCGCCGGATCTTTTTGCTCGGCCTGCTCGGTTAATTCCTGAGCAATAATATCGAGGTCTATGATCTCTTGAGTATAGAGTGCCGCCAATCGGCGCGTCAGATTCTCCAGCTCACGCACATTGCCCGGCCAGGGATAATTCTTGAGGTAAGCCATTCCGGCAGGATCAGGTGATTTGAGCGGCAATCCTTCCCTGTGGGCCAGATTGAAGAAATGTCTTACCAGTTCGGGAATATCCTCACTTCGTTCACGCAGAGGCGGAATACGGATTGGCACGACATTCAAGCGATAATAGAGGTCCTCCCGAAACTGACCGGCACGCACCATCTGACGTAAATCACGGTGTGTTGCCGCGATAATACGAACATCTGCTTTGATCGGCTGGCGCCCGCCGACCGTGGTGTATTCGCCTTCCTGCAAGACCCGCAGCAAACGCGTCTGCGCATCCAGTGGCATATCGCCAATCTCATCAAGAAACAGTGTCCCCGCTTTTGCTTGTTCAAAACGGCCTGCTGATCTTTGAGTCGCGCCCGTAAAAGCGCCCTTCTCGTGCCCAAAAAGCTCGCTTTCTATCAATTCCCTCGGAATCGCGGCCATGTTAAGGGCAATGAACGGGCCTTCCTTGCGTTTTCCATAATCATGCAGCGCCCGGGCGACCAGTTCCTTGCCTGTGCCAGACTCACCAAAAATCATGACGGTGAGATCGGTGCCCATAAGCCGCGCCAACACACGGTAGATCTCTTGCATCGCCGGCGAACGGCCGATCAATGGCAAGCGTTCCTCGTCGCCGTCGCCAAGCTTTGCGAGAGATGCATCATCACCGGGACTTGCTAACGCCCGCCGCACCGTTTCGACAAGTGTCTGAAGATCGAAGGGTTTGGGCAGATACTCGAACGCGCCCCGCTCGGTGGCTTTAACCGCTGTCAGTAATGTGTTTTGTGCGCTCATTACGATAACCCGCAAATCCGGGCGCGCTTTACGGATTCGGGGTACCAAATCCAACCCATTCTCATCCGGCATCACGACATCGGTGATAACCAAATCTCCGTCGCCACCACTCACCCATTGCCAGAGCGCAAGTCCGCTGCCAGTGGCGCGCACATCATAGCCCTGTCGGCTCAGCGCTTGCGAAAGCACGGTGCGAATCGCCTTATCATCGTCGGCGAGAAGGATGGTGGCGCCGGTCATGACCGTTTGTTCCGCATGAGGGCAAGAGGAAGCATAATTCTGAACTCCGTGCGCCCCGGTTCGCTGTCGAACTCAATGACCCCACCATGGGAATCGACAACTTTCGCCACTAAGGCCAGACCTAGGCCCTTACCGCTTGTTTTCGTCGTAACAAAAGGATCAAACAAGCGCAGTTGAATATCTTCCGGTATCCCGCCTCCGTTGTCCCTAACACTCACCATCAACGGCAGGTCTACACGGTCTCCGCCACCACGTACCGCCAATCGAACACCCTGCAAGAATCTGGTTCCAATATGTATCTCCCCCCCTTGATCCGGCACCGCCTCCGCCGCGTTTTTGACGAGGTTCAAGAGCGCTTGAATCAAAAGGTCACGGTTCCCGAGCACTGGCGGCAAGGACGGATCATAGATCTCGAAGAACCTGACATTACGGCCAAAACCACTCTGTGCGATGCGTCGAACATGTTCCAGCACCTCATGGATGTTGACTGAACCACGCTCGATCGGTCTGTCATCTGAAAAGCTTTCCATATGACCAACCAACGAAACAATGCGGTCAGCTTCCTCGCAGATAAGATTTGTCAGTTCCCGGTCTCCAGGATTCTCGACTACGCCCTCGAGCAGTTGAGCCGCTCCCTTAATGCCGGAAAGCGGATTCTTGATCTCGTGAGCCAGCATTGCACCCATCGCGCTGACCGAACGCGCTGCGTTGCGATGGCTTAGTTGATGGTCGATCTTGCGGGCAATGGAGCGCTCTTGAATCGAAACAACCACCTGACCCGGCGTTTCTGCAATTGCAGACGCGTCGATAGAAACAAAATGCGATCCTATTCTTTGCGTCTCAATTGTCAGTCCATACTCCGAGACCGAAGAATGCGACGAGCGCGCCTGCATGATCAGCGAGAAAACTGTGGAGTCTTCCTGTAGAAAATCGCCTAACGGACGATCTATTAGCGTGGCGCTGCTGGATCTGAAGAACTGCTCGCAAGCTAGATTTACATACAAAAACCGATCCTGCGCATCCAACACGAACACCGGTTCCGGCAGAGCGTTCAAAACAGCGGCAATATCCAACGGCACTGAATCCATGGCATCTGAGGCAATAGCGGCCGCCATAAAGTTACTTCTCCGAAAACGATTTACAGAGCACCTAATTTCAGCAGTTGGGCAGCTGTGCCCAAATTTTGTGCTGTTGTACCGCAAGCGCCCGTCAAGACAAAGCTTTTGCTTTTTAGGATGCCAGCAAAACGTCCGTTACGAACTTCACGCCAGGATAACTGAGGGTCAGCAGCAGATATGCACCAAGGGCCAATCGCGCCGCCCTTTGACCGCGTAAACCGCTTCTGGTTTGAACAAGGAGTAAAAGCCCAATCAACGCAAAAGCCGCCAGCGATAGCAGGGTCTTATGGTCTAGTTCGATCAGAGGCTGATTGTGCATCAAGCGAATGGCAATGCCAGTCACGATACCAACTCCCAAAACCGTTTCGGCGATCTTGAGAAATCCGACCTGAAAGGCCTCGCCTTCAGCCAGTGCCGGAAGCCGCCTGGTTAGCCGCGTTGGTCGCTTGGACTTGAGTGCCGCCTGTTGCAGCAAAACGGCGACACCTGCTACAGCGGCGAGCGTGGTCGCCGCGTAGGTCAACAACGAAAGTAGAACATGCAGCAGAAATAGGCCGTCAAAAGCGCCTTGTAGTCGGTGCGCCTGCGCCGTGCCGCTCCACACGGTTGCCAGCAAGCCCAATAAAAAGAGATAAGGCATTAGCAACGGCGACAGGTCCAAAAGCCCACTCCATCGGAAACTAAGCAACAGCAATACCGTGAGCGTGACCGACAATGACAACCAAAGTGCAACGCTAAACCCGGCAGGCCACCCAGCCGTTGCCAGCAAGGGTCCAAGAAAGCCGAGAAGGCTCCCCACAGCCGCTACAAGCACCAGCAAGCGCTGTCGGCCCTCAAACTCACGGCGCCCAGGACTTCCAGCCACAAGCAAAGCAGGAAGAAGGGATATCAGGGCAACGAGACTGAACAAAATCGGCTGTGGCATGAGGACTATATAATGCTCTCTTGGCGCTGGTGACAGAGAACTTTAGTCTGCACCACACATTGGTAATCCAAGATAGGGAATTGATGGGACAAAATGTACCAAAAGGCGGGACTATCGCACTGGTCGTAGCGGCAGGCCGGGGAACCAGAGCAGGCGGCGATGTGCCCAAGCAATATCAGCCACTCGGGGGCCGACCATCGCTGCTCTATTGTTTGGAAACTCTTGTGAACCATCAGGCCATTGACGCGGTACGCGTGGTGATTGGTCCAGACGATTCCAGTATTTACAACGCCTCAGTGCCGAATATCGCCTTGTTAGACCCGATAGTCGGCGGAGCGGAACGCCAGGAATCCGTCCGCCTCGGGTTGGAAAGTTTGGTCGCGCTGGAGCCCCGCCGAGTCATCATACATGATGGTGCACGCCCCTTTATAAATCCTGGCCTTATTGATTGCTTGCTGCAATCGCTGGACAGCTTCAACGGTGCCATTCCAACCATTCCGGTTATCGACACTCTCAAGCGTGGTGATGGTGCGCTTTGTCGAGAAACAGTTCATAGAGAGGGCCTCTACCGCGCACAAACACCACAAGCATTCCAGTTCCAGGAGATTTTAGATGCGCACCAAAGCTGCCGCGGTCAAACCTTGACCGATGATGCCGCCGTCGCGGAAGCCCACGGAATCACCGTAGCCATGGTCGCTGGGGACGAAGACAACATGAAGCTCACCGAGAGCAGAGATTTTATTCGCGCAGAGAAGTTGTTGCGTGCAGCTTTCGAGACACGGAGCGGTCAGGGGTTCGATGTTCACCGCCTCGCGCCAGGGTCCGGCATTATGCTTTGCGGTGTAAACATCCCTTGCGATCTTTCCTTGATCGGCCATTCCGATGCAGACGTCGGATTGCATGCTGTCGTGGACGCGGTCCTAGGGGCCCTCGCGGAAGGCGATATAGGCAGCCATTTCCCGCCAAGCGAGGCGCGTTGGCGCGGCGCGGACTCTTCTTTATTCGTAAAGGAGGCCGTTAGGCTGATGACCACGCGCCATGCTAGACTCTTGCACCTTGATGTCACCTTAATCTGTGAGCGCCCGAAGGTTGGCCCTTACCGGGAGGCAATGCGAGATAGACTAGCGGGGCTATTTGGCGTTCTGCCGCAGCGAATCAGCGTCAAAGCAACCACCACCGAGCAGCTAGGTTTTACTGGGCGTGGTGAAGGAATCGCGGCCCAAGCGCTGGCTACGCTCCATGGTCCCGTGAGGGAAAGTCTATGAGGTCCGCTCATGGCCACAGGAAAATGGGTTGGTACGACCCCGCTCGCTTGCTCGCTACGTGGTTCGGCAGTGGGCTTTTGCCGGGTGCGCCTGGGACCTGGGGATCGCTTGCCGCCCTCCCCTTCGCTGCCGTCATTCTTTGGATCGGCGGAAGCGCGCTTTTGCTTGTCGCCTCGACCCTCGTCTTTCTGATCGGGATATGGGCATCCAACCGCTATGCGGAATCAATTGGCAAGAAAGACCCCGGCGCCGTTGTCATCGATGAAGTGGCTGGACAATGGCTGGCGCTGACACCCGTGTGCCTTGAACCGGTGGGGTTCCTAGTTGGCTTTGCACTGTTCCGAACCTTCGATATTTTGAAAACTTGGCCGGCCAACTGGCTAGAGCGCTCGCTACCTGGCGGATTAGGGATAATGAGTGACGATATGGTTGCCGGTTTCTATTCGGCTATTGGCACCGTTCTTCTTTTAGATTTATTTGGAATTGCAAAGTGTTGGACAGTGACATTCTAGCTTTGGCTGAAGAAGTTATCGTGCGCTGCACAGCACGTTCGGCTACCCTGGCCACGGCGGAAAGCTGCACAGGTGGCTTGATCGGCGCCGCCCTGACCTCAATCGCGGGCTCCTCCGCTGTGGTGGATCGCGGTTTCATCACCTATTCAAACGAAGCCAAGTCCGAACTATTGGACGTTGCGGCGGATTTGATCGCCACTAAGGGTGCGGTGAGTTCCGAGGTCGCCGCTGCAATGTGCAGAGGTGTATTGGCAAAGTGTCCTGTCGATTTCGCCGTGTCTGTAACGGGCATCGCCGGACCTGGTGGCGCGACCCCGGATAAACCCGTGGGCCTCGTCTTTGTTGCTGCGCAGCGCCGCGGTCGTGACCCAGTTGTTACCCGCAATGTATTTCCCGGGAACCGCACGGCGGTGCGGACAGCCTCGGTAGCCACCGCGCTGAATCTGCTGTTGCAGGAACTAAACTAAACGTTTTTCCCGTAGAGCGCTGTCGCCCGCGTTTCAAAAGCGCGCACCATTCGGCGAACGGCTTCATCAAAAAGCGGCTGAATCACTCGCTGCAACAGGCGGGAACGAAATTCAAAGTCCACATAGAAATCGATCAAGCACCCGTCGGGATGGTCTTCAAACACCCAATGATTGTTGAGATAGCGAAAGGGCCCGTCTATATACGACACATGAATTCGTCGAGATTCCGGGTTCAATGTGACCTTGCTTGTGAACCGCTCCCTGAACATTTTAAAACCGATGATCAGGTCCGCGATTATCAAGGCTCCCTCTCGTTTGCGGATGCGCGCCCCGATACACCACGGTAAGAATTCGGGATAACGTTCTACGTCGGCAACCAACTCATAGAGCTGCTCTGGACTATGGGGCAGAACTCGTTTTTCAGCGTGCGTCGGCATGTCCAGCTAGTCTCGTTGGTGCGGGTGAAGGGGGTGACTAACGGTGTTAGCCATCAAACGTCAAGGATAACCTGAGGAATTACGCCAGGAACCCTGATACCGCCTCGAATTTCACCGGGCGTGACCGTGCCGTAGCGCTCGCAAAACACGGGTGGCAAAGGCCGCCCATTTGGCGTCGAGAGCCAAAGCCGCAAAAGGTGTCGCCGGCGCTCCACTTCGGACCAATCCTCATAGGCCGCCCGCGCATGCAAAATCTGATGATTGTGTAATAGCTGAACATCGCCCGGTTGGAAATCCATCGCCAGATAAAGACTTGGGTCATTTGCAAGACTATCCAGATAATCCAGAGCCTCAATCTGCCTGTTCGTCAAACGCGGGATCTCAGGAAAGCGCTGCTGGGCCGCCTCGATGAAATCCCTTGCATAGAACCCAGTGATGCGGTCGCCATATCTATGGAAAACCGGTATCTCGTAATAGGGCCCCTTTCCCTCGGGTACTTCATTCTTCCGATCCAGGACGAAGGGCTCATAGAGGACATTCAGTAAGTCTGGGCGCCTCGCCAGCATCTCATTGTGCAAAGTACTCGAACTGACGATCCTGCTCTCTCCACCTTGTTTGGCAGGACGAAGACAAAGCAGGCCGACAATATCGCAGGAATCCGTATGGAAAGGCTGGCGGTAGTTTGTTTGATAAATCCGTACGGCGGGATCTCGATAGTCTTTGCCAAGGTTTTTCACATGGCCAAGCAAATGCCCGTCTCCATTCTGAGGCACGGGATTCCCAAAATAGAGACCAAGCATCCAATAGACCCACGCGGTCGTTTCGCGATCCCAACGCTCGACCGGCAAGCCACGCAGTAAGATGAAGCCTCTGCCGGTCAGCACCTCTTCGGCGGCGCGTTGGAACTCTGGAAACTTTGGCACCTCCGAAAAATCCGTTTCCTGCAGCTCCTTCCCGGCATGCCGCAGAATCTCAATGGCACTTTCAAATGCCATGATCTGTTCGGTGGTAACTTCGACGATCCAATCACCGCGTCCGGCCATCTCGGGGCCGAACCAGACCCCTGGGCCAACTTCCGCCGCCATTGCGACGGTCGCGGTCATCCCGAGACAGCAGCTAAGCGCTCTTCGCGTGTCCGACGCATCTTCTCGAAATCCTCATCTGCGTGGTACGAAGAGCGCGTCAAAGGTGACGCTGAAACCATCAAAAAGCCCTTGTTGTAGGCTTTCCGTTCAAAAGCCTTGAACTCATCGGGCGGCACGAACCGGTCAACGTGATGGTGCTTGGGAGTCGGTTGCAGATACTGACCAATAGTCAAGAAATCGACGTCGGCCGACCTTAGGTCGTCCATGACTTGGTAGATTTCTTCTTTGGTCTCTCCAAGACCGACCATCAATCCCGATTTCGTAAAAATCGTCGGGTCGATTTGTTTGACTTGGTCTAGTAAACGAATGGAATGGAAGTAACGTGCGCCCGGACGGACGGGTCCATACAAGCGAGGTACCGTTTCCAGATTGTGGTTGAAGACGTCCGGCTTGGCGGAAACCACAACCTCCAACGCTCCATCCTTCCGCAAGAAGTCCGGCGTCAGAATTTCAATGGTCGTATTTGCAGACGCCTCACGAATCGCGAGAATCGTATCGGCAAAGTGACGCGCTCCGCCATCATCCAGGTCATCCCGGTCAACCGAGGTGATAACAACATGCCGGAGACCCAACTCTTTCACCGCCTTGGCAACATTGAAGGGTTCAAAGGGGTCCAACGCGCCTGGTTTACCTGTGGCTACGTTGCAGAAACTGCAGGCGCGGGTACAGATACCGCCCATGATCATCATTGTAGCGTGCCGCTTGGCCCAGCATTCTCCAATATTGGGACAAGCCGCCTCTTCACAAACCGTCGTCAGTTTGTTCTCGCGGACGATCTTGCGGGTTTCGTGATACTCCTTGCTGACAGGCGCTTTTACCCGAATCCAATCCGGCTTTTTGCGGTGAACCGGCTGATCGGGTTTGTGGGCCTTCTCCGGATGGCGAACGCGGAGCTTTTCAATTTCAGCGGACATTGCGAACCTTTATTCCTTGGGTTGTGCCCTAGAAGTGGATCGCCCGACCATAGGCGTCAAGCACGGACTCATGCATCATTTCCGAAAGTGTCGGATGCGGGAAAACCGTATGCATCAGTTCTTGTTCCGTTGTCTCCAGATTCATGGCCACAACATAGCCCTGGATCAACTCAGTCACCTCTGCGCCCACCATATGTGCGCCTAGAAGCTCGCCCGTTTTCTCATCAAACACGGTCTTGACCAGTCCTTGGTCCTCACCCAGAGCAATTGCCTTACCATTCGCTATGAACGGGAAGCGGCCCACTTTAACTTTATGCCCCTTCTCTTTGGCCTTGGCCTCCGTAAGGCCAACACTGGCGATCTGTGGGTGGCAATAGGTACAACCGGGTATCTTCGACTTGTCGAAGGCATGGACATTTCGGCCGGCTATCTTCTCAATACAAACGACACCCTCATGTTCTGCCTTGTGCGCCAGCATCGGCGGGCCCGCCACATCTCCGATAGCATAGACACCAGCGACATTGGTCCGCCCATAGCCATCGGTTACGACACATCCGCGGTCAGTTTTGACTCCCAAAGCCTCCAGCCCCAGATTCTCGATGTTGCCAACGACACCGACAGCGGAAATAACTTTCTCAACAGTAATTTCCTGCGTCTTACCCTTGGCGTCCTCAAGGTGACAGGTGACCGAATCCTTTGCTTTCTTGACCGAAGCCACTTTGGTTCCGGTCAGAATCTTGATGCCCTGCTTTTCAAACTGCTTGCGCGCCAGGCCTGCAATTTCCGCGTCCTCTACCGGCAGCACCTGGTTCATCACCTCTACAACGGTCACTTCGGATCCCATCGTGCGATAAAAAGAAGCAAACTCTATGCCGATTGCCCCAGATCCGATCACCAGTAGCGATTTGGGCAAGGTCTCCGGAACCATGGCCTCGAAATAGGTGAGGATTTGCTTCTTGTCAGGCTCGATACCTGGCAAAGCGCGCGGTCTGGCGCCGGTTGCAACAATGATATGTTTGGCGGCGTACTCGCCCACGGCCTTCCCGTCTTTCGATACGGAAATCTTGCCCTGACCTTGCAGGACCGCCTCACCGTCGATCACCTCGACCTTGTTCTTCTTCAAGAGGTGTCCAACGCCGCCATTCAAGCGCTTAGACACCCCCCGCGAGCGCTGCACCACGGCTTTCATATCGAAGCCGACTTTCTCTGCCGACAAGCCATAGTCCTTGGCGTGGGACATATAGTGAAAAATTTCCGCGCTCCGAAGCAAAGCTTTGGTCGGGATGCAACCCCAGTTGAGACAGATTCCACCAAGGTGTTGCTTCTCTACGATCCCAACCTTCAGGCCTAGCTGCGCCCCGCGAATAGCGGTCACATAACCACCAGGACCGGCACCGATGATGAGTACGTCGAAGCTTTTCTCAGCCATGCGTCTAATTTCTCCGTTCTCAGAGCAACATCGACAGTGGGTCTTCGATCAACACCTTGAAAGCTGCCAGATACTCAGCGCCGACCGCGCCGTCCACGACACGGTGGTCGACGGAAAGAGTGCAGCTCATGACCGTACCGATGGCCAGGGCTCCGTCTTTAACCACAGCGCGCTGCTCCCCGGCACCAACCGCCAGGATGCAACCCTGCGGCGGATTGATAACCGCTTCGAAGTGCTTCACGCCGAACATGCCTAAATTCGAGATGGAAAAGGTACCGCCTTGGTATTCCTCCGGGGTCAGTTTTCCATCGCGGGCTCTAATCGCCAAGTCTTTCATTGCGTTTGATATTTCGGCCAAGCCCTTACCTTCTGCAGCCTTGATGATAGGCGTTATCAAACCGGCGGGCGTTGCCACCGCAACCGATATATCCGCGTGCTTGTAATAGAGGATGCCGCTTTCATCGTATGAAGCGTTGGCCGCCGGGACTTTCTTTAACGCAAGTGCCGCCGCCCGAATTACGAAGTCATTGACCGAAAGCTTATAGGCGTCAGAACGAGAGTTCAGATCCTTACGGACCTTCAATAACTCATCCACCTGGCAATCGACTGTCAGGTAAAAATGCGGGACGGTTTGCTTCGATTCAGTCAGGCGTTTTGCAATCACCTTGCGCATGGAAGTCAGCGGCTCTTGCCTGTACTCCATTCCCAGCATGTCGGCGAGTTGCTTGGCCCCCGGACCGGAAGCCGTAGGCGCCGACGCTGGCGCCGTGACGGCTGTGGTAGCTGCAGTTGCAGGGGTTGCTCCTGGCTGTGAGGCCGCCGTCGTGCCACCCTTGACCGCCGCCTCGACATCCGCTTTGACGATCCGACCGTTGGGACCGCTTCCGCTGATCGTCGACAGTGTCAATCCTGCCTGTTCCGCCATACGTTTTGCGAGGGGGCTGGCCAGAACGCGTTCCTCGCCAGCGCCACTTTTTGGCGCGCTCTGCGGTTGCGTTGCTTGCGCCGCGGGCGCCGTATCCGATTTAGAGGGGGTTGTCTCGGACGGCTCAGGCTTCGACGGTGCCGGACTCTCTCCGCTCCCGGCACCATCCAGGGCGGATTTATCTTCGCCCTCCTCAAGCAGGATTGCGATCACGTCGTTAACGGGAACGCCCTCTGTGCCTTCTGCCACGACAATCTTACCGACAACGCCTTCCTCGACGGCCTCAACCTCCATGGTTGCCTTGTCGGTCTCGATCTCGGCGATGACATCGCCGGAGGCGACTTCATCACCTTCCTTAACCAGCCACTTCGCCAGTTTGCCCTCTGTCATCGTGGGTGATAACGCCGGCATAAGAACCTTCACGGTCATAGTTGGTCCTCCGCGCCCTGGCCACTTCGCTTGAGAAGCCCCAGGCATATCAAAGTCCTAAGATCAATCCGCATAACAAACGGCTTTAGCGGCTGCCACAACATCCTCAGCCTGAGGTAACGCCAGTTTTTCGAGATTGGCCGCATAAGGAAGCGGCACATCCTTACCGCAAACACGTGCGACCGGAGCATCCAACCAGTCAAACGCCTGTTCCATGCAAATGGCGGCGATTTCCGACCCAATGCCGCAGGGCCCCCAACCCTCCTCGACGCTAACGATTCTATTGGTCTTCTTGACCGACTGGATGATTGTTGCCGCATCGAGAGGCCGCAGACTGCGCAGGTCGATGACTTCTGCCTCAATCCCGTCTTCCGCCAGTTTCTCAGCGGCCTGCAATGCCTTGGCCACACAAATTGCGTAGGCAACGATCGTTACGTCGCTGCCTTTGCGAACGACTTTGGCCTTACCAATCGGCACAACCCAATCGTTGCTCTTGGGAACCTCGAACGATTGCCCATAAAGTATCTCATTTTCCAAGAAGACAACGGGATCCGGATCACGAATAGCTGCCTTCAGCAACCCTTTCGCATCGGCGGCACTGTAAGGCGCCACCACCTTGATGCCGGGTATATGCGCATACCAACTCGCATAGTCCTGCGAGTGCTGAGCGGCAACACGTGCTGCGGCACCGTTGGGACCACGGAAAACAATGGGAACGTTCACTTGACCGCCTGACATATAAAGCTGCTTTGCCGCCGAGTTGATGATGTGATCAACCGCCTGCATGGCGAAGTTCCAGGTCATGAATTCGACGATGGGTCTCAACCCGTAATAGGCCGCGCCCGTGCCCAGGCCGGCAAACCCCATCTCGGTTATAGGCGTATCAATGACACGCTTGGCCCCAAACTCCTCCAACAACCCTTGCGTGACCTTATAAGCGCCCTGGTACTCAGCGACCTCTTCACCCATTACAAATACTTTTGAATCGGCACGCATTTCCTCGGCCATCGCGTCGCGCAAAGCCTCGCGCACGGTCAAGGTCTCGGTTTCGCCGTCCCATTCCGGTTCGGGTTCAGGATCACTGCTCTGGGCGGAGACCACCGGCGCAGGCATCGCGGCTGGCGTCGACGCTTCGGCCTCCGCTGCCGCAGCCTTTGGCGCAGCTATGGTTTCACCGCCGCCTGCGCCTTCGAGAGCGCCGGCATCCTCACCTTCCTCCAGCAGCAAAGCGATAGCGGCGTTGACGGCCACACCCTCTGTTCCTTCTGCAACCAATATCTTGCCGAGCTTCCCCTCCTCGACCGCCTCCACTTCCATGGTGGCCTTGTCGGTTTCGATCTCGGCGATAACGTCGCCGGAGGAAATATCGTCCCCCTCCTTAACCAACCACTTTGCCAGCTTGCCTTCCGTCATGGTGGGCGATAGCGCCGGCATCAAAATCTCGATAGGCATCCTGCGGCCTCCCTATATCCTGTTACCGGCTGCCCTAAAGCGGCGCTGCATAAACATCTGTGTAGAGCTCAGACGGATCCGGCTCCTGGCTGTTCTGAGCGAATTCCGCGGCATCTGAGACAATATCTTTCACCTCGCGGTCGATCTTCTTCAACGCATCTTCCTCGCCGAGTTTGTTGTCCAGAATCAGCTTTTTGAGTTGATCTATCGGATCATGCTCGCTGCGCATTTTCTGAACTTCCTCGCGAGACCGATACTTCGCCGGGTCAGACATTGAATGCCCGCGATATCGATAGGTCATGACTTCGAGAATATAGGGCCCCGCGCCACCACGAACCTTCTGGATCACTTCACGTGCGACGTCACGCACTTTGATTACATCCATGCCGTCGGCTTGAACGCCTGGAATGCCGTAAGCCATTCCGCGTTTATAAAGCTCGGTTGATGCAGACGCGCGCTGCACGCTGGTTCCCATTCCGTAGCGGTTGTTCTCGATTACATAGACGATCGGGATTTTCCAGAGCGCGGCCATATTGAAGGATTCGTAAACTTGTCCCTGGTTAACCGCGCCGTCACCCAAGTAGCAGAAATGAACACTGTTCTCGCCCAGATACTTTTGCGCGAAGGCTATGCCGGTGCCAATCGGTACCTGAGCGCCCACTATGCCGTGGCCACCGAAGAAGTTCTTCTCGCGGCTAAACATATGCATGGAGCCACCCTTACCCTTGGAATAGCCGCCGCGCCGGCCAGTCAATTCCGCCATCACGCCCTTGGCGTCCATACCGCAAGCGAGCATGTGGCCATGGCACCGATAGGAAGCCACGACCGAATCGCTTTCCTGCATTGAGGCTTGAATGCCCGTTACGACCGCTTCCTGGCCGATATAAAGGTGACAGAACCCACCTATCAGGCCCATGCCGTACATCTGCCCGGCCTTCTCCTCGAAGCGTCGGATCAGCAGCATGTCGCGGTAATACTTCAGAAGTTCGTCGGCACTGTAATTTGTGGATCCGGCCTTTTGAGTTCGAGACTTTTGGGCCGTTGTGGCTTTGCGGCTTCGCGAACGAGTCGCTCCAGAAGCCGCCTTACTGGCGGCAGCACCACTCTTGGTCGCCATTGGCTCTCCCCGCTTTTGATTGCTGGGCGGCCGCGTCAGGGCGGTCGCGTTCCATAACAATCTCAAAGTAAGGCTAAAAACGACAAATTGCAATGAGCGTTAACTCATTGCAATTGCCGCATTTTCTTTGTTTAACTTGTTATTGGTTATCTTCGCCCGTGACCGGCTCGACAGCACTCTCGCCAGATGCTTCACCGAGCCAAACAACGGCTTCGTCGCCGCTGCCATAATTGAGTAAAAGCCGTGCTCGTTCATCGAGTAAGTCGAGGTCAAGGCTCTCCGGCCTCAAGCCCGCGACCTGTGTCTCTAACTCACGTCGCTCTTTGGCAACGGCAGCCTCTTGGGCTGCAATCTGAGCCAATTCCTTATTTAGCTTCACATAAGACAGGAAACCGCGCTCACCCTGTACAGCGTGATAGCCAAAATACACCACCATACAGGCCGCGAAGGCCTGCAGTGAAACGGCGACACCCCGTTTGCGTATTTCCTGAACCATTGTCATGCCCTTATGGAATCATGAAACGACTCGGAGAACAAGTCAAAAAACTCAATGATTCCAAGAGGATTCAATTTGTTGCTCAGATAGCGCTTTGTTCTGGTTTTGGACTCTCTCTGGAATGCCATCACAACCACATCTTGTGGATCCAGCACGCAGTGAACACAACTCCGGATCTATCAAACGATCTATCAACGGCGCAGAGAAACGCCATTATATCGCCCGGCGCCGCCTAACTCTTCCTCGATTCGAAGGAGCTGATTGTACTTTGCAAGGCGATCAGAGCGCGACAGCGAGCCAGTTTTGATCTGCCCACAGTTCGTTGCAACGGCCAGGTCGGCAATTGTCGAATCCTCGGTTTCTCCGGACCGATGCGACATGACGGCGGTAAAGCCCGCACGATGGGCGGTTTCTACGGCCTCCAATGTTTCACTTAAGGTGCCAATCTGATTGACCTTCACAAGAATCGAATTTGCCGCTGATTCGGCGATGCCCCGGCGCAGGCGCTCGGGATTGGTGACGAACAGGTCGTCTCCCACCAGCTGCACTCTTGAGCCAATTCGCCCGGTAAGGGTCTTCCATCCTTCCCAATCATCTTCGGCCATACCATCTTCTATGGATGCAATGGGGAAGGTTGAACTGAGGTGTTCCAGGTATGCCGCCATTTCCCCGCCATCAAGCTTACGCCCCTCACCCGTCAGGTCGTAGAGACCATCGCGATAAAACTCGGTCGAAGCACAATCCAACGCCAGCAAGACATCTTCGCCCGGGCGATAGCCGGCTTTCTCGATAGACTTCATAACGAAGCCCAAGACTTCCTCGGATGAGCCAATATCAGGGGCAAAGCCACCCTCGTCCCCAACATTCGTATTGTGACCCGCATCGGAAAGCTGATTGCGCAAGGAGTGAAAAACTTCGGCGCCGCAACGTAAGGCCTCGGCAAAGGATTCCTGCCCAACTGGCATAATCATGAACTCTTGAAAGTCCAAGGCATTGTCCGCATGTGCACCGCCGTTGATGATGTTCATCAAGGGAACCGGCAGTGTCCGGGCATAGGCCCCGCCAAGGTAACGATAAAGCGGCAACCCGGCCTCCTCTGCCGCAGCTTTTGCGATTGCCAAGCTGACACCGAGGATAGCGTTGGCCCCCAAGCGGGATTTGTTCGGTGTGCTGTCGAGTTCGATCATCAACTGATCAAGATGAACCTGCTCCTCGGCATCGTAGCCCAGAAGTGCTTCACCGATCTCATCATTGACGGCCTCAACAGCTTTTAAGACCCCTTTCCCGCCATAGCGCTTCTTGTCGCCATCCCGCAATTCGACCGCTTCATGCGCACCCGTTGATGCACCCGACGGTACGGCTGCACGTCCGAAAGCCCCGCTTTCAAGCACCACATCGACTTCAACGGTCGGATTGCCTCGGGAATCCAGGATTTCGCGCGCATGAATGTCGACAATGACGGTCATCTCAGCTCACAGCCTCTTTTCTGAAAGGGGTCCATACATTGGGCGCAGGAATACCCGCTCCGCCCCCTCGGAGCAAGAACGACGGCATGAAGTTGGAAGAAATTGACGCCGTTAGCGCCCGGTTAGATCCGAACGGGATTGGCTTTGGCTATAGCGTCGAGCGCCACCAAAATGGAAAGCACGCCTTCTAGCTCCTTGAGCGGTATCATATTCGGACCATCGGACGGCGCTGAATCGGGATCTTGATGTGTCTCTGCGAAAACACCAGCGACACCGACAGCGATTGCCGCTCTCGCCAATACCGGTGCGAACTCGCGCTGCCCACCCGAAGCCGAACCCTTTCCACCAGGTTGCTGAACTGAGTGGGTCGCGTCGAAAATCACCGGGCTGCCCGTATCACGCGCCATGATTGGTAGGCTCCGCATATCGGCAACGAGCGTATTGTACCCAAACGACGCTCCTCGCTCCGTAACCAACACCCGGTCGTTGCCGGAACCATGGAGCTTGGCCACAACCTGGATCATGTCCCATGGAGCCAGGAATTGACCTTTTTTTACATTGATCGCAGCGCCGGTTTGCGCCGCGGCTACAAGCAAATCGGTCTGGCGGCACAGAAAAGCCGGTATCTGAAGCACATCGACCGCCTCGGCAACCGGCGCACACTGTTCGGCTGCATGGACATCGGTCAGAACCGGGCAAGCGTAAGTCGCCTTGACGTCCGCGAGAATATCAATGCCTTCGGCCATGCCGATCCCACGCACGGCCTTTAGGCTCGTGCGGTTGGCCTTGTCGAACGAGGATTTGTAAATCAAACCGATTCCCAGACGATCGGTGATCTCCTTAATCGACGCACAGGTCTCTAGCGCATGGGCCCGGCTTTCAATCGCACAGGGCCCGGCAATCAGGGTAAAGGGTCTATCATTCGCGACCTCCAGTTCCCCGATTGAAACGCGTTGCGCGGACGTGCCGGACATAATGTATCTCTTCCTGCTCTACATGAGCCTAGATTGTTCAACCGCTGCCTTGATAAAGGCAGTGAAGAGCGGATGTGGGTCGAAGGGCTTCGATTTCAACTCCGGATGAAATTGTACGCCAATAAACCAAGGATGGTCGGCCAGTTCGACAATTTCAGGTAACTCACCATCCGGTGACAAGCCGGAAAAGGTCAAACCGGAACGCTCCAACGCTTCCCGGTAATTGATATTGACCTCGTAGCGGTGGCGATGGCGTTCGGTGATCTCGCGCTCTCCGTAAATATCCAAGACCCGAGAACCGTCGCGCAGTATACAGGAATAGGCGCCAAGGCGCATCGTGCCACCCAATTCGCTGTCGTTGTCCCGTCGTTCGACCCGATTGCCACGGGTCCATTCAGTCAACAATCCAACGATCGGATCTTTTGGGGTCCCGAATTCAGATGATCCCGCGCCCGGAAAGCCTGCCAGGCTTCGCGCTGCTTCGATGACCGCCATCTGCATTCCGAAACAAATGCCGAAATAGGGGACTTGCCGCTCGCGCGCGAAACCGGCCGCCTTGATTTTGCCTTCGCTCCCCCGCTCTCCAAAACCGCCGGGGACGAGGATTCCATGCACGTCTTCCAAATGCTGGATTGCGCCGTCTTCCTCAAAAATCTCCGAATCAAGCCAGTTGATCTTGACCTTGACGTTGTTGGCAATACCGCCGTGTGTCAGGGCTTCGGCCAATGATTTATAGGAATCTATCAAACTGGTATACTTGCCAACTACGCCAATTGTCACCTCACCGTCGGGCTGGCGCACTCGCTCGACGACACCGTCCCACACTGTAAGATCAGGCTCCTTGACGTCCAATCCAAAGTGTCGGCAAACCTCCGTATCCAGTCCTTCCTCATGATAGGCCCGTGGAACTGCGTAGATGCTGTCAACGTCGAGAGCTTGAATCACTGCCTCGGGTCGCAAGTTACAGAACAAGGCGATCTTGCGCCGCTCGCCCTCGTCGATCGGCTGCTCGGTGCGGCAAACTAAAACCTCCGGACGAATACCGACGGATTGCAGTTCCTTCACGGAGTGCTGAGTTGGCTTCGTCTTCAATTCACCTGCGGTCTTGATATAGGGCAAGAGGGTCAGGTGAATGAATAAAGCCCGTTCGCGCCCCAGCTCGTTGCCAAGCTGTCGGATCGCCTCGAGAAACGGTAGACCTTCGATGTCGCCGACGGTTCCGCCGATCTCGCAAACGATAAAATCCTCATCGTCAATATCGCCGAGAACGAACTCTTTGATGGCATCTGTTACATGAGGAATGACCTGTACCGTTGCGCCGAGATAATCGCCGCGGCGTTCTCGGGCGATCACCTTCGAGTAAATCTGACCAGTGGTTACATTATCGCTCTTGCGTCCAGGAACACCGGTGAAGCGTTCGTAGTGACCAAGGTCGAGGTCCGTCTCAGCTCCGTCATCGGTCACGTAAACCTCACCATGTTGGGTGGGGCTCATCGTACCGGGGTCGACGTTCAGGTAGGGGTCAAGTTTACGCAGCCGAACCTTAAAGCCTCGAGCCTGCAACAGCGCGCCCAGCGCTGCCGAACAAAGACCCTTACCCAAGGAGGAGACCACGCCGCCAGTTATGAATATGAATCGCGCCATGGAAGGACACTATCGGGCCTAAACCCCTGCAGGGCAAGCCTCGCCTCTCTACTGGTTAACCAAAGCATTCTCTTTTGTGGAAGCGAACGCCTAACACATTGAAACTAGGCCAATTCCAATTTTTAGAACCAACCCCGACAATTAACGACAGTCAGCAAAACGCCGGGGCAGACAACCACCCCGGCGCGACTCGGCACTTCCAGTATCTTACTGCACCGGAACTTGCGAACTGCCACCTTCCTGACCACCAGCCGGAGCTCCCTCGGCAGGGACACTTTCCAGCGGACGCAACGGCTGTAGATCGCTACCACCGCCTAAGTTATCTAGGATTGATCGCTGCTCGCCGCCGCCGCCAGAGAGAATTGTCAGCGCAATGCTTGTCATCATGAAGGCAGCCGCCAGAACGGCGGTAGAACGCGTTAAAAGGTTTGCGGTACCGCGGCCGGTCAAAAATCCGCCACCGCCGCCGCCGCCGCCGCCGCTGCCACCGATACCCAATCCGCCGCCTTCGCTGCGTTGGAGCAACACGACGATGATTAGGGCCAGGGTGATCAGCAGATGTATTACAAGAATGATCGAGAACATGAGCCCAACGCTTCTCTTCAATAGTTACAAGGCCGCGCAGCCTAAAGTCGGAGGCGGTCTCCATCTCCTCTCTAGGTAAGGAGTGTTCGGCGGGTATTTAACCGCTTTGACCGCCGATTGCTAGGGGCAAGCCTGCGCAATAGCCCAAAAATCTTCGGCAACAAGACTAGCGCCACCAACCAACGCGCCATCTACGTCTAGTAACTGCAGCAGTTCACCTGCATTTGCCGGCTTTACCGAACCGCCATAGAGAATTCGGCAACGCGCAGCATAATCAGCACCCCGCACCTCGCCCGTGACCTTCCGAATGGCCTCATGCATACGTGCAACGTCTTCTGGCGTCGCACTTCGCCCTGTGCCGATTGCCCATACCGGCTCATACGCCAGCACAGCCTCTCCGTCGTCTGGCAGTGAACCTCGAATTTGATCGGCCACACAGGCCTCGGCCTGCCCCGCTTCCCGTTCTTCCAAGCTTTCACCAACGCAGATCACCGGTGTCATTCCCGCTGCCTGGGCGGCACGGGCTTTTTGTCGTATCACTGTATTGCTCTCGGCATGATCGTTGCGCCGCTCTGAGTGGCCGACAATCACAAACCGGCATCCCAGATCCGCTAGCATCGCAGCAGAGATATCGCCTGTATGCGCGCCCTTCGGTTCACAATGGCAATCCTGCCCACCCAACGCTATACCCGAACCCGAAAGTAACGTGGCCAGCGGTGAAATCAGCGTCGCTGGCGGTGCTATCAACAAATCACAGTTCACGGAATTGGAAGCTTGTAAATTGACTAATGCTTCCGCCAGAGCGGTCCCTTCTGCCAGAAGTCCGTTCATTTTCCAGTTTCCGGCAATAAGTTTGCGTCGCATGGCTCAAACCCTTCGTACTATCATGTTCCGCAAACGAGGTAGCACAGCGATAGGTCCAAAGCCAGTACACTACCGGCGTTGAATCTTTGCTTGTTGCCGGGTTAGCTTGGCCTCACTAAGATGCGCGCCGGTCGGTCCACAGGATAGTCCCGATGGGGGATCGCCAGCTAGGTGAAGGCTATACTGCGGTAACAAAAGCTGAACCGGCGGCTTGGGCAGAAGATAAGAAAGGACCTCTCCTCGATGCTCATGAAAATGCGCAGCAAGGGTGCGAAATTCGTAACCTTTATACTGTTTGGGCTTTTGATCCTCAGTTTCGTGGTCTGGGGCATTGGCGATATCTTCCGCACCGTCGGCGTCGATACCACAGTGGTAACGGTCGGCGACCGTGAGGTGACACAGCAGGAGTTCGCAACCAATCTGCAGCAAGAGGTACGTCGAACGCAGCAGGCCCTGGGCCGTACAATCGGCCAGGAGGAGATTCAGACCTTTGGACTGGCAAAGCGTGCGTTGGATCGTATTGTTACCCAAGCTGTGTTTGATTCACTGGCCGATGATTTGGGTATGGCCGTAAGTGAAGCGCAGATCGAGGAGCGTTTGCGGAACGATCCGAACTTCAAGGGCCCTGATGGAAAGTTCGATCCCAACATCGTACGTAGCGCTTTACGGGCGAACAACCTTTCGGAATCTGGATTTGTCCGCAGTCTTAGCGATGGCACCAAACGTCAGCAGGTCCTTGATTCGAGCATGTCCGCGGTCAAGCTTCCCGGTTTTGTAGCCGAGCGCCTGTTCGCCTATGAAGAAGAGAAGCGCGTCGGGCGCTACGTTGTCGTTTACAACAACAGCTTTGTCGATGTGCCAGACCCCGATGAAGTCACGCTCCAGAGCTACTACAACGACAACAAACAGTCCTTTCTCTCGCCTGAATACCGATCAGCGACAATCATCCGCTTTACCGCCGAGGATTTGGTCGACGAAGTCAGCGTGACCGAGGAAGCGCTGTTGGCGGCCTACGAGGAACGCCGCGAGGAATTCAACGACCCCGAAAAACGCAGCATCACTCAGCTTGTCGTTCCCGATAACGAAACGGCCGATAAAGTCCTCGCGCTGGTCGAAAACGGTAAGACTCTGGAGGAAGCCGCAACCGAATTGGCAGTCGGAACACCGGTCACTCTAGGTGAGATCGTGCCAGGTGAACTGCCGGAGAATCTGGAGAAAACGGCATACGCACTAAGGAATGGAGAGGTCGGCGGGCCCGCAGAATCGCCTCTTGGATTTCATATCGTGCGCGTCGACAACATCGTACCGGGTGTGCAACGCGGTTTCGAAGAGGTCCGCGATCAAGTTGAACGTGACCTCCGGCTTCGCGAAGCCGTCGATACGCTGGTTTCCATCGCAAACTCGCTGGATGATACGCTCGCCTCGGGTGCGAGTTTGGAGGATGCGGCCCGTGATTTGAACCTACCGATCGAGAGCTTCGATGCGATCGACCGATTCGGCAGGGATCGTGATCAAGAACCGATTGCGTTCCTTGAACCACGCAATCGAATCGTAGGCACCGTTTTCGAAACCAACGCCAATGAAGAAAGCATTGTCACGGATACCGGTGACAACGGCTATTACGTCGTGCGCGTCAACGGCATCACACCCCAGGCCGAGCAACCGCTGGACGCTGTCCGTGAGCAGGTCCTGCGGGCATGGAAACGCCAAGAACGGGAGCGCCTTGCCGAAGAGCTTGCCAAGGCGATTGTCGCAAAGGTTCAAGAAGGGGTAACCCTTGATGCCGCGATCAAGGCTGTCGATGCGCCCGACACCGCCAATCTGGCGGTAGAGGAAACATCCCCCGTCAAGCGTGACGAGCGAAGCGGCGAGAAAGTGCCGTCCCCGCAGTTCACCCGCAGCCTATTTGCCCTTGCACCGGGAGACACCGAAACGACACAAGGGCAACTCAGTCAGATAGTCGTTCAATTGAAGGAGGTCATACCGGCTGACCCGCAAAGCGGGACGGCTGACCTCGAAGCCATCGAGGCCGCGACCGCCATTGATATGGAAGGGGATTTGTTCGTACAGCTTATGGGCGCCTTGCGGCAACACTACGGCGTTAGTGTCAACCAGCAGCAGGTCAATCAATTGCTTTCAAATTACTTCTGAAGGTCTTAACCCGATGACTGCCGCCACCACACCCGAAGATTTCTGCAAAGCCTACGACGACGGCAGACCTCAGGTCTTATCTCTAACGTTGATGGCCGACTTGGAGACACCGGTTTCCGCATTCATAAAGCTGACCGACGGGCAGCGGTACCGCTGTTTGTTTGAGTCGGTCGAGGGCGGCAAGACGATCGGACGCTATTCCTTTATTGGGTTGAAACCCGATGTGATCTGGCGCTGCAAGGACGGCAAGGCGGAAATCAACCGTAGTGCCCGCGCCATGCCTGATGCTTTTGAGTCCGTCACGGAAGATGCGCTGACCAGCCTGCGCGGATTGATCGACGAGAGCCGCATTACCCTGCCCGAAGGGTTCCCGCCAATGGCCTCTGCTCTGATCGGGTACTTCGGCTATGACATGATCCGGCTTTTCGAGCGCATTCCGGCAACAAACAAGGATGTTCTGGGGGTTCCAGATTCTTTGTTTCTGAGGCCGACGATCGTGGCCGTTTTCGACCGTCTCGAAGATCGTATTACGGTTTTCACACCGGTTTGGCCGGATGCAGGCATCAACGGTGCCCAGGCCTTTGCAGAAGCACAAACCCGGTTGAACGAGGTTGCATCCGACTTTGAGCGCTCGCTCCATGATCGGCGTATGCCGGTCGTCGGCGCAGCAACATCGCTTCCCGAACCAAAGGCCAATATGGCGCGAACGGCATACCATGCCATGGTGGAGAAAGCGAAAGAGTACATCCTGGCCGGCGATATATTCCAGGTCGTGCCATCCCAACGCTTTGCGCTGCCGTTCGACCTACCGCCCCTGAGCCTTTATCGGTCTCTGCGACGGCTTAACCCCTCGCCTTTCCTGTTCTTCTTGGAACTCGATGACCTCGCGATCGTCGGTTCAAGCCCCGAGATCCTTGTCAGGTTACGTGGGCCGCAGGTCACGATACGACCCATCGCCGGAACCCGCCGCAGAGGCCAGACGCCTGAGGAAGACAAAGCGCTCGCCGCAGACCTTCTGAGTGATCCCAAGGAACTGGCGGAGCATCTGATGTTGCTAGATCTAGGACGCAACGACGTCGGTCGCGTCGCTGAGATCGGCAGTGTGAAGGTGACCGAACGAAACACTATCGAGTATTACAGCCACGTCATGCACATCGTATCCAACGTCATCGGCAAACTGAACCCGAACCACGATGCCTTGGATGCCTTGGCTGCCGGATTCCCTGCCGGCACTGTGTCGGGTGCACCGAAGGTCCGCGCGATGGAGATCATCGAGGAGTTGGAGCAAGAGCGCCGCGGCATCTATGCGGGCGCTGTCGGCTATTTCGGCGCCAATGGCGATATGGATACTTGCATCGCCCTCCGGACAGCCGTGATCAAGGGCGGCACTATGTACGTTCAGGCTGGCGGCGGAGTCGTGGCGGATAGCGATCCTGAGGCGGAATACCAAGAAAGCTGCAACAAGGCCCGCGCCTTGATTCGCGCGGCGGAAGAAGCTGTGGCCTTCGCTAAGAACCGCGGATGAGGCTGTAAAGCACCCTTTCCGCTCCTAGTCGTTCATCCAACGCCTTCCAAACGCTTAGCAATCACGCTGATCGGCACGATATCAAAGCCCCTTGCCCTTGCTATCGGAAGCCAGGCACGTATTACATCCAGCGTGAATGTCTGGGGATGGCCTATCCCAATGGCGAACCCCTTTGCCTTCGCGCGCTGCTCCAACAGAGCGAGTTGGCGCCTCACCTCCTCAGATGTCGGGATGTGATCCAGAAAGATATCCCGCTCCAGCACGGTCAAGCCCACCCGTCGAGCCTCGGCTGCCGCCACACTGCTACCGGTGGTCATGGAATCCAGAAAGATTAGACCACGCTTGCGCAGCGCAAGCGCGACCCGTCGCATGCCAACTCTGTTTCGGGTAAAGCGGCTACCCATATGATTGTTGAGCCCAACGAACCCTTTGAAACGATTGAGACCCCATTCAAGGCGTCGATCCAATTCCGTCTCCGACAATCCAACCATAAGAGCATTTGGACCCGGGTCATTGCGCTTTAAGTCATCGGGCTCCATTGGAAAATGCAGCAGCAATTCATGCCCACGCCCAAGCGCTTGCTGAGACAATTCCTCAAGGTTGTCCGCATAGGTCATAAACGCCAATGTCAGCGGTGCTGGCATTTCCACAGCCATCTTGGCGCCCCCGTGGTTTACGCCAACATCGTCGATAACAATAGCGATCCAAGGTTTGGTCGGATCCGCGTCATAACTGACCGCAAACTGTTTCCAGCTATCTAAAGCGCTATTGGTTACGGTCGGCGAATGTTGCGTTTCCGAAGGTCTTGTTGGCTGCACCAGGTCTTCGGTTTCCGGAGGTAAGGCCGCCGAAACCTTAAGGGTATCCAACATGCCATCCGATGGCGGGATTAATGGAAGCGGGAATGGCACATCGAGCTCAGTACCGCGGGACACTTCAATCGGATTTGAGTTTTGCACCGGAGCCTGCATCAACACCTTCACCCGCAAGTCCTGCGCCGTGTGAGATGGTCCAAATGGCACCGAAATGAAAAAGCCCGCAAGCCAAACAAGCTTTAAATAAGCCATCGGCTTATTTGACGCTCCAGTTTCTCTGCTAAGCTTCTGACATGGCTCTTCAGTGTCTAGGATCGAAATCGGCACACTGCCAGTAGTATGCTCGTGTCGTGCCGCGCCACGATACTTGGTGTGCTCCACCCTTGCCCCCTCCGGTCAAATCGCTCCCGATTCGCGGAGGAATTATATCATGCCTAGGCCGCAAGTCCTTCAAGCGTCGCTGGTTTTTCCCTCAAGGCCTTCCAGGATTGGGCAGTCTGGGCGGTCATCTCCGTGGCAATTCTCCATCAGGTGCGACAGAGTGCCTCGAATCGACCGCAATTCCGCGATCTTTTCATCAATTCTCCGCAGATGTTCTGCCGCCACTTGCTTCACTTGCGCACTGTTGCGATCGCGATCATTCCACAGCGCAAGCAGATCCTCCACCTGAGCTACGGTGAATCCCAGACCCCGCGCCCTTGAAATAAATCGCAGGGTTTCCAACTCATGATGACCATAATCCCGATACCCGCTAATTGTGCGAGATGCTGCATCGATGAGGCCAATTTCTTCGTAATAGCGAATTGTCTTTGACGGAACGCCGGTACGTCGTGAAACCTCGCCTATTCGCATGTCCGTGGTTCCTTTGCCGAAAAGAACATCAACCATTCAAGATACGATATCTGGCTTCCAGTAGCTGGAAGGTCAAGGGTTCTTTCCACGGCCCTGAAATCGCTGCTATAAAGGCAGACCCGAACCGGATTTGAGCCGGAAACACTTCTCTATAAGGCATTGTTATGTTTGCGCTGATAGATAACTACGACAGCTTCACCTATAACCTCTTCCACTTCCTGGGAGAACTTGGGGCTGAAGTTCGCGTATGGCGCAACGATGCTATTACGGTAAAGGACCTAGCCGCCATCAAGCCGCAAGGGATCATCTTATCGCCGGGCCCTTGTGATCCTGATAAAGCAGGCATTTGCCTAGAGGTTGTCAAACAACTGGGCGGCAAGGTGCCGTTACTGGGTGTGTGTCTCGGGCACCAGGCCATAGGGCAGGCTTATGGCGGCCAGGTCGTGCGGGCCGCTGTTCCGATGCATGGGAAGCTCAGCTCTATATCGCACGAGAGCAACGGCGTGTTTTCCGGGTTGCCGTCTCCCTTCGCCGCGACACGGTACCATTCGCTAACGGTTGAGCGGACATCGCTCCCCGAGGTTCTAGAGGTGACAGCGGAGACGGAAGACGGCCTCATCATGGGGCTTCAACACCGGGACTTACCAGTACATGGCGTACAGTTCCATCCGGAATCGATTGCCTCGGAGCATGGCTACAAACTACTGGGCAATTTCCTGCGCCTTGCCGGACACAACGCCGTACGTGACGTCGCCTGACAAGGATACGAGAGCATGCCAGCAAGCAGCAATGACCTGAAACCGCTCATTGCGCGTGTGGCCGATGGCCACAGCCTGAGTGAAACCGAAGCTGAATCGGCCTTTGACATTATGATGTCTGGTGCCGCTACCCCTACCCAAATCGGCGGCTTTCTAATGGCGCTTCGTGTTCGGGGCGAAACAGTGCCGGAGATTACCGGTGCGGCACGCGCCATGCGCGCGAAGATGGATCGTATCGTCGCACCACCGGAATCTCTGGATACCTGCGGCACGGGTGGCGACGGCAAGGGAACACTCAATATCTCAACAGCGATTGCCTTCGTCGTGGCGGCTTGCGGCGTCCCCGTCGCTAAGCACGGAAATCGGGCTGCGTCATCGAAGAGCGGTGCCTCCGATGTGCTGACGGCATTGGGCGTCAACATCGATGCAGACAAGACTAAGGTTGAAAAGGCACTCAAGCAGGCAGGAACGGCATTTCTCGCAGCGCCGCGTTATCACAGTGCCATGCGGCACGTTGGCCCATCACGGGCTGAATTGGGGACGCGGACGATCTTTAATCTGCTCGGTCCACTCTGCAACCCGGCGGGCGTGAAACGCCAAGTAATTGGCGTATTCTCACCCGATTGGGTCCTGCCATTGGCGCAAGTTCTACGGGAACTTGGGAGCGAGGCCGCATGGGTTGTTCATGGTGATTCCGGCCTCGACGAGATCTCGATCACCGGGCCGACCCAGGTTGCGGAACTCAAGGACGGCAAAATCCGCGAATTCCAAGTCACACCAGAAGACGCGGGCTTATCACGTAGCCCGCTGGAAACTATTCTTGGTGGAACCGGAGAAGAGAACGCGAAAGCCCTCTCCTCCTTACTCGCTGGCGAGAAGAGCGCCTACCGGGATACCGTCCTCCTCGGTAGCGCAGCGGCACTCCTCGTTGCCGGAAAGGTCGACGATCTCAAGTTGGGTGCTACGAAGGCCGCGGCCGCTATCGATAGCGGCAAAGCCGCAGCCGTTCTCAAGCAGATGGCGGAAATAAGCCGGGAGGGCGCCGAGTGAGCGACGTACTGACAAAGATTTGCGCTGATAAAACCAAGCATATTGCGGCAATGAAGGCCCAAAACAGCCTGGCTTTCTTGGAAGCGAAGGCAAAGGCCCATCCAGCACCTCGGGGGTTTGCAAAGGCTCTCGCCAAGGCGGCGACGACGCATGGTTACGGGTTGATTTGTGAAATTAAGAAAGCCTCTCCCTCCAAAGGGCTTATCCGGGCCGACTTCGATCCCTGTTCGTTGGCAAAAGCTTATGAGGAGGGTGGCGCAACCTGCCTTTCGGTGCTGACCGACGAACCCTATTTCCAAGGCGCTGATCATTACCTTGAGGAAGCGCGGAGGGCTACAAATCTCCCGGCGCTCCGCAAAGATTTCATGCTCGACCCTTATCAGATCGTCGAATCGCGCGCGTTGGGCGCAGATTGCGTCCTGCTGATAATGGCTGCTCTGGAAGACGCTCAGGCCGAGGAACTGGAAACGACAGCCATCGAATTTGGCATGGATGTCCTGCTTGAGGTTCATGATCGCACCGAACTGGACCGCGCCTTGGCGTTACAATCGCCGCTGATTGGTATTAACAACCGAAACCTCAAAACACTGGAGGTTGATCTCGCAACGACGGAGCAGCTGGCCCCAAACGTGCCGAGTGACAGGTATTTGATATGTGAAAGCGGGCTTTACAGCACACAAGACCTGAACCGCATGACTGCTGTCGGAGCCACCGCGTTCTTGATCGGCGAATCTTTGATGCGCCAACCTGACGTTATAGCGGCAACCCGGGCGCTGGTGCCCCAGTCCCTCTCCGAAAGCGCCTGAATCATGAGTGATTTCACGCATTTTGATAGTGATGGTAAGGCAATCATGGTCGATGTGTCCGGTAAGGCCGCGACAGAACGAAGCGCCACCGCACGAGGATCTATCGTCATGGCGCCCGCAACCTTTGAACTTGTGCGCGGCGGCGGAATGAAAAAAGGCGATGTCCTGTCAGTTGCTCGTCTCGCCGGAATTATGGGGGCGAAGCGAACACCGGATCTTATTCCGCTTTGCCACCCTTTGAGCCTCAGTTCCGTGAAGGTAGACCTAACACTCAACGAAGAAAAACAGGCAATCGATGTAACGGCAACCTGCAAGCTAGTCGGACAAACCGGCGTCGAAATGGAAGCGCTGACCGCCGTCAGTGTGGCTTGTCTGACCGTCTACGACATGTGCAAGGCCGTGGATAAGGCCATGATCATTAGTGATATAAGGCTAGTTCACAAATCTGGCGGAAAATCTGGTACTTATGAGGCGTCTTAATGATTTCTGTTGAAGAAGCACAGGCGCGCATTCTCAAGGAGTTTGCGACTACCCCCGCGGAAATAGTCACACTTTCCGACAGTCTGGGCAGGGTCTTGGCTGATGATCTGGAGTCTCGCCGTACCCAACCCCCCATGGACGTATCCGCAATGGATGGTTACGCAGTGCGCGCAAGCGATGTACTTCACGTGCCTACAACATTGAAGGTTACAATGGAGATTCCGGCCGGGAGCCTGCCACCGCAAGCGTTGGCTGCCGGAGAAGCGGCGCGTATCTTTACCGGCGCCCCCGTCCCGCCAGGCGCCGATAGCGTGGTCATCCAGGAGGACACTGAGGCGGCGGAAGACGAAGTCACGATCCTGGAGACCGCAAAACGCGGCGCCTATGTAAGGCGCGCCGGATTGGACTTTCGGGAGGGTGAGGTCAAGCTCAGGGCCGGCACGCGCCTTGGTGCCCGTGAAATCGGTCTTGCCGCCGCCATGAACAGGCCATGGCTGCCGCTTCGCAGACGCCCACGGATCGCACTTCTGGCAACGGGCGATGAAGTCGTGATGCCAGGCGATCCTATTCGGGAAAATCAGATTGTCAGCTCCAACGTCTTGGCGCTGGCAGCCTTGATCGAGCAGGCTGGCGGCGTCGCGGTCAATTTGGGTATCGCGGCGGACCGGGAAGACGCTCTGGATAATTTACGTGACCGCGCGCGCGGCTGCGATCTGTTGATTACGACAGGCGGGGCTTCCGTCGGCAAACATGATCTCGTTCAGTCGGCCCTGCAGCGGTCCGATCTATCGCTTGATTTCTGGAAGATAGCGATGCGTCCCGGCAAACCGCTGATGTTTGGCAGATGGCCTGAATTACCCGTACTGGGCTTGCCCGGCAACCCGGTTTCCAGCCTCGTATGCGGATATCTTTTCTTGCTGCCGATTATGGCCAAGCTCTTGGGCGCTCCCGATATTGCCCTAAGCGAGGAAACGGGATTGCTCGAGCATGATTTGAAAGAGAATGATCGACGCCAGGATTACCTGCGCGCTCTTTTTGTCGAACCTGACGGAAATGGCCCAAAGCTCAAAGTTTTCGAACGGCAGGACAGTTCGATGCTGGCAACGCTACAACACGCGGATGCCTTGATCATACGCCGCCCGCAGGCCAGAGCGGCCAAGGCCGGTGAGACCTGCTCCTTCCTTCGCCTGCCCCGGCCATGAAGCGCGCACACCCTTTGGCTCACGACTCGCAACAGTCATAAAAATGCTTGACCGGCGCAATGGAACTAAACTAGAACATTTATAACGTTTCTATTTTGTTCTTGTCTTGCCTGAACGGGGAATGCGCGATGTTGACGCGGAAACAACGGGAACTACTACTCTACATTCACGGTCATCTATCCGAGAATGGCGTTTCCCCCTCCTTCGATGAAATGAAGGACGCGCTGGGTCTCAAATCCAAGTCTGGCATTCACCGTTTGATCAGCGGATTGGAGGAACGTGGCTTTATTCGGCGGCTTGCCCATAGGGCCCGCGCAATTGAAGTACTGCGTTTGCCGGAAGACCATGATCAGTCACATGACCTTGGCCATGATACAAATGTCATTCATGGTGTGTTCGGACGCGTACAACGCCTGCCCTCACTGGCGGGTGACGGCAGCAATCGCCAACTACCATTGTACGGCCGAATCGCGGCAGGTACGCCGATTGAAGCTTTGCGCGATACCAGCAACTTCGTCGATGTCCCAGCAACCATGTTGGGCAATCGCGCGGAATACTATGCGCTGGAGGTTGAGGGCGATTCGATGATCGAGGCTGGTATCTTCGACGGCGATACGGTGATCATCGAAAGGTGTGAAACAGCAGAGAACGGCGCGATCGTCGTAGCCTTGGTCGATGATGGCGAGGTCACCTTGAAACGTATCAGAAGGCGCGGCCAGTCAATCGCATTGGAACCAGCCAACAAGAGTTATGAAACCCGAATCTTCCCGCCCGACCGCGTTCAAGTTCAAGGCAAACTCGTGGGGCTGTTAAGGCGCTATTGAGTGGTGTACTGCAGTTAGTATCACGAACCAGCACAATCACTCTAATCCGGACCACCGCTCCAAGGACGCAGTCCGCGCAGGCTTTCGACGGTTCGATATGTGACTGATGCGCGCTGGGCATCCAACCAAAAGGCGTGCGTACCGTTCCTCCAGAAATCAAAGCGGTCGAAAAGCCGGTCGCTGGGAATATCGTCGCAGTGTGCGCTACGAACCGGCTCCAGGCTTATGACCAGAGCCGCGCGCCGGCAGTCCTCCTCCAATCCACGCCCGTCAAAGGAAATTGCGACCGGCCATCCATCCTTGCGATAGAGACACCCCAATCCATCGCAGCTCAGCCAATCGTTACGATCACCCTTTTCATCCCAGGCGAAAACGGATTGGCTGCCAAGCGCCTCCATCCAGATTTGCCGCTCGAAAGTTTGGCGTCTGAGAGTGGAGAAGCCGTAGTGACCATTCGGGCCGCGCAGTGCAACCAGATCGGCGGACTCGTCAATGATAATGTCAGGAGGAGTGCGAGACAGCGGCGCGCCAAGACTCAAAAGGATGATTGGTAGTGCGATGTAGCGCCACGGCCTGCGCCAGATACACAACCAAAGCCCAGCCACGGCGATCACGACCAAAGGCAGGGTCGGCAAACTGGGTATCTTCACGACGGCGCCTGGCAAGCTGGCAACATAGTGAGCGACTGTAAGCAATAGCTCCAAGAGGATGGCCATCAGCTTCAGTATCCAAGCGTCTGCAGTGAACGGCGCCAGTAATAGAGCAAGCAGCACCAGTGGCATTATGCCAAATGCCATCAACGGCACAGCGATTAGGTTGGCAAGAAGACCGTACACAGCGAAGCGACCAAAATGGTGTAATGCGAAGGGGGTTGTCGCCACTATCGCCACAACCGATGTAATGCTGAGGACCGCAAGATAACGGATGGGCACCCCGAGTGCTGACAACCCCGGCTGCCTGGTCGCCCTAACCTGACGACCCTCCGGCTTTTCGAATACAGCGATTAGCGCTACCACAGCGGCAAAAGAAAGCTGAAATGACGCCGAAACCAGACTCTCCGGTCGCAAAAAAAGTACCACTAACGCGGCAGCGCCAACCAGTCTCAATGAAATCGGAGATCGGTCAATAAGCACTGCTACAAGCGCCAGCAGAACCATGATGAATGCTCGTTCCGCAGGGATTGAAGACCCAACAAGTAGGAGATAGGAGAAAGCCACCGGTGCTGCGGCAACCGCAGCGATCTTTTTGATCGGTGCTCTAAGGGCAAAGAACGGCAAAAGCGCGAACAACGCACGAAGACCGCCAAACACCAAACCAGCGATCAACCCTAGATGCAGACCGGAAATAGCCAGAAGATGTGCTAACCCTGCGTCGCGCATGGCTTGTGTGCTTTCCGGCGAAATAGCCCCCCGATCACCGGTCATTAGAGCGGCGGCCAGCGCGCCTGTGTCACCGGGGAGTACTCCCCGGACTCGCGCAGAAAGTGATTGTCGAGCCGTGGCCAACCAGATCGCCAAATCGGTGTGGTTGTCGCCCCCATGAGCCCGCGCGACCAGCAACGGCTTGCCAAAGGAAAAGCCGACAGCGCCAATACCTTGGAAGTAGGCATTGCGAGCGAAGTCGAAGCCGCCGGGAAAGGCAGGACGTGCTGGTGGCAGCAACATGGTCAGCACCGTGACACGGTATCCGGGACGGATTTCCTGCCATCCGTCCCGAAGTGAAATCCTGATGCGTGTCGGCAATTCAGAGACTGGTAATTCCGGCCCTTTGAGGTCTTCCAGGACGATCCGGGCGCCCATTTCTCTCGCCTCTACCGAGATGACCCTGCCGGAAAGTTCGACCGGGCCGACCTTGCGTTTCAACGCTCCAACATCAAGAAGATCGGTGCGGATCTTTGCGGTGGTCAAGCCTGAGGCAATCAGGGCGACCAGCAAAAACGGCCAAAGGACACCGCGGCCTTTGCACAGCAGAACTACGATCCAAGCCAGAAGCGATACCGTGGCGAGCGGCATTAATGCAGGTTCTTTTGAGAGCGAAAAGTAAATGCCCACGCCAGTGCCGAAAAAGCCTGGCACCCAAAGGATCCATCGGCTTCGTTCTTCCAAAAAATTTCCCGCAAACGCGCGAGCCAGGAACCCGCACACTGAACAGCGTCTTGCGCCCAAATCGCTCGCCCCCCAACGATAGCCGGCGTCGCCGCTTTACTTCGATTTCGTTTTAGCGATCACCGTTCCGAAAATCCCAATCGGGGCATCGGTTGGAACTAAGAATGACGACCCGACAACAGCCTGACAACCTCCATTGGAGAGAGTTATCCAATGCCCAAGGATGGCATAAGGTACGTAATATGTGGTAAGAGCCCCATCCATCCTGACGACCTCCCGCCTTGCAACAGGAAAACGCTGGACAGCCATGACCATTGTAACCCGCTTCGCACCCTCACCCACCGGATTCCTTCACATTGGTGGCGCACGCACAGCTTTGTTTAACTGGTTGTATGCCCGCCACCATGGTGGAACGTTTCGCCTTCGCATCGAAGACACCGATCGGCAACGATCCACGCCGGAGGCGATCGCAGCAATCCTTGAGGGTTTACAGTGGCTAGGTCTCGATTGGGACGAAGATGTTGTCTACCAGTTCGAGCGCGCCGGTCGCCATGCAGCGGTTGTGGAGGAACTCCTTGCAAAGGGATTAGCCTATCGCTGCTATGCCTCGCCGGAAGAGTTGGACGCCATGCGAAGCGAGCAGCGGGCCAAGGGACTACCAGTCCGCTATGACGGCCGCTGGCGTGATCGGGACCCCGCCGATGCACCCGCAGGGGTGCAACCTGTCATTCGTCTAAAGGCGCCACAAGAGGGCGAAACCGTGATTGAGGACCACGTCCAAGGCGCTGTGACGGTCATGAACGCCCAACTTGATGACATGGTGATGCTGCGCGCCGACGGAACGCCGACCTACATGCTGTCTGTCGTGGTGGATGACCATGATATGGGAATCACTCATGTTATCCGTGGGGATGACCATCTGACCAATGCCTTCAGGCAAACGCAGCTTTACCGAGCGATGGGTTGGCAGGTTCCTGCTTTTGCGCACATTCCCCTCATACACGGCCCTGATGGCGCAAAACTTTCCAAACGACACGGCGCGCTCGGGGTCGAAGCCTATCGCGACCTGGGGTACCTGCCCGAGGCCATGCGGAACTACCTGCTGCGTTTGGGTTGGGGCCATGGCGATGACGAGATCATCACTACTGAACAGGCTGTGGCTTGGTTTGAATTAGGCGCCGTTGGCCGCTCGGCTTCAAGGTTCGATTTCGCAAAACTCGATAGCTTGAATGCGCACTACCTAAAGAACAGCGACGATCACAGGCTTGTAAGTTTGATTGCCCCACGGCTTGAGAAAACACTGGGTGCGACGCTAAGCCAGGATGACAACGAGCGTTTGATTAAAGGTATGAACGGACTCAAGCAGCGAGCAAAGAATCTGAACCATCTCGCAGAGACGGCGCTTTTCTACGTGAAGCGGCCGGACAGCCTCTCACAAAAGGCAGGGAAAATTCTCGACCATCAGGGTAAATCCACGATAGAGGAGCTCTTGCCACTGCTGGAAGACTTGAAAGCATGGAGCGAAGAGGCTTGCGAGAGCACAGTGAAAGCCTATGCCGACTCACACGATATGAAGCTTGGTAACGTTGCCCAACCGTTGCGTGCCGCGCTGACCGGAACAAACGTATCGCCAGGTATTTTCGAGGTCATGGCGATTCTAGGGCGCGATGAAACCCTGCTGCGCTTGCGAGAGATACCGACGATTGTTCTGGCTGATGAACGCGCTGTGAATTGATCCACCAATACTTTAGCTCTATGCTGCGCTGCATCTAAATAATGACCAAACCAAAGAGGATCGGGAGATGACAGAAAAAAAACATATGACCCTCACCGACAATTCCAGCGGCAAGAGCTGGGACCTCCCGGTTATGGAAGGAACTCTTGGGCCGAGCGTGGTCGACGTACGCAAGCTCTATGGCGACACCGAACACTTCACATTCGACCCGGGATTTACCTCAACCGGTAGCTGTGAATCCAAGATTACCTATATCGATGGCGACGAAGGCATACTGCTGCACCGCGGTTACCGGATCGAAGATCTTGCCGAACACAGTGATTTCATGGATGTTTCCTACCTGTTGTTGCATGGCGAGCTTCCCTCCCGTTCTGAGAAGCTGGCGTTCGAAAAAGCCATCACTTATCACACGATGGTTCACGAACAGCTCAACTATTTCTTTCGGGGGTTCCGTCGAGACGCGCACCCGATGGCCATCATGGTTGGGGTCGTCGGCGCCCTCTCATCCTTCTATCACGACAGCACGGACATTGGTGACCCACACCAGCGGATGATCGCCAGCCATCGCCTGATTGCCAAAATGCCGACCATTGCCGCCTGGGCGTACAAGTATTCGGTCGGCCAGCCTTTTATGTATCCGCGGAACAGCCTCAACTACGCCGAGAACTTCCTGCAAATGACTTTCGGGGTCCCTGCTGAGGAATACAAAGTCAGCCCCACGCTTGCTCGGGCCATGGACCGTATTTTCATCCTTCATGCAGACCACGAGCAGAATGCTTCGACTTCCACGGTTCGGATCGCTGGCTCTTCGGGCGCCAATCCCTTTGCCTGCATTGCAGCAGGCATAGCGTCTCTCTGGGGACCGGCGCATGGTGGAGCAAACGAGGCCGTTCTACTGATGCTCCAGGAGATTGGTCATAAGGACCGCATCCACGAGTTCATCAAGCGCGCAAAAGACAAGGATGACCCCTTCCGGCTGATGGGTTTTGGCCACCGGGTCTACAAGAACTACGATCCACGCGCCAAGGTAATGCAGAAATCCTGCCATGAGGTTCTTTCGGAGCTGGGCGTTGACGACCCGCTTTTAGAACTCGCCATGGAGTTGGAGAAGATCGCACTGGAAGACGATTATTTCGTCTCGAAGAAACTCTTCCCGAACGTTGACTTCTATTCGGGCATCATTCTTAAGGCGATGGGATTCCCCACGACCATGTTCACTGTCCTCTTTGCGCTCGCCCGCACTGTCGGATGGGTCGCCCAGTGGAAGGAAATGATTGAAGATCCCAACCAGAGAATCAGCCGCCCTCGGCAGCTCTATACGGGCTACGCCGAACGGCCCTACAAACCAATCGACAAACGATAAACTTTTGAATTATCCAACAAAAAAGCGGTTTCATCCAATGTGAAGCCGCTTTTTTTCTACCGATTCGCCCAGCAGTTTCTGCAATACCTCACCGGCAAGCCCCGCCGGGTTTCCCGTTGGACCTTGCATCAGGGCGAGCGCCGGTTCCAGTGCTGCGATCTGGCGTGCACAGGCGGATCCGTCGCCAAGGTATTGTAGGATTGCTGAAGCAAGGAGATCCGGCCGGGCACGATCTTGTATAAACTCGGGCTGTATTTCGCGCTCCATTATCAAATTAACCAGGCTTACATAACGAACCTTCAGCATTCGGCGAGCAAAGAACGCCGAAACTGCATTTACTTTGTAAGTTATGATCGCCGGCACTTTAGCCGCAGCCAGTTCAACAGCAACGGTACCGGACGCCGCCAGGGCCACGTCGCTGATGGTAAAAGCTGCCCGCTTCAATTGGTCCCCATCGAGCACGGTCACCTGCCAGGGCCATTTTGCAACCTCCTCACGGACGTGGCTCGAAACGGCCGGAACTGTCGGCAATAGAACCTTCAGATTTGCCACTTCTGGCAATACAAACCCAAGGGTTTGTTTGAACAAAGGAAGGAGCCGCGCGATCTCCATTCGGCGGCTGCCGGGTAGCAAGCATAGAACCGGGAAATTCGGCTCTTCTGCCAAACCAAGCGTTCGCATTGCCGCGGCTTTGGTTGGCGCATCCGCCGATAGATGTGCCGCAGGGTGCCCGACGAAAGTGGCAGGCAGTCCATGACGTTGAAAGTAGGGCGGCTCAAAGGGAAGGAGCGTCAGGAGATGATCAAGGTACCCCGCCATCGCCTTCGCTCGCCATGCTTTCCACGCCCATACGCTGGGCGCAACTAGATGAACAAGGGGCAACGAACCATCTGGGTGCCTTTTCCTTAGCCGTTCTGCGACGCGCAACGAAAAGGATGGACTATCTATCGAAAGGAATAAATCCGGCTGGAAAGAGACCGCTGCATCGATGGTTTCTTGCATTCTCCGGGTCAAGCGCGGCAGATGACCCAGTACTTCTACCAACCCCATCACGGATAGATCATGCATTGGGAACAGGCTTTGAAGACCCTGATCCTCCATAGCCGGCCCCCCAACACCGGCGAATAGAATCCGCCCGTTAAGTTTGCCGGCAAGATCCTTCATTACGGCAGCGCCTAACTGGTCGCCGGAAGGCTCACCCGCGAACACAAAGACCTTTACCGTGTCAGAATTCATTGCCTGTTACACCGACTATGAAGCAACCTCTCTCGTCCGCAAACTCAATCGTCTTCTCCGGCTCCAAGAGCAGTGTCCGTCCCGCTTCCAACGCGACGCCGTCCAGGCCACTTTCAATGATCCTACGCAAGGTTTCAGGACCAACCGTGGGCATATCAACGCGCATCTCCTGCTGTGGCTTAGCGACTTTGATCAGCACCCCCCCAGGACCGGGCCTTTTAAGCTCCCTCACCCGATCCAACAGGCAATCCGTCCCCTCGATTGCCTCGACACCCAAAACCAGGCCCTGTTGAACGACGACAGACTGACCGACATCAAGCCGACCCAAGGCCCTGGCAATTAAAAGGCCGCGCTCAATATCCTGTCGCGCAAGATCATCCGGCGCGTGGCGCCCTAAGACACCGACAACAACCGGCTGGGTCCTGGCCAGAAACTGCTCTGGGCCAAGCACCCTGAATCCCTCTTCTTCCTCCAACAGACGGACAATTCCGCCGAGAAGCCCATCATCGCCAAAAACGGACTTTCCAGCCCTCATCAGCGCTTTGCGGGCACGTTTATCGAGTGCAAGAGCAGAAAATCCGGGACGCCGGATTGGCCCCACCAACACGACGTCTCTCACCTTGGCGCTATGCAAGCGAGCGAGAATTTCACCGGCCGCCCCAAGTTGCGTCCAAAAATGGCTGAAACCTTCAACTGCTTCAGGATCGGTTTGCCCCTCAAAGGCAACGACCAGAACACCGTACCCACGCCTTTGGGCCTCCAGAGCAACTTGCCGAGGAAGGTCGCCGCTGCCTGCTAGGATCCCAAGAATCCCTGGCGCTTTCTGATTAGTCGGGTCGGCAGATTCCATGCTGCGATGGCTCCAGGACGAATTCTATCAGGGCCTTCCCCGCCGGACCGTATTCAGCTAGCTCGCGTAGACGTGCGGCCCGCTCCGATAATGGCTCCCCTATCGGGCCGAACAGAGAATCGTAAATTGACCGAAGCTGGCCCAACTCTTGGCTCGGCATCGAACTGCGTTTCAATCCGATTAAGTTCAAGCCGACTAGGGCCGCCCGGTCTCCCTTAACAAGTCCGAAGGGGATGACGTCCTGTTCTACCCCCGACATCCCGCCAATCATGGCCCCTTTGCCGATCCTGACAAACTGTAAGACCGCCGAGAGCCCCCCGATCACGGCTCCCTCGCCGACATGCACATGCCCTGCCAGAGTAACGTTGTTGGCCAAAATCACTCGGTCACCAATTTGGCAGTCATGCGCAACATGAACGCCAACCATCAGCAAACAATCGGCGCCCACACTTGTGATCATTCCGCCACCAAGGGTACCGGTGTTGATGGTAACCTGCTCCCGGATCACCGTACGCTCACCGATGACCAACTCCGAAGGTTCGCCCGCATACTTCAGGTCCTGCGGTATGTGCCCGATTGAGGAAAACGGGTACAGCGTGCAATGCGAAGCAATACGGGTTCGACCCATAATGGAAACATGACTAATCAGTCGGCAGTTATCACCAATAACGACATCGCTTCCGACGTGGCAAAACGGGCCAATTTCTACACCATCGCCCAGCGTCGCACCGGGCTCCACGATAGATGACGGGTGTAGCTTGGCCATCAATGATCCATAATCATCGCCGAAAACTCGGCTTCAGCCACATTCCGCCCTTCTACCTGAGCCTCGCCTTTGAAACGCCAAACGTTGCCACGGTTCTTAGTCTTACGGACCAGAATCCGGACCTGATCACCAGGCACGACGGGCTTGCGAAAACGAGCGTTGGCAATCGTCATAAAATAAACCAGCTTGCCAGCTGCCTCTCCCTCCAAGGTCTCCACCACCAGTACGGCAGCCGTTTGGGCCATCGCCTCTACCAAAAGGACACCCGGCATTACAGGTTGACGTGGAAAGTGCCCCGCAAAGTAGGGCTCGTTTATTGTTACATTCTTTATCCCCACGGCAGATACGTCTGGTTGAATCTCAACGACCCGGTCGATCATCAAAAATGGATAACGATGCGGAATCATTTCCATGATTCCTAAAATATCCACGTTCCCTTTATCTGCACGCGCTCCCAATGGGTTTCCGACCATTCCTATTTGTCCTTACCACGCAATTGTCTTTTCCAAAGTGCGACAAGCTTGAAATATTCCCGCAAAGGCATCGCCGGCAGGCCGCCCACGGTCTGACCTGCCGGTACGTCTGCCATCAAACCAGACTTAGCGGCCAGTGTCGCCCCATCCCCCATCTCCAGATGCCCTGCAACCCCTGCTTGGGCACCCAGAGAGACAAAATTACCAAGTTTGGTGCTTCCTGCCACACCTGATTGAGCGACCAGGATGCAATTTCTTCCAATGTCGACGTTATGCCCAAGTTGCACAAGATTATCGATCTTTGTATTTGCGCCGACGACTGTATCCGGCCCTGCTCCACGATCAATCGTGACATTGGCGCCGATTTCACAATCATCTTGGATCAACACGCGACCGAGTTGGGGAATATCTAAAAACCCATCTGCGCCGGTCGCAAATCCGAACCCTCGCTGTCCGATTCGCGCGCCGGGGTGGATGGTAACCCGCTCACCAACAATACTATGCGAAATGGATACGCTAGCCCCAATCCGACATGCCGAGCCGATGACGACACTACGCCCAAAATAACAGTAAGGGCCTATTTCGCAGCCTTCACCGATCTCGACGCCCTCTTCCACAACCACGTAGGGCCCGATACTGCACCCCTCACCAACTATCGCGCCTTCATGAATGACAGCGGTGTGATGCCGACCGGGCACCACGGGTGGCTCCGGATAGAAGTGAGCGGCGATTTTTGCGTAGGCATGATAAGGGCGGGCTGTCAGTATTTTTGCCATTCCCGCTGGGGCCCTCTCGCCTTGTTGAGGCGTTAGAACGCAGGCAGATGCTGCGCTGGTTGCAAGCATTGCCGAATAACGTTTGTTATCCAGGAAGGTCAACTCGCCTTTGGCCGCGCGCGCTATAGGCGCCACATCGTGAATCAACAAGGCTTCATCGCCCACCAACTCGCCTTGCGTGATCTCTGCAAGTTCAGCGAGTGCGAAGGGCCCTCTACGATCGAAGAAACGCGGATCTGGCATCCGTTCTAATTCCTGCCTTTGATTTACTCAGGCAAGGTTACAGCAGGAAGAGATTTGTTCAAACGACCTAAAGCTTCGTCCGTGATTTCCAATGCTGGACGCACGATCACAACGGTGGATTTCGATAATACCAAGTCGGCATTTCGTTCTTCAGCGATTTGGCGAATAACGACAATCAGAGATTCCTGAATACCAGCCATGGCGTTAGCATAGAGCCGGTCCAAATCAAGCTTCGATCCCTGGATACTCTTCTGAACCGAGGCCACTTTCGCCTCGAATGTTGCCCGCTCTGCTGCGAACTCATCGTTCGTCAACGAACTGCGGCGTTCCACCAAAAGCCTTTCATCGTCCCGAAGTTCTTCTTCCTGCTCACGGATCCGAACCTGTAACGCTCGCCTGCGTTGTTCCATTTCAACCTGAAGCGCTCGAACGGCCGAAGCTTCTCGTAAAATCTGCTGCAGGTCGGCAACCAGGTAGCTAGGACTGCTGCCCGTGGTGTCTCCTGATGTCTTGTCAGCCCCAAAGGTGCTCCCTGTCGTCAGAGACAGCAACAAAAGAGCGCTAAGAAGCAGGCGTTTCACTCAATTATCCAAACGGCGCATGGCCACTAAAACTGCGTGCCGAGGCTAAAGTAAAGGATGCTGGTGTCGTCGAAATCTTCCTTAACCACAGGGAAACCGAAGTCGATCGCCAATGGGCCAAGAGGAGATGACCAGGAAAACCCGAATCCAACGGACGCACGAAGACTGGACTCATCGGCAATGTTTGCGCCTGTGATGCTGGGCGTATCAAATGCTGTGCCGAAGTCTGTGAATAACCGTCCCTTGATACCGATCGATTCCGGCAACCCCAACGGGAACGTCGCCTCAATCGTGCCGACCGCGAAGTTCTCAGCGCCCAGCGAATCATCGGTATTGGTGTCACGCGGACCGACGCCACCGATCGCAAAGCCACGGAACGTTGCACCACCAACAAAGAAACGATCGCTGACGCTCGTATCATCATGCAATGAGGTAATGTTACCCGCTTGGGCACCAAGACGGATCACTACATCTTCCGCAGCCGGAATATAGTAGTTCGCATCAACCCGATTCTTGACGAAATACTCCGTGCCACCTAGGCCCGCCAACTCGGTTGCAAACGTGACGTTGACGCCATCGGTTGGTGAAAGCCGATTGCTGATCGTCGAATAACGCAGGCTGTGCTCCAACGAAGATTTTACTGTCTCTCCTTCTTCCGCCTTGATGGCCGTGGAAGCTGTGGAATCGACGTCGGTAATTTTGCGAACCGTCAGCGTGTAGTCCCAAAGCTGGCGCAAATCGTTGCTTAAATTATAACCCGCGCGCACACCGCCGCCCGTGCGCTCTTCGTCAAAAGAGCTTTCGTCTTGCTGGGTCGTGACCCGGAACAAATCGAAGCCCGCAGCCAAGTTACGATCCAGGAAGTAAGGCTCCGTGAAGCTCAGGTCGATCTGAGACCGGGACCCTGCTATCAAAAGGTTGATCTGCAAATCTTGTCCCTTACCCAGCAGATTGCGTTCACGAACGCCAACCTGACCAATGGGACCGAGCGACGTTGAAAATCCAGCGCCAAAACTAAACTCCCCGGTGGACTGCTCCGTAACTTCCACATCAATGACGGTGCGATCCGGTGTTGTTCCCGGCTGAGAATCCACCTCTACCGTCTCAAAGAATCCGAGGTTGCGAATCCGGTCACGGGACCGACGAATTTTTGTCGCGTTGAAGGCATCGCCTTCTACGACCTGAAACTCACGCCGGATTACGCGGTCAAGTGTCCGGGTGTTGCCGGATATGTCGATACGCTCGACAAAAACCTTTGGACCCTCGTTGATCTCGTAAACAAGATTGATCAGCTTGTTCTCAAGATCGCGTTCGACGCGCGGTGTGATATCGACGAAGGCAAATCCTAACGTCCCCACCTGATCTGATAGGTTGCTGACCGTATCGCTGACTTCTTTGGCGCTATACCATTCGCCTTCTTCTGTGAGGATAGCTTCCTGTACAGCCTCGACATCTAGATTGCGAAGAGTCGTCGCGACATCAATGCTGCCATAGCGATACCTTTCGCCTTCTTGCAAAACGAAAGTAATGATGAAGCTGTCGCGCTCCGGCGTCAGTTCGGCAGACGTCGAGAGTACTTTAAAGTCGGCGTATCCTTCGTCCTTGTAGAAGTCTGAAAGCAACTGTTCATCAAACTGGAGACGATCCGGATCATAGGTATCTGTCGTCGTCAGAAAATTCCAGAAACTGTACTCATCGGACAGAACCTCCGAACGCAGCGAACCGTCCGAGAATGCTTTGTTACCGATGAAGTTAATGGCGCTGATTGTTGTCTTGGGCCCTTCGTCGATCTCAAAAACGAGATCGACGCGATTTTGCTCCAACCGAATGATATTGGGCTCAACCGTCGCGGCAAATCGTCCCTGACGCCGATAAAGGTCACGAATACGATCCGAATCGCTCTGTGCTTTGGAACGTGTAAAGACCCGGCTTGGCTGCAGCTCGACTTCCGACTGCAAGGTCTCATCATCAATCCTGTCATTACCTTCGAAGGCGATACGATTGATGGTCGGGTGTTCTTCGACTACCACGACTAACGAATCAGCCTCGCGGCGCAAAGCCACGTCGGCGAAGAAGCCAGTCTCGAACAGGCGTTTCAGCGTTTCATTTAACGCAATCGCATCGAATGGATCACCGGGATCCACCGTCATGTAGGAGCGGATAGTTCTGGGATCTATTCGCAGCGATCCTTCAATGCGAATTTCCTCAATCGTGCCGCCTTCTAGCAACGATTGCGCATTACCCGCTTCTGTATGCAAAAGCATCAGCGCAAGAGCAAGAAATGAAAGTCTCTTGGCGATAGCTCGAGCGATCCGCAAGATTTCCCCCTTCGTCATTCGGTCTACTTGAAGGAACGCTGCCCTGAACCCAAACAAAGACCTAAGAGATCAGATTAATCAGGTAATCAAAAACCTTTAGGCTGGCCAGATCATTCCAAGTGACAAGCACCATGAGGCTCAATACCAGAGCCAACCCTATCCGGAAACCATATTCTTGCGCCCGCTCACCCAATGGTCGACCGCGCACCCATTCAAAGGCGTAGAACATCAGATGTCCACCGTCCAACATCGGAATAGGGAAAAGATTGATCAAACCGAGGTTGATCGAGAGCACTGCTGCGAACCAAAGTGCCGCTGAGATGCCTAGTTCGGCAGCCTGCCCGGACATCTGAGCAATGCGAATCGGCCCACCCAGTTCTTCGGTGCTGCGATCACCCACGATGATCTGCCCAACAGCTCGCAAAGTCCCAACCACCAGGTTACCGGTTTCGGTAAAAGCAACACCGATTGCCGAAACCGGTCCCAGCGAGCGATATTCGACTCCGCTGCGGGTGATGCCCAGGCGTCCCACCATGCGCTTGTTGCCGAGGTTGTCGTCGATCTCGACCTGTTGTGGCGTAACCGGAAGCGATAGTACCGATCCGTCTCGAAGAACGTCGACCTGCAGCTCCGTTCCCGGATTCAAGATAACCAGCCGCTGAATGTCCTCGAAGCGCTCGATCGTTTCACCATCGATCTTGATGATGCGGTCATCCGGTTGGAAACCTGCGGCTTGAGCGGCGCTGCCCTCTTGAATCTGCCCTACTACAGGCGGCGTGAAGGGCTGGCCATAAGCCAGAAACAGCCCTGCAAGCAGTATGATGGCAAAAATGAAATTGGCGATCGGACCGGCAGCCACGACTGCGGTCCGCTGTCCCAAGCGTTTATGATGGAAGGAGACCGCCTTTTCCTCTGGCGACATCTCCTGCACACCCTCATCCGGGCGACTGGCCGGGTCACTGTCGCCGAACATTTTCACGTAGCCGCCAAGCGGCAAAAGTGAAATCTTCCAGCGCGTTCCGCTCTTGTCATTCCAGCCAAATATCTCTCGACCGAAACCAATAGAGAAAACCTCGACTCGCACGCCATTCCAGCGCGCAACGAGGTAGTGACCCATCTCGTGAACGAACACCAAGATTGAAAGAATTACCAGGAACGGGACTACAATTTCCCAAAACCCGTTCAGGACCGATAGCATGTTTCAGAGCTCCAGAGATGGTTTCGAGAGAGACTGCATATATTTATCAATACTGTCCAGCACCACGACATCCCTGGAATCCTACAACAGAGTGCATCGACGGCTGAAGTCCTTACACAAATAGTAAGATCCAACGGAATTTCCACATCTTTCAAGCTTGCTGCAGGGCCGTGCTCAGCGCATCACGGGTAATGCGCCGCGCCTCTTCATCCGCGAGCAACGCATCTTCTACCGAATTGGGAGTCGGCCAATCGAACGATTCGACTATCTGCCGAACCAGCTTGGCGATTTCCAGGAATCCCAGGCGACCGGCCAGGAACCCTTCGACAGCGATTTCGTTTGCGGCATTCAAAGCCGTTGGGGCGCAACCACCGGCAACCAAAGCGTCACGGCATATCGAAAGTGCCGGAAAGCGTTCCGGATCGGGCTTCTCAAAAGTTAGTTGTGCAAGGTCTGCCAGGTTGAGACGCGAAACCGGTGCTTGCATTCGTTTTGGCCAGGCCAAGGCATAGGCGATGGGAATACGCATGTCTGGCGCGCCTAGTTGGGCCAACAAGCTTCCATCCACATAGGCCACCATTGAATGAATAATCGATTGCGGGTGCACAAGGATTTCAATCTGCTCCTGAGGCATCCCGAAAAGATGGTGCGCTTCGATTAGTTCAAGGCCTTTGTTCATCATTGTTGCCGAATCGACGGAGATCTTGGCGCCCATGTCCCAGTTCGGATGGGCGATTGCTTGCGCCGGCGTTACGCGCTCCATTCCCCTTTGATCAAAACCTCTGAATGGCCCGCCCGATGCTGTCAGGACAATGCGCTCAACGGTCTCCGGTTGGGTCCGATCAAGCACCTGAAAAATAGCGTTGTGTTCTGAGTCGACCGGCAGAAGCGTTGCGCCGTGCGCAGCAACCTCTCGCATCATGATATCGCCCGCACAAACCAGGGTTTCTTTGTTTGCCAACGCCACAATGCAGCCACGCCGCACGGCTTCGAGCGTAGGCGCCAGGCCAGCGGCACCGACGATTGCGGCCATCACAAGGTCGCTGGGACGTTTTGCGGCTTCCAGTAATGCCTCACGACCGGCGGCCACTTCGATGCCGCTCCCCGATAGCAGGGATTTCAAATCTGCGTACCGGGCCTCGTCCGCCGTTACCACGAATCGCGCTTTGAACCTCCGCGCTTGCGCGGCCAAAAGCTCAATATTGTTGTTTGCCGTCAGAGCCGCAATCTGGAAACGATCCTTGTGATGCGAAACGAGATCAAGCGTACTGGTTCCAACGGAGCCCGTGGAGCCCAGTATCGTCAAGCAACGGGGCAAACCGTCAGTCATGCATCCCCCCAGTCCCCACCAGCGTTATATAGGCGGCAGCGGCCACACTCGCCAGCAAGAGGCCGTCGGTGCGGTCCAACAGCCCACCATGCCCCGGTATCAAGGCGCCGGTATCTTTGACCCCGAAGTAGCGTTTCAGCATTGATATCAGTAGGTCCCCGACCTGCTCGATTGCGGCAAGGCCTGCAGCCGCTAAAACCAGCGCCATGGATGACCAGGCACCGACCACTTGTACGAAAATCCATGACACTAGAGCTGCCATGATCATGGCTCCCGTGAAGCCAGCCCATGTTTTTTTCGGGCTGATTTTTGGCGCCAGCTTGGGCCCGCCAATGACCCTACCGAAAAGATAGGCGCCGCTATCTGCCGCCCAGACTATCGCGACGAGCCATAAGGCAAGGAAACGACCATCCGGCGTATGTCCGCGTATCAGCAAGAATGCGAGGCAAGCCACACCGATGTAGAGCGTTCCCAGAATCACCAACCGGGGCTCAGCCCGGTCTCTTGCTGCAAACAAGGCGGCAACCACAGCGCCGAGCAGTAACAACGGCCACGACAGCGAAACCCCAAAGGCGGGCAACGCCAACAAGGGAACAATCACGGCGACCATCATAACCCAAGATGATCGTTCAGGGCCGCTCCGGCAGCATAGTCGTCCCCACTCACGCGCCATGATCCCTGCGCTGATGATAATCAAGGGTTCGATGAAAGGTGTGCCGGCATAGATTGCCAACACTACAGGCGGCGCCAACAACAATGACGCCATCACCCGAACGTTGAGCCCAGAGGCCTTGGGTCCTGGGTTATGTTCGGGAGATGCTGGCACCGTAGCGCCTTTCCCGCGTCTGATACTCTTCAATCGCGGCAAGGAAATCAGCTTCGCCGAAATCCGGCCAAAGGGTATTGAGAAATACTAACTCGCTATAGGCCGATTGCCATATCAGGAAGTTGCTAATGCGTTGCTCTCCACTGGTTCTGATAATCAAATCGGGGTCAGGCAAATCGACCGTGTAGAGATGTGCTTGAAACTGCTCTGCATCAATTTCATCCGGCGTCAGTTCACCGGCACTAACGCGTTCTGCCAAGGCGCGAGCTGCTGCGACGACCTCCTGTCGCCCACCATAACTCAGGGCTATCATGAGGTTGAGGCGGGTATTCTCCGAAGTTAGAGCCTCGGCTTCCTCTATAAGCTTGATAATATCGGTGGCTAGGCGCGATCGATCGCCGATCACGCGCAATCGGACGCCGTTGTTGTGGAGTTCGTCAATCTCACTTTTCAAATACCAGCGCAGTAGCCCCATCAATTCGTCCACCTCCTCCAGTGGACGTTTCCAATTCTCCGCCGAGAAACTGAACAGCGTCAGGTGGCGGATTCCTAAATTGGCGGCGGCTCGTACACAGCCGCGCGCAGCCTCGGCACCCCGTCGATGCCCGGCTGAACGGGGCAAGCCACGCGACTTGGCCCACCGACCGTTGCCATCCATGATAATGGCAACGTGCCCGGGCATCGTACCGCCTTCAGGTGCTTTGGGTTCAATCGCTGCCATTCCGATCAGACCTGCATGATCTCCGCTTCCTTGCTCGACAGCATTTCATCGACTTTCTTGATGTGAGAATCCGTCAACTCCTGGATTCGCTCTGCCAAACGCTTGTGCTCATCCTGAGAAATCTCATGATCCTTTTCTTGCTTCTTCAGCTTGTCCATACCATCGCGGCGAACATTGCGAACCGCCACTCTCGCTTGCTCGGCATACTTCCCGGCCACGCGAGTCAGTTCCTGTCTGCGTTCCTCATTGAGCGCTGGAACTGGAACTCTTATTAACTGACCATCAGTGGCAGGATTGAGACCCAAATCGGACTCACGAATGGCTTTCTCGGTCGCCTGCACCAACGATCGGTCCCAAACCTGAACCGTGATCATGCGCGGTTCTGGAACGCTGATGGTGCCGACTTGCGTCAATGGCATCAAGCTGCCGTACGCATCGACCATGACCGGCTCAAGAAGCCCTGCCGATGCACGTCCTGTGCGCAGGCCGACGAATTCGCGCCGCAAGGCCTCAAGCGCCCCGTCCATGCGATGTTCGATATCTTTTAAGTTTGCGTCAGCCACGGTTGTCACTCCCGATATTTGCTGTCTGAAACAATGGTAAACTGTCCGCGCCCTGCAATCACCTCCGCAAAAGCTCCGGGCTGATTAATCGAGAAAACTGCGATCGGAATCCGGTTCTCCCGAGCGAGTGAGATCGCCGAATGATCCATTACACCAAGATCTTCCGTCAGGACTCTGTGGTAGGTCAGTCGATCATAGCGCTTCGCCCTTGGGTTTTTAACCGGGTCGGCGTCATAAACACCGTCGACCTTCGTACCTTTCAGCAAAAGATCACAGTTCATTTCCGATGCGCGCAATGCCGCTGCTGTATCCGTGGTGAAGAAAGGATTCCCCGTACCGGCACCAAAGATGATAATCCGACCCTTCTCGAGATGCCTGACCGCTCGGCGGCGTATGTAAGGCTCGGCCACAGTCGACATGGGAATTGCGGATTGAACACGCGTTGGAACGTCTAACCGCTCCAAGGCGTTTTGCATCGCTAGCGAGTTAATAACGGTTGCCAGCATACCCATGTAATCAGCCGTGGCCCGTTCCATTCCAGCGGCCGCCCCGGATAGCCCCCGGAAGATGTTTCCTCCGCCGATCACCAAACAGATCTCGACGCCCAGCCCATGGACCGTGCGCACCTCTTGAGCAATCCGCTCGACCATGTCGGGATCAAGCCCATATTCACGCTGACCCATCAGGGCCTCACCCGAAATCTTCAAGAGGACGCGCTTGTATTTGACCTTATCGCCCATGTTTCCTCCCGGTTTTCTGGTGTGGGACATACTTTCGCCCCTTTGCAAAAGAAAGCGCCGCCCTTTTTAGGGGGCGGCGCTCAATCAGACAAGCGTTCTGCAACGCAAAGCGTCAGTTACCAAGCTGCGCAGCAACCTCGGACGCGAAGTCTTTTTCCTCTCGCTCGACGCCTTCGCCAAGCTGCATCCGAACAAAGCCCGTGATTTTCACGGCTGCGCCCAGGTCCTTGGAAAGGCCTTCCACCGCTTTGGCAACACGGCTCTCCCCGTCAATGACGAAAACCTGCTCCAAAAGGACAACCTCTTCGTAGTACTTGCGCAGACGCCCTTCGACCATCTTGCCGATGATCTCTTCAGGCTTTCCGGAAGCGCGCGCCTGTTCGCTTAGCACGTCACGCTCACGCGCCAGCAATGCCGGGTCCAACTCGTCTATGTTGACGGACTGCGGGTTAGTGGCGGCGATATGCATCGCCACCTGGCGACCAAACGCCTCCAGCTTGGCCTTGTCCCCAGTGGACTCAAGAGCCACCAGAACGCCAATTTTGCCGAGCCCCGGGACTTCCTGGTTGTGAACGTAGCTCGCCACGACACCGTCAGAGACCTCCAAATAGGCCGTCCGGCGCAGATTCATGTTCTCGCCAATGGTACCAATGAGCTTGCTCACCGCGGCTTCAACCGTATCACCATCACCGAAATCCGAGGCCTTGAGAGCGTCGATATTCCCCTTCGCATCAAGCGCTTTTTCCGCCACCGCACTTACGAATGAGCGGAACTGATCGTTGCGTGCCACAAAGTCGGTTTCCGAGTTGACTTCTACCACCGCACCGCGGGTTCCCGCGGACGCTATACCGACCAATCCCTCGGCTGCGGTACGCCCTGCCTTCTTCGCGGCGGCGGCCAAGCCCTTCTTCCGCAGCCAATCGACTGCCGCTTCAAGGTCGGCACCCGATTCGATAAGCGCCTTCTTACAATCCATCATGCCGGCGCCGGTCTTCTCGCGAAGCTCCTTGACCTGCGCTGCTGTGATTTCAGCCATTTTTATTCACCTATTCTATTAAAATGCCACCATAAGAGGTTGATCTCTTAAGCGCTTTCTTTCTCGCTCTTTGATTTCTCTTCGGTAGAAGCTTCTTCAGCAACCGCCTCTTCGGCAGGTGCAGCAGCTTCAACCGGAGCAGCTTCCTCGGCAGGCGCGGCTTCCTCCAGCTTTTCCGCAGGCGCCACTTCAGCGGCGCCAACGTCAGTCCCACTGGCAGAAAGTTCGGCCTGGATACCATCCAGAACGGTATCGGCAAGCAAGTCACAGTAACTGGCGATCGCACGCAGAGCATCGTCGTTGCCGGGAATGGGGAAAGTAATTCCGGCCGGATCGGAGTTTGAATCGAGCACGCCAACCACGGGGATGTTCAAACGGTTGGCTTCCTCAATCGCCAAATGTTCTTTGTTCGTGTCGATCACAAAGATCACATCCGGCAAGCCACCCATGTCCTTGATTCCGCCAAGCGCGCGCTCCAGCTTGTCGCGCTCACGCGTCAGGTTAAGGAGCTCTTTCTTGGTCAAGCCAATGTTCCCTTCACCAAGCTTCTCCTCAAGTTCCTTGAGGCGCTTAATGGAATGGGAGATGGTCTTCCAATTGGTGAGCATACCGCCCAGCCAGCGATGATTGACGTAGTACTGACCGCTACGCTTGGCGGCCTCCGCGACTTTGTCGCTCGCCTGACGTTTGGTGCCTACGAAAAGCACGCGACCGCCGCCCGCGACAACGCCGTGGACAAACTCAAGTGCGCGGTGCAACAACGGAACCGTCTGACCAAGATCGATGATGTGAACGCCGTTACGTTCCCCAAAAATGAAGGGAGCCATCTTCGGGTTCCAACGGCGGGTGGTGTGGCCGAAGTGAACGCCAGCCTCAAGCAGCTGACGCATGGTAAAGCTAGGAAGCGCCATGTCGTACCTCTTTTCCGGTTATGCCTCCGCGGGGGGATTATCCGGGACATCCCGGACACCGGAGCGAAACACCGGGATTTCTCCCCGGCGCACCGCATTACCCGCGTGCGTATTCCTTAGTGCCGCGGAAAATACCTATTGGGTGCGCAAATGCAAGGGAAAAGAGCCGTAGAAGCTTGCCTAAGCCTAGGGCGGCTCTCAACTGCTGCTAAAGATCCTGTACTTCGATATTCGGTATGGCCTTGATGGCCTGACGCCCTTGAGCCGAGAGGCTGAAGCCACCGGGCAGGCCCATTTCAACTTCCCGACCATCGCCAAGCGTGAGAACCAGCGAGACTTCACTACGACCCCGCCCCTCTCTACTAAGCACACTATGCAGGGACGTCAGGGCTTTATCGTCTCGTAGATAGACGCGCAAGCCGGCGGCGGATTTTGCCATCGCCTGATCAAGCAGTTCAATCTCGTGGGCGGTGATGCGCGGCTCGTCGTCACCGCGCGTTTCCACATTGGCTGTTATGAGCAAAGGTAAGTTCTGATCAAGCAGGTCGCGCGCTTGGGCAAGCACTTCGGAAAAGAGCGTTACCTCGAACACCCCGGCCAAATCAGAAAACTGCACAAAGGCCATGCGTTGGCCCTTGCGGTTGTTCAACTCGCGCTTCCCCACGACTATACCAGCCAAACGCTTCCGGCCCGGCTCCAGGCGAGAAACCGCTTGTAACTGACCAGAGGAAACGACCCGCAGGCGTTCCAGGTTGTAGGAATCCAGAGGATGAGCTGAAAGATAGAACCCCAGGGCATTGAACTCAGAGGCTAATCGTTCCATCGCCGGCCAATCATCAACCGCTGGAAGCTTGATCCCCGCGATCTGCTGATCGCCGCCGAAGAGGCTCTCCTGACTGCTAGCCCGCTCGCTGGTCGCCGCGGCTGCGTGACGGACGATGGTTTCCGCGCCTTGATAAACCCGTCTTCGATTCGCCTCCAGGCCATCAAAGGCGCCTGCACAAGCGAGATTCTCGACCGCTCGCTTGTTGATCAAATGGTTATCCAGGCGTTCCGCAAAATCAGTTATGTCCTTGAATGGCCCCCCGGTTTCCCTCGCCTGGACGAGGCCGGCCATTGCCGAACCACCGACATTCTTAATAGCCGCTAATGCATAGCGGATGGCGCCGCTACGCGGGTCACCTTCCTTGCGGTCTTCAACCGCGAAATCAGGACGGGATCGGTTGATGTCCGGCGGCAAAAAAGGAATTCCCTGGCGATCCAGCTCCTGTCTGAAAATCGCCAGTTTGTCGGTATTGCTCATGTCGTAAGTCATTGACGCGGCGAGAAATTCAACTGGGTAGTTTGCTTTCAGGTAGGCTGTTTGATAGGCGACGAGTGCATAAGCCGCTGCGTGGCTCTTGTTGAAACCGTAGCCAGCAAATTTAGCGACCAGATCGAAAATATCGCTGGCCTTCTTCTCGTCGACATTCTTTTCCTTCGCCCCTTTGACGAAGAACTCCCGTTGCGCATCCATCTCCGCCTGGATCTTCTTGCCCATGGCCCGCCGCAGCATATCCGCCGATCCCAGCGAGTAGCCCGCAAGCTCCTGTGCGATCTGCATCACCTGTTCTTGATAAATCATGATCCCGAAGGTCTCCTTCAGGATTCCCTCCAACGAGGGATGCAGATAATCCGGCTTCTCCTGACCGTGCTTACGGGCAATGTAGTGCGGAATATTGTCCATCGGCCCAGGCCGATAAAGTGCGACCACAGCGATGATATCCTCGAAGCGGTCGGCTTTCAGGCGCTTCAGGACATCGCGCATTCCCGAAGATTCAAGCTGGAAGACACCTACCGTGTCGCCTCTGCCCAACATCTCGAAAGTTCCGCTGTCATCAAGCGGGATTTTGCTCAGGTCAATGGTAACACCGCGCTCTTCCAACAACTGGCACGCACGCGAGAGGACCGTCAGCGTCTTCAGGCCAAGAAAGTCGAACTTCACCAAACCGGCCTGTTCGACATACTTCATGTTGAACTGCGTAACCGGCATATCCGAGCGTGGATCACGGTAGAGCGGCACCAACTCCGTTAGCGGTCGGTCGCCGATCACGACACCGGCGGCATGCGTCGAGGCGTGACGGTACAATCCCTCCAGCTTCAACCCAATATCGATAAGCTTGGCAACCTGTTCGTCGCTATCGCGCCAGACCTGCAACTGAGGTTCGCCGTCCACCGCCTGTGCGAGCGTCACAGGATTGGCTGGATTGTTCGGCACCATCTTGCAGATACGATCAACTTGTGGATAAGGCATCTGCAATACGCGACCAACATCCCGCAACACCGCCCGCGCCTGCAATTTTCCGAAGGTAATGATTTGGGCGACGGTGTCATACCCGTACTTCTTCTGCACATAGCGTATCACCTCGTCCCGCCGGTCCTGGCAGAAGTCGATATCAAAGTCAGGCATGGAGACGCGTTCGGGATTCAAGAAACGTTCGAAAAGCAGGTTCCAGCGTAGCGGATCCAAATCCGTAATGGTTAGCGCATAAGCGACGAGCGATCCGGCTCCCGAACCACGGCCCGGCCCAACGGGTATACCCTGCCCCTTCGCCCACTGGATAAAATCGGCGACGATCAGGAAGTAACCGGGGAATCCCATTTGTCCGATAACGTCGAGTTCGAAATCAAGACGCGCTCGGTAGCGTGCCTCGGCCTCCTGCTTCTCTACCTGAGACATAGCGTCGGTGAGAATCTGGTCCTCCAGACGCTTATGCAAGCCCGCCTCGGCCTGAGCCCGCAGTTCTTCAGCCTCACTGCGACCTTCAGCCGTTGGAAAGGCGGGTAGAATCGGATTGATGGTCTCCGGGAAAAAGGCGCAACGCTGGGCAACGACTACAGAATTGTCGACGGCTTCCGGTAAGTCTTCAAACAGCGCCCGCATTTCCTCGGCACTTTTGAAGCGATACTCGGCATTCATCCGCCGCCGTTCTTCCTGGGTTACATAAGCGCCACCGGCTATGCAAAGCAAAGCGTCGTGCGCCTCGTAAATCTGTGCATCGAGAAAATAGCAATCATTTGTCGCCACGAGCGGGAGATCATGCCTGTAGGCCAGATCCAACAGCGCGGGCTCGCTCGCGACCTCGTCCTGGATGCCATGGCGCTGTATTTCGATGTAAAGTCGGCCATTGAAAATGGTTTTCAGCCGAAGCAGGTAGCTTTCGGCCTCCGCGCCTCGTCCTTCATTCAATAGCCGGTTGACCGGCCCCTTGGCGCCGCCCGTCAAAGCGATCAGACCCGCGCCGCATTCCTCCAAGGCTTCGATATCAACCTGCGGCGTTTCGCCGGCGTCAGTTTCCAGATAGGCCCTGCTTGAAAGACGCATCAGGTTTCGATAACCCTGCTCGTCCTTAACCAACAGAACCAGTTGATCAGGATTTGGCCTTTTAGCGCCCGTGGTTACCGTCGAATCGCTGCGTGTCACCCATAGTTGACAACCGATGATCGGTTGAATACCCGCAGCCGTTGCGGCCAGAGAGAATTCCAGTGCGCCAAAAAGATTTCCTGTATCGGTGACTCCAACTGCGGGCATCCCCATCTTGCGACAACGTTCGACCAACGGCTTCAGCTTGATTGCCCCCTCGGAGAGCGAATAAGCCGAATGCACACGAAGGTGAATGAAGTCGCTACCTGACATCGATGTTTACCGCTCCCAGCGCGTTCGCGACGTGGATTACTGGTGATCCCATCCAGATTAACTAGCCCTCGAGGATTCGACCATCCTGCAAAGACAACGTGCGGTCCATACGTGCGGCAAGATCGTAATTATGGGTGGCGATCAATGCCGCCAAACCTTCCTCGCGAACCAAAGTGGTTAGAACCTCGAAAACACGGTCCCCTGTACCTGGATCGAGATTGCCTGTGGGTTCGTCAGCCAGAAGCAGGGCCGGACCGTTAGCCAGGGCCCGCGCCATGGCGACACGCTGCTGCTCGCCACCTGACAACTGGCCGGGACGATGCCCGGCACGGTCTTCCAGGCCCACCTGTCGCAACAACGCCTCGGCGCGTTGTCGGGCCACGCCGCGCGGCCTGTCAGCGATCAACTGCGGGATCACGATGTTTTCCAAGGCAGAAAATTCAGGCAACAGGTGATGATACTGATATACGAACCCGATGGTTCGCCCCCTCAGCGCCGTACGCTGCCGCTCACCCAGGCCCGAGGAAAGGTTTCCGTCAATTGATATTTCGCCGCCATCTGCGCCTTCAAGCAGGCCGCATATCTGCAGCAGCGTCGATTTTCCGGCCCCTGAGGGTCCGACAAGGGCGACCATTTCACCACGCTGGATAGTCAGATCAGCGCCTCGCAAAACTTCAAGCTTGCGGCCTCCCTGATTGAAAACCTTGCGCACCCCCGTCAACGAAAGCACCGAGTTACTCATAACGAAGCGCCTCCACCGGATCGAGGCGCGCAGCGCGCCAGGAAGGATAGAGCGTCGCCAGAAGTGACAGTCCCAAAGCCATGGCCACGACAGAAACCACTTCCATTGGGTCAATCACAGCCGGTAGCTGAGATAGGAAGTAAATTTCAGCATCAAACACCGTCGCGCCGAGCAACCCTTCAAGCCACTCGCGGATGGTTTGGATATTGTCGGCGAAGGCAACCCCCAGAACCAACCCCAAGAAGGTTCCTACAAAACCGATAGAGGCACCGCTCAGGAGAAATATACGCATGATCATGCCGCGCGACGCGCCCATGGTCCGCAATATTGCGATGTCACGCCCCTTGTCCTTCACTAACATTATCTGGCCTGAAATAATGTTGAACGCGGCCACCACGATAATGAGCGTAAGGATGAGGAACATAACATTACGTTCGACCTGCAACGCATTGAAAAAACTAGAGTTTGTTTGCTGCCAATCCTGGGTTACGAAAGTCGGCCCCAGGGCATCGCGTACCCTGGATCGCTCCAGGAACATACGATCCGCGTCCTTTACGAAAACCTCGATATCAGTGACGGCGCCCGGCACTTGAAAGAAAATCTGCGCGGCCTCCAGCGGCATGTATATGAAACTGCTGTCATATTCGTACATGCCAACTTCGAAGACGGCCGCCACGCGATATGTCTTGATCCTCGGCACCGTACCCAACATCGTCGTGTTTCCTTGGGGTGATACCAGCTTCAAGCTGCCACCAGCCCCCACATTGAACGCGCGTGCAAGGCGGCTGCCTATTACAAGGCCATCCTTCTCACCCACCTCGTCCAACGAACCACCGACAATGTTTTCGGCTATGATTTTGCGATTACGGAGCTCTTCCAGGCTGATACCGCGCACCACGGCACCGGACGCACCTTGGCCTGCCGTGACCATAGCCTGGCCACGTACTTGAGGCGTCGCTTGGATCACGAAATCCAAAGCTCGAACCTTGTCGGCGGCCGTCTCAAAGTCTTTGATGGTGCCACCACTTGAATAAACCGTCAGATGGCCGTTCACACCGAGAATGCGACCTAGTAACTCCTGACGGAAACCATTCATCACGGACATGACGATGATCAAGGTGGCCACGCCGAGACAGATTCCCAGCAGCGAGAACCCAGCAATCACATTGACGAAACCTTCCTGTCGCCGCGAACGGAGATAGCGCCAAGCAACCATCCGCTCGAATAGACCGAAGATCATGGGTATCTCCCTAGGCGTTCGACGGGCCACTATGACCCCAAGTGGTTCAGGCGCTCAGCTTGGCGAGCGCTGATTCGAGTGACATTTCCTGCTTTTCACCAGTTGCCCTGGATTTAAGCTCGACCACGCCCTTTTCCAACCCGCGCGGGCCGATAACCAACTGCCAAGGCAACCCGATCAGGTCCATATCGGCGAACTTTGCGCCGGGTCGAACATCCCGGTCATCGTAAAGCACCTCGACCCCGGCATCCTGAAGCTTTGCGTAAGCCTGATCGCAAGCAACGACACAGGTGTCGTCATTCACCCGCAGGTTCACCAGGCCGACCTTGTAAGGCGCTACGCATTCTGGCCAGATAATCCCCGCATCGTCATGGCTGGCTTCAATGATTGCACCCACCAAACGCGATACACCGATCCCGTAAGACCCCATGTGGACGGGCACCTCACCGCCATCCGGCGCAGCAACCACGGCACCGAATGGATCAGAATACTTGGTGCCGAAATAGAAGATGTGGCCGACTTCAATACCCCGTCGTTCTATCCGCTTATCGGCAGGCACCTGCGATTCAAACATCGCCTGATCGTGCTTTTCGTCCGTACGCGCATAAAGACTTGTGAAATGGTCCACGACACTCTGAACAGCTTTAGAGTCGTCATAGTTGACTGTCAGATTGGCAGCATCGGCGTCCTCAAAATCCTTATGGCACCAGACAGCGCTCTCACCGGTATCTGCCAGAATGATGAATTCATGGCTGAGATTGCCGCCGATTGGGCCGGTATCGGCTTCCATAGGAATTGCCTTTAGCCCCAGCCGCGCAAACGTCCTCAAGTAACACACGAAGTATTTGTTATAAGACTCTTTAGCGCCGTCATAATTCAGATCAAAACTATAGGCATCCTTCATCAAGAATTCGCGCCCGCGCATGACCCCAAAACGTGGCCGCACCTCATCACGGAACTTCCATTGAATGTGATAGAGTTGCTTCGGCAGGTCCCGATAGCTGCGCGCTTCGGCCTGGAAGATGTTGGTGATCAACTCCTCGTTTGTCGGGCCGTAGAGCATCTCCCGCTCGTGCCGATCCGTGATGCGAAGCATTTCAGGACCGTAGGCATCGTAGCGACCCGACTGCCGCCAAAGGTCCGCCGATTGAATGGTCGGCATTAGCATTTCCTGGCCACCCATCCGGTCCTGCTCTTCGCGGACGATCTGTTCGATCTTTTGCAGAACCCGGAATCCCATGGGTAACCAGGAATAAATTCCGGCACTGGCTTGGCGCACCATACCGGCGCGCAGCATCAAGCGGTGCGAGACGATCTGGGCCTCGGCGGGAGTGTCCTTCATCGTGGGCAGGAAGTAACGCGATAGGCGCATAAGGATTAGCCTTCTTTGACATATCTATTCCGCGCTTATAGCGCAGGCCTTGCTGCGGCGGAAGGTAGGCAAAGCGAGCAGTCCTGTCCAGCGAGTGTTTCCAGCCCAGCGGGTCGTCCACGAAAACACTCAGGGAAGATGCACTTCCCAATGACCCTCCCTAGCGTGTATGAGAATATTATTACCGAAGTAGCGGCTTGGGGGCGGCGCCTCGGTTTCACGCTTGGGCAGCATGACTAAAATGGGGGCGCAAATGGAAAGCCTATTCAAACTCAAGGAACACAACACCACAGTCCGCACTGAAATTCTCGCGGGGCTGACCACTTTCTTGACTATGGCGTACATCACCTTCGTTAACCCGGCAATCCTGTCTGATGCGGGGATGGATTTTGGCGCGGTCTTCGTCGCCACCTGCCTAGCCGCCGCGTTCGGCACGGCAGCCATGGGCCTCTTGGCCAACTATCCGGTCGCCCTAGCGCCGGGAATGGGGCTCAACGCCTTCTTTACCTACGGCGTGGTCCTGGGGATGGGCTACACGTGGCAAGCCGCCTTGGGTGCGGTTTTCGTGTCGGGCATACTCTTTATCATTTTGTCGATCCTGCCGGTGCGCGAGTGGATCATAAACTCGATTCCCAAGACGCTAAAGATGGCGATCTCCGCGGGTATCGGGTTTTTCCTGGCCATCATTGCACTGAAAAACGCTGGTCTCGTCGTTGATCACCCTGCGACCTTGGTGACGCTGGGCGATGTCACCGCCCTGCCCGCCGTGCTGGCAATCCTTGGATTCGTGGCCATGGTTGCTCTCGATTCCCTGCGGGTGCCAGGCGCAATTCTCCTTGGTATTCTCGGCGTAACGATTATCGGCATCCTGTTGGGCGTATCAGAATTTGTCGGCATCATGGATGTGCCGCCCGACCCAAGCCCGACCTTCCTTGCGATGGATATCGCCGGGGCGTTGCAGATTGGCATGCTGTCGGTCGTCTTCGCCTTCCTCTTTGTCGATATTTTTGACACGGCGGGAACACTGGTGGGTCTTGCCCATCGTGCTGGCTTACTCGACGAACAGGGCCGCCTGCCCCGCTTGAACAAAGCTTTGCTTGCGGATTCCGGCGCTTCGGTTGTCGGTGCGGCCCTCGGCACCTCCACAACGACCAGCTATATTGAAAGCGCTTCCGGGATCAAGGCTGGTGGTCGGACCGGCCTGACCGCAGTTGTCGTTGCGGTCCTGTTTCTACTAGCGCTTTTCTTTGCACCATTGGCGCAAACGGTTCCGGGATACGCAACCGCGCCGGCCTTGCTGTTTGTTGCCTGCATGATGGCGCGTGGTATCGCTGAAATCGATTGGGACGATGCAACAGAATATGCGCCGGCGGTGGTGACCGCGCTCGCCATGCCACTCACCTTCTCGATTGCCGAGGGAATCGGTCTTGGATTCATCACCTATGCCGCGGCGAAGTTACTCAGCGGGAAGGGTGCGAGCTGTCCAATCGCAGTTTATGTCATCGCTGCTGTATTCATCCTCAAACACGTGATTACGTGAAAGCGAGGTTTGACGACAAAATATTGCGTGACGTTAGCCCGATGATGCATTAAAAAACCTCATCCGGTCGACAAAAGCACGGCTCGGGTTTGGGGAGGAAAAATAGAAAACGGCGGGCTTCAAGGAGCCTGCCGTTTTTAATTCAGCGAAACCGTATGGAGCAGCCGCACTGGGCTCCTTTTCCTCTCACTTAGTCTCCTGATGCCACAAGGGGTTCGCATCCAGTATGCGGCGCTGCACGGGACATTTCGCCTGATGGGCCCCCGGCAGAACGCCGGTCGACATAAGGAATTCTCCAACGATCTCCGGGCCCATGAACTTGAAAGTCTTGCGGAACAGCTTGATCCACTCTTCCTTTGGCAAGGGATGGTGGGCCGCTATCCACCCTGCAAACCCGCCGTGGCTGGCCCGCAGATCTTGAATGCATCTAGCATTATGCATAAAGGCCTTGAGCTTTAGGCGGTTCCGAACCACACCCGGGTCGGCCAGGAACGCCGCCTGTTCTGCTTCACTGAGGGTTGCGACTCTATCGACATCGAATCCTGCGAGGCGATGTCTAAATCCTTCGCGCTTCTTCAGAATCAATTCCCAGCTTAATCCGGCTTGGGCGATCTCCAGAACCAAGCGCTCAAACAGTCGCGATTCATCATCGATCGGAAACCCATATTCATAATCATGGTAATGCCCATGAACCGGATGCCCCGGCGCCACATCGCAGTAATGCTGTCCCATAACAGCGCCTTTCCAGCCTATAGGTCTCTGAAAACTAGGATGTTGTTGTCGATCAGGTAGTAAAGGATACCCCATAAGATCAAGGTGATAAGGGACGTAGCCACGACTTTTCGCACCAACATGGGGCGCTCGGGGGCGCCGGGGTCATGCCCTACTTCCGGGTTCTTTGCCCGATGGACGCCCCAGGGGAGGACTGCAAAAAGTACAACCCACCAGATTATGAAATAGAGCACGATCGCGGTGACGGTCGTCATCGTTCGAAGCTGCCTTTTCTAAAGGTGCCAATCACACCTGCTCCAGTTCGACCAACGTGCCGCAGAAGTCTTTGGGATGCAAAAACAGCACCGGCTTGCCGTGCGCGCCGATCTTCGGCTCACCATCACCCAGGACCCGTGCGCCTTCCGCTTTCAAGCGATCCCTGGCCGCGAGGATATCATCAACTTCGTAACAGAGATGGTGCATGCCCCCCGAAGGGTTGCGTTCCAGAAAGGCAGCGATCGGCGATCCTTCGCCCAAAGGATAAAGTAACTCGATCTTGGAGTTTGGAAGCTCGACAAATACCACCGTAACACCGTGGTCAGGCTCGTCCTGCGGGGCAGATACCTTGGCGCCAAGAACATCTCGATACTGACGGCTCGCTGCTTCCAGATCGGGGACTGCAATTGCTACATGGTTCAATCGTCCAATCATTCTAACCCTTTCCTCATCGCTTTATTCCAGCCGGATGACATGAACCTGGGTAACAGGTTTCCTTCCGGTAAGCCGCTTAAAAGAACGTCTTAGAGCCACGCGAGCCGTTTCCGTAACGATTGCGTCGTTGCGTCGTTCGGATTTGCGCAGGCTTGCTATCTGCCGCTCAATGTAATCAGCCACATCCTCCATATTGGCTTCCTGCTCTTCTTCATCCAGTAGCCCGTGACAGGAGATCACAGGGTCGGCGAGCAGTTCACCATCCTCGTCGATTACCAGTGTTACGCCAGCGGACCCATTATGGAGCATGCGCACCCGGCTCCGTAAAACCTCGCTGTCGATTGGTCTCACCTTTTGGCCGTCCAACGCCAAACGGCCGCTCGGCACTTGTGAAACGATCTCGGCGGGTCCGGGGGCAAGCCGGATCAGGTCGCCGTTGGCCGAAATGATGCTTTCAGGAACTTGGCACTCCCGGGCCAACTGTGCGTGTTCTTGCAGCATCCTGGGTTCACCGTGGACCGGTATGGCAATACGGGGTCGAACCCAGTGATACATCTGGGTTAGCTCTTCACGTGCCGGGTGCCCGGACACATGAATAGGATGATCATCGTCGGTGTAGACCTGGACACCGTCCAGCGCCAACAAGTTTTGCAGCGAAAAGATGCTGACCTCGTTGCCGGGAATAATTCGAGAAGAGAACACTACCGCGTCCCCAGCCTCCAACTTCACATGCGCATGCTCTTTGCGGGCTATACGGGCCAACGCCGAGCGCGCTTCACCCTGGCTTCCAGTACAGATCAGCATGACCTCGCTGCGCGGTAGATACCCTATTTCCCGCTCATCGACAGTGTTCGGGAAATCAAGCAGATAGCCTGTCTCCTGTGCGGCTTCGACCATTCTATGCAAAGAACGGCCGACCAGGGCAACGCGACGCCCGGTCTTCCTGGCCACTTGGCCGAGCGAATGCAGACGGGCCACATTGGAGGCAAAGCAACCGACCGCAACACGCTGATCAAGGCCACTAATAAGCCGCAACAAGCCTTGCTGGACACCCGATTCTGATCCGGATTCCCCTTCGACGAGCGCGTTGGTTGAATCACAGACCATCGCGAGCACATCTTCGTCGGCAAGGCGTCGTAAACGCGCCTCGTCGAAATTATCGCCAAGCAGAGGTTCTGGATCGAGCTTCCAGTCGCCCGTATGGAGGACCGTTCCCATAGGCGTCTTTATGATCAGAGCGTTGGGCTCAGGAATCGAGTGGGTCAACGTCACCAACTCGATCTCAAAGGGCCCAACAGAAAAACTCCCCGAAAGGTTGACCTCATGAATCGGCACCTTACCAAGCAAGCCGACTTCCTCAAGCTTTCGGCGCAAGAGCGATGCGGTGAAGGCCGTCGCGTAGACGGGGCAACCCAGGCGATCCCAAAGATATGGCACGGCCCCCAGATGATCCTCATGCGCATGGGTCAGGATCAATCCTACGAGATCCTTTCGTCTGGCCTCGATGAAGGCCGGGTCAGGCATGACCAAGTCCACACCCGGCACCCGTTCGTCACCAAAAGTGACGCCTAGATCGACCATTAACCATGCGCCATCATGGCCGTAGAGATTGAGATTCATCCCAATCTCGCCAGTGCCGCCTAATGGCAGGAAATAAAGCGCTTCTTTTTCTGGAAAATCAGCCACATTCACCTAATTTCTTATCTTATACTTTAATTATTGTTGAGCGCGTGGATAAGCTGCAATCCGCGAAGCGTCAAGTCACCGTCTACCATGCCGATGGCGTCTGTCGCCTCCGAGAACAGCGGTGCAAGGCCGCCCGTGGAAATTACTTTCATTGGTTGGCCGTATTCCGCTTGGATGCGCGCCACAAGACCTTCTATCAAACCTATGTAGCCCCAGAAAACACCCGATTTCATGGCCGGAACCGTCGCTTTGCCAATGACGGTCGCAGGCTTATCGACAACAATCCTGGGTAGTTGAGCGGCTGCCCGATATAGGGCATCGATAGACAAATTGATCCCGGGCGCTATGACACCCCCTTCATAGGCTCCGTCTGGACCAACGATATCGAATGTCGTAGCAGTGCCGAAATCAATCACGATCAGGGGTCCGCCGTAGCGCTCCTGCGCAGCCACGCAGTTTACCAAGCGGTCTACGCCAACCTGTTCGGGGCGATCAACGCGGATGGGGACACCGATCTTCACATCGGGCTGTCCCACCATCAGGGGTTGGACGCGAAAGTAACGGCGACAAAGGCTGATCAGGGCATAGTTCGCCGGTGGCACCACATTGGCGATTATTGCGGCCGAAATATCTTGCGAGGCAAGCCCGTCGAGCTGCATCAACTGGGTCAACCAAACGGCGTACTCATCAGCGGTCCGGTTTGCCTGGCTTGACGCGCGCCAGTATCCACAACGCCGATCACCATCATAGATGGCGAACCCGACGTTGGTGTTGCCTGAATCAATGGCCAACAGCATCAGCCACGCACTCCCTCACCGGAGATTTCCGGGTTCTCAGAGGAACCGAAAAAAACATCGCCCACTGAGATTCGGCGCGTACTATTGTCGGCCATTCGGACGATCAGGCGACCCTCCTCATCAAGGTCTTCAAACAAACCAGTGGTGACTTCATTTGGTAAACGCACACGAATATCCTGGCCCAGCCCATGCGCGTGCAGTAGCCAGGTTTTCCTAAGAGGCGCAAAGCCGTCCTCTAGCCAGCGGTTCACCCACGACATGAAATGCCGTGTAAAGCGTTCCAGCAAAACCACCTCGGTCAGGGAGGAATCAGCACCCTCGAACCGCAGCCCGGTCGCGGGAAATTCCGTGTCCTTCGGAAAAGAGCTGATGTTCACCCCCATCCCCAGAACCATCCATTCCAGGTAGCCATCCGCATCGCCCTTGCCTTCCATCAACATACCCGCAAGCTTCCGACCATTCGCCAGAATGTCATTCGGCCATTTGTAGGTGATTTCGATCAGTGGTGGAGCTACGGAACCGATGGCATCGCCCATGGCGAGAGAGGCTGCAAAACCAAGTTGCGATGCCTCCCGTAGCGGGCGGTCCGGTCTCAGGATAATTGAAAAATACAGATTCCCAGGAGGGCTCTGCCAGTTTCGACCCTGTCGCCCGCGCCCGGCAGTCTGCTCAAGAGCCCAAACCAATGTGCCCTCTTCAGCGCCCTCCTCGGCAAGACGCCGAGCTTCCTCGTTCGTGCTCCCAATCTTTTCCAGGGCAACTAAGCGAAACGCAGGCGCCAGCTTGGGTGTTTCAGGCGCGTCGCTCATAGATTTTTCTCCTCAGCCGGCAAAGAGTGAAGCTGCTGCGCTACCCGCGGTTTCAACCAACGGCCCCGGAACAACGAAGAAGAAGACTATTGCCACAGCAGTCGCCAGCAACACCAGTCCCAGTGGCCTTCCCGGCGGTTCATCTAGACTTTCGACAGGCTCATCAAAGTACATGAGCTTGATGATTCGAAGGTAGTAAAAGGCTCCTACGACTGATGCCAGAACACCAATCACCGCGAGTGTGTAAAGCTCAGCATTGATCGCGGCCATAAAGACATACAGCTTTCCGAAGAAGCCCGCCAGCGGCGGAATTCCAGCCATGGAAAACATGAAAATCGCCATTGCAAGCGCCACCATTGGATTGGTCTTGGAAAGCCCCCGTAAGTCGTCGATTCCCTCCAACATGCGGCCTTGATGACGCATAGACAAGATCACCGCGAAGGTTCCCAGGTTCATGACCAGATAGATCGCCATATAGATCATGATCCCCTGGACACCCTGCTCGCTGCCCGCAGCAAGCCCCACCAGTGCGTAGCCCATATGTCCAATAGAGGAATAAGCCATCAGACGCTTGATGTTGGTCTGCTGTATCGCCGCAAAAGCGCCAAGAGTCATCGAAGCGATGGAAATGAAAATTACGATCTGCTGCCACTGGTCGATCAAATCGCCAAAAGGCCCAATCAAGACACGCACGAACAGTGCCATCGCCGCTACCTTCGGCGCGGTCGCAAAGAAAGCCGTAACCGCTGTGGGCGCGCCTTCATAAACGTCAGGTGTCCACATATGGAAAGGCACGGCGGAAATCTTGAAAGCCAAACCCGCCATGACGAAGACCACACCGATGATCAGGCCGAGGGAGGGTGCTTCACCAGAGGCGGCAGCCGCCTCAAAGACATTGGCGAGCACGACGAAATCAGTCGCGCCTGCAAAGCCATATACCAGAGAGCAGCCGTAGAGCAGCATTGCCGACGAAAGGGCGCCCAGAATAAAGTACTTCAAGCCCGCCTCGGTCGACCGCTGGCTGTCACGCCGAAAGGCGGCAACCACGTACAGCGCCAGCGACTGAAGCTCCAGACCGACATAGAGCGACATTAAATTGCCGGCAGAAATCATCATCAGCATGCCAAGGCTGGAAAGGACGAGTAGTACTGGGAACTCGAAGCGGTCCATGCCCTGCTCCGCCACGTATCGAAGTGACAGGAACATCGCGCCAATCGCGCCAATCAACACCAGCGACTTCATGAACGTCGCAAAGCCATCAATCACGAACAGGCCGTTGAAGGCGAGCCCCGCCGGTTCCGGCTGAAACCACAACAGCAACAAAGCCAAAGTGAGAACGCCCACGGATGGCCAGAGCGTCGTATCTGCTGTTCCCTTTTTGTGGAAAACGCCCAGCATCAATAGCCCCATTGAGGCAACTGCCAGGAACAATTCCGGAAGGGCGCGAGTTAGTTCGAGGTCGGCAATCATAGGCTACGCTTTCCCTCAGTTTAGGCCGAACACGGCAGCAAGGCGGGGCGCATCGCTCCCGGCCAGCGCCAGCTCGTAATTAGAGATCAGGTTTTCCACCGAAGCCGACATGATGTCGAGGAAACTCGCCGGATAGACACCCATCCACAGCATGATGACCAGAAGTGGCGCAAAGACTGCCTGCTCACGCCAACTTAGGTCGGCGAGGCTCTTTAGATCCTCCTTGGTCAACTTGCCGAAGATAACGCGGCGATAGAGATAGAGCATGTAGGCCGCACCCAGCACCATGCCGCTTGCCGTCAACAGCGCGACCCAGGTGTTGTGCTGGAAAGCGCCGACGATGACCAGGAACTCGCCAACAAAGCCAGACGTGCCCGGCAGCCCCACGGAACCAAGCATGAAAGCCATAAAAATTAGTGCATACGCCGGCATCGTTTCCGCAAGACCGCCGTAGCGGGAAACTTCGCGCGTGTGCAAACGATCATAGACGACACCGACGACGAGGAAGAGAGCCGCCGAGACCACACCATGCGAAAGCATCTGGAAAATAGCGCCTTCAAGGCCCTGTTGATTGACCACGAAAATGCCGACCGTCACGAAACCCATGTGCGCGACTGACGAGTAGGCAATCAGCTTTTTCATGTCTTCCTGTGCCAAGGCAACCAGTGATGTGTAAATCACGGCGACGATGGAAAGGGTAAAGATCAACGGCATGAAGAATTGGCTGGCCTCTGGTAACATCGGCAAGGAGAAGCGCAGGAACCCATAAGCACCCATCTTCAAGAGCACGCCTGCCAGAATGACAGAGCCTGCCGTCGGTGCCTCCACGTGGGCGTCCGGCAACCAGGTATGAACCGGCCACATCGGCACTTTGACGGCAAAGGAAGCGAAGAAGGCCAGCCACAACCAGATCTGCATGTCGAAAGGAATGCGACTTGTCAGCAAGGTTGGAATATCTGTGGTCCCGGTTTCCAGATAAATCGCGAGAATTGCCAGCAGCATCAACACCGAACCCGCCAGCGTATAGAGAAAAAACTTAAAGGCGGCGTACACACGGCGCTGACCGCCCCAAACACCGATGATCAGGAACATCGGAATCAGCACGGCCTCAAAGAAAATGTAGAAGGTGATGAAGTCGAGTGCGCAGAACATGCCCACCATCATGGTTTCCAGAACCAGGAAGGCGATCATGTACTCCTTAACGCGCTTTGTGATCGATTCCCAACTCGCCAACACGCAAAGCGGCGTCAGCAGGGTCGACAACAACACGAAGAGCACCGAAATACCGTCGACTCCAACCTTGTAGGCGATACCAAAGGTCGGCAACCATTCAATGCGTTCGACAAACTGAAACTCGGCAGTGCCTCGTTCGAAATCGAACCAAAGGAAGAGCGACAAGGCAAACGTGATAAGTGATGTCCAGAGCGCGACATAACGGGCGTTGCGCGCAACAACCTCTTCATCACCCCGCACAAACAGGATGAAAGCAGCCCCTACCAGCGGCAGGAAGGTTACTAGCGAAAGAATTGGCCAACCTTGCATAACTTTCGCCTCATCCAATCCGAGTCAAGAGATACCAGCTAACCAGGAACACCACCCCGATCAGCATGGCAAAGGCATAGTGATAGACGTAACCGCTTTGAACCTTGGCCACGCGTTGCGCGATACCCCGAGCAACGCTCGCAACACCGTTGGGACCCAAACCATCTATCAACAGAACATCGCCCGTCTGCCACAGTCCTCGGCCCAAAGCTCTCGCCGGTCGTACGAAGAGAAAATCGTAAAGCTCGTCGAAATACCATTTGTTGAGCAAGAACAGGTAAAGCGGCCGCGCTGCCGAAACGAACCGGGCAGGCAAGCCGGGCATTACGCTGTAGGCCAGATAAGCAGTGGCAATACCGGAAACCGCGACGACCAGCGGCAAGATCTTGACCCAGGTCGGAACGTGGTGCGCTTCTTCGATAACATCTTCAAGCGCAAGTATGGATGCACCCCAGAACGCTTCACGACCATCTCCGACGAACCAGTCATAGGCAACGTAACCCACCAAAACGGCACCGCTCGCCAGCACCATCAATGGGATCAACATCACCTTTGGCGATTCATGGGCATGCTCAAACACATGAGCGTCACCGCGGTACTTACCGTGGAAGGTCATGAGCAGAAGGCGCCAGGAATAGAACGCCGTCAGGAAGGCGGCGATCACGCCGGCCCAGAAAGCAAACTGCCCTGCCCCGGTATGCGCTGCGTAAGCCGCCTCCAAGATCATGTCCTTGGAGAAGAAACCTGCGAAAGGCGGAATACCGGCCAATGCCAACGAGCCGATCCACATCAACCCATAGGTATAGGGAATGGTCTTCCACAAACCGCCCATCTTGCGCATATCCTGCTCGTCGGACACCGCATGGATGACCGACCCAGCACCCAAGAAAAGCAATGCTTTGAAGAAAGCATGAGTTGCCAGGTGGAATATCGCCGCACCATAAGCCGACACACCAATCGCGAAGAACATGTAACCAAGCTGCGAACAGGTCGAATAGGCGATCACGCGCTTGATATCGTTCTGCGTCGTGCCGACAGTGGCTGCAAAGAAGGCCGTGCAGGCGCCGACAATGGTCACGACGGTCAGCGCATCAGGCGCATACTCGAAAATGGGCGAAAGCCGGACCAGCATGAAGACCCCTGCCGTCACCATGGTCGCTGCATGGATCAGGGCTGAAACGGGTGTCGGCCCCTCCATGGCATCGGGCAGCCAGGTATGTAGGCCGAGTTGCGCGGATTTACCCATGGCGCCGATGAAGAGCAACAAGCATATGATTGTGAGCGCATGGCCTTCAAACCCCAGGAAACCGAGTTGATGGTCGGCATACTGTGGGACGATCTGAAAGGCCTGTTCGAAATTGACCGTACCGAGCAACAAAAAGGCACCGGCAATGCCCAGGGCAAAACCGATATCACCAACCCGGTTGACCAAGAAAGCCTTTATTGCCGCGGCATTGGCGCTAGGACGCTCGTACCAGAAACCAATCAGCAGATAGGATGCCAGCCCCACGCCTTCCCAACCGAAGAACATCTGCACGAAATTATCGGCGGTCACCAGCATCAACATGAAAAATGTGAAGAGGCTGAGATAACTGAAAAAACGCGGCTTGGATTTGTCATGGCTCATGTAGCCAACAGAGTAGATATGGACCATGGCGGACACGACCGTGACCACCACGAGCATGACAGCTGAAAGCGTATCGATCCGCAGCGCCCAGGATGCCTCGAATGACCCGCTGTCAATCCAGGTGAAGAGCTCGACAAGACGCACCTTTTCGTCGCCGAAGGCTACAGAGGCAAAGGTGATGCAGGACAGCAGCGCAGCGAGCACCAGAAAACTGCAGGTCACAAGCTGTGCACCACGGTCACCGATACGCTTGTCGAAGAAACCCGCGATGATGGCGCCCAACAACGGCAAAAAGACGATCAGAAATTCCATGGCTAGCGCCTCAGCCCTTCATCATGTTGATGTCTTCAACCGCGATCGACCCACGGTTTCGGAAATAGACCACCAGAATGGCCAAACCGATCGCCGCTTCAGCAGCGGCAACCGTTAAGACAATCATGGTGAACACCTGACCGACCAGATCCCCCAGATGAGTGGAAAAAGCCACGAAGTTGATGTTAACAGCCAGCAACATCAGCTCGAGAGACATCAGAATGACGATTACGTTCTTGCGGTTCAGGAAAATGCCGAAAATCCCCAGGGTAAAAAGGATCGCCGCCAGCGTGAGGTAATGCGATAAGCCAATTTCCCACATATCACACCCCACTCCGACTTGGGACTTTCTTGACCTCCACGGAATCGCTGACTTTGCGCGAAACCTGTTGTGAGATCGACTGACGTCGCACGCCTTCGCGCTGGCGCAGGGTCAGTACGATGGCGCCGATCATGGCAACCAGCAGCACCAAGCCCGCAGCTTGGAAGAGGTAAATGTAGTCCGTGTAGAGGATACGCCCCAAGGCCCGGGTGTTACTGGCCTCGGACAAGGGCGGTATCGGCAGTTGCGCGACAGCGACCGCTTCCGGCGAAACAACCCACGCACCCAGTGCCAAGACCAACTCCAGCAGCAGGATCAGGCCTACAAGAGCTCCGATAGGCAGGTATTGAAGGAACCCCTGCCGCAACTCGACGATGTTGATATCCAACATCATCACGACGAAAAGGAACAACACCGCCACCGCGCCGACATATACAACAATCAGGATCATCCCCAAGAACTCGGCGCCCATCAGAACGAACAATCCGGCCGAGTTTACGAAGGCAAGGATTAGGAAAAGGACCGAATGCACGGGATTTCGCGCCGCAATTACCATTACGGCCGAAGCCACCGTGATCGCGGCGAAGAGATAAAAAACCAGGGCTTGTACGATCATGACCGGCTGCCCTTCCTCTCTCTCACGACAAACAAAATACCGTTCCTTTCCTAGTCACCGACTCATCCCTCGGGCCGGCCCATCTCTGTCATCTGGCTGCCGATCACCGATAGGGTGCATCCAACGCCAAATTCTGAGCGATCTCCTGTTCCCAACGATCGCCATTTTCGAGAAGCTTTTCTTTGTTATAGAAAAGCTCTTCGCGGTTCTCGGCGGCAAACTCGAAATTTGGCCCTTCGACAATAGCGTCTACCGGGCAAGCCTCCTGGCAAAGACCACAGTAAATGCACTTCGTCATGTCGATGTCGTAGCGCGTCGTACGACGGCTGCCATCTTCACGCGGCTCCGCCTCGATGGTAATCGCCAGCGCAGGACAAACCGCTTCGCAAAGCTTACAGGCGATACAACGCTCCTCGCCGTTCGGATAACGGCGCAAGGCATGCTCCCCCCGGAATCGCGGGCTCAGCGGCCCCTTCTCGTGGGGATAGTTCAATGTCACCTTCGGCTTGAAGAAATACCGCAGGGTGAGCCACATCCCGGAGAGCAACTCCAACAGGAACAGCGATTTGACGCTACGCTCTACAAAGGCCATTGGATCAAACCTCTTTCATCGTCATGCGGGCACCCAATCGAAAGCCACCAGTACGCCCGCCGTCAGCACGACCCAAATCAGCGATAGGGGCAAAAATACTTTCCATCCCAGGCGCATCAATTGGTCGTAGCGATAGCGCGGGAAGGTAGCACGCACCCAAAGGAAGCAGAACAAAACCAAGGCAATCTTACCGGCGAACCAAATGGGCCCCGGAATCCAGTTAAACGGCGCAATGTCCATGATCGGCAACCAACCGCCCAGAAACAGGATGGACACCATCGCACTCATAAGGATCATGTTCGCGTATTCGCCGAGGAAGAAGAGTGCGAAGCTCATCGCTGAGTACTCGACGAAATAGCCGGCCACCAATTCCGACTCGCCTTCCGGCAGGTCAAATGGCGCCCGGTTCGTCTCCGCCAGCACCGACACGAAAAAGATCACGAACATCGGCAGCAGCGGTAAGGCAAACCAGACGGTTCGCTGTGCCTCCACGATCGCTGTCAGGTTCAACGAACCAACACACAGCAACACTGTGATAATGACGAAGCCCATGGAAACTTCGTAGGACACCATCTGCGCAGCCGAGCGGAGCGCGCCTAAGAAGGGGTATTTGGAGTTCGAGGCCCAACCGGCCATCAAAACGCCATAGATACCAAGGGAGGAGATCGCAAAAAGATAGAGGATACCGACGTTGATGTCGGCGATCACCAACCCCTCACCGACGGGAATCACGGCCCATGCCACCATTGCCAGTGCAAAGGTCAGCATCGGCGCTGCCATGAACACAACCTTGTTCGCGCCGACCGGCAGAATCGTCTCTTTGAACAGCAATTTCACGCCATCGGCTAACGGCTGCAGCAAACCGAGCGGGCCGACGACGTTGGGGCCCTTGCGAAGCTGCATCGCTGCGATGACCTTGCGCTCGGCATAGGTCAGATAAGCGACGGCTACCAACAAAGGAACAACGATCGCCAGAATCTGCAGGACGATATAGATTGTCGGCCAGGCGTAGCCGCTCCAGAATTCAACCATGGGTCCCGGTCGCCTCCCCTGTCTTCCAGACGAAGGCCTCGCTACAGGCCGCCATGGTCTCTGACGATCTTGATATCGGGTCCGTCATGTAGAAATTCTCGATCGGTAGGCTGAAGGGCTCCTTGTTCACGGTCCCTGCTTTGCCAAACACACCCCAAGCCCCGGGAGCGATCTGATCAAGCGATCCGAAAACCGAATTCACTTCGATCATCCGTTGACGCAGTTGCCCAAGATTATCGTATGGCAAAGGCTCCCCAAGGCGTTCGGACAGCGCGCGCAGTATCGTCCAGTCCTCGCGCGCTTGTCCGGGAGGAAACACCGTTAGACGGCCCAGTTGTACCCGGCCTTCGGTGTTCACATAGGTACCATTCTTCTCGGTGTAAGCCGCACCCGGCAGGATGACATCGGCGCGATGCGCCCCGGCGTCGCCATGGTGGCCTTGATAGACGACGAAGGCATTGCCCAGTTGATTCGCCGGAATTTCGTCCGCACCCAACAGCCACACGGCCTTGACATCACCCGCCTTACAGCCTGCGAGGATACCTGCCAGGTCGCGGCCACCTTCGCCGGGCAAGAAGCCTATATCTAAACCGCCGACACGGCTGGCCGCGCGCTGCAGAACATTAAAGCCGTTCCAGTTGTCGCTCACCATGCCGTAACGTTCGGCGACCTCCCGGGCCAAAGCCAATAAGGCGTCGCCGTCAGCACGCGCCAACACGCCGGAACCCAGAACGATCATCGGGCGCTCGGCTTGATCGAGAACCTTGGCAAAATCACTTTTGCCCTTGGCAAGCGCGGCCAGAGCGCTCGGGTCCTCACCCAGATGCGCATAGTCATATGTCAGATCGACTTCCGGTCCAATCAAACCGATCGGAAAGCGACCTTTCAAGAACCGCTTGCGGATGCGGGCATTAACCATGGCCGCTTCCCATCGCGGGTTGCTGCCCACGATCAAGCAAGCATCTGCCTCTTCAATCCCAGCGATCGAGGTATTGAAAATATAACTTCCGCGAGGGCCGTTACCGATCTTGGCACCGTCTTGTCGACAATCGATGTTGGTAGAGCCAAGACCGCTCATGAAATCCTTTAGAGCGAGCATGGATTCCACGTCACAAAGGTCCCCGGCAATAGCTGCCAGTTCATCGCCACCCAAGCCCTTAAAGCCCTCAATGATCGCATCAAAGGCTTCGTCCCAGGTCGCTGGCTGCAGCTTTCCGTCACGGCGTACATAGGGACGGTCGAGACGGCGCCTCTTGAGGCCATCAATAGCGTGCCGGGTCTTATCGTGAATCCACTCTTCGTTGATGCCCTCATGCAGGCGCGGCAGGACACGTAGAACTTCACGACCTCGGACATCGACACGAATGTTGGAGCCAACCGCGTCCATAACATCAACGCTCTGCGTCTTGCGCAGTTCCCAAGGGCGCGCATGAAAAGCATAAGGGCGGCTGGTAAGCGCGCCCACCGGACAGACATCCACGACATTGCCCGAAAGCTCCGAATTGACTGCCTGCTCCAAGCTGGTGATTTCAGCGTTTTCACCACGGTTCAACAGCCCCATCTGCTCCACGCCGCCAATCTCCGTTGAGAAACGAACACAGCGCGTGCAGTGAATGCAGCGGGTCATGATTGTCTTTATCAACGGCCCCATGTACTTCTCTGGAACCGACCGCTTGTTTTCCTCATATCGGCTGCGATCAAAGCCATATGCCATGGCTTGGTCCTGCAAATCGCACTCGCCGCCTTGATCGCAAATCGGGCAATCGAGCGGGTGGTTGATCAGCAGGAATTCCATCACACCCTTGCGGGCTTTTTTTACCTTTTCCGAATCGGTCCGGATGACCATGCCGTCACCAACCGGCATCGCGCAGGAGGCGATGGGCTTGGGAGCTTTTTCCATCTCAACCAGACACATGCGGCAGTTGCCCGCAATGGACAAGCGGTCGTGATAGCAAAAGCGCGGCACTTCCTTGCCCGCCATTTCGCAGGCCTGAAGGACTGTTACCCCTGCGGGGACCTCAATTTCAACGCCATCTACCGTGATTTTCGGCATGAAGCCCTACTCCGCCGCCGTCTGGCGGGCTTTCTTGTAAGCGACAATTCGTTTTTCAAGTTCCGGCCGGAAATGCCTGATCAGCCCTTGAACCGGCCAAGCCGCGGCATCGCCCAGCGCGCAGATCGTGTGCCCTTCCACCTGATAGCTCACATCAAGCAGGCTATCGATTTCCGACACGTCAGCCCGACCTTCGACCATGCGCGTCATGACCCGGAACATCCAACCCGTACCTTCACGGCACGGTGTGCACTGACCGCAGGATTCATGCATGTAGAAGTGACTGAAACGCGCAATGGCTTCGACGATATCCGTCGACTTGTCCATCACCATCACAGCCGCCGTACCCAGACCGGACTTAACTTCACGCAGCGAATCGAAATCCATCAAAACGCTGTCGCAAATATCCTTGGGAATGACGGGCACCGAAGAGCCCCCAGGCACCACCGCCAGCAGGTTGTCCCAACCGCCCCGCACGCCGCCAGCGTGCTTTTCGATCAACTCCTTGAGCGGAATCCCCATTTCCTCTTCGACATTGCACGGTTGATTCACGTGACCGGATATCGAGAAAATCTTGGTGCCGGTATTGTTCGGCCGTCCCAAACCGCTCCACCACTCAGCGCCGCGCCGCAAAATGGTCGGCGCAACAGCGATGGTTTCAACATTGTTGACCGTCGAAGGACAGCCATAGAGCCCAACTGCCGCCGGGAACGGCGGTTTCAACCGTGGCTGACCCTTCTTGCCTTCGAGAGATTCGATTAACGCAGTTTCCTCGCCGCAGATATATGCGCCCGCACCGCGATGTATTTCGATATCGAAGTCATAGCCGGAACCGCAGGCGTTCTTACCTAGCAAGCCGGCAGAGCGCGCCTCCGCCACGGCCGCCTCAAGCCTGCACCAAGGCTCCCAGTATTCGCCGCGGACGTAGATGTAGGCTTTTGCGCAGCGCATCGCGAAACCGGCAACAAGACAGCCTTCCAACAGCATGTGCGGGTCATTGCGCATGATCTCGCGGTCCTTGCAGGACCCAGGCTCGGATTCATCGGCGTTGACCACCAGATAGCTCGGGCGCCCGTCACTCTGCTTGGGCATGAAAGACCACTTGAGACCCGTCGGAAAGCCTGCGCCCCCGCGCCCACGCAGTCCGGATGCTTTGATTTGCTCGACGATTCCTTCCGGCCCCAAATCAAGCAACTTCTTGGTCTGGTCCCAGATGCCGCGTTTCTGCGCACCCTTCAGCCCCCAGTCCTGCTGTCCATAAAGGTTCAAAAATACGCGGTCTTTATCGGAAAGCATCAGGCGCCCTCCTTCCCGAAAGTCGCTTGCAAGGTCGTCGGGCCACCTTCAGGCACCGACGCCAACCGCCCTTTTTGAGACCCAGGCTGAACCGTCTCGTCACGCTTTAATGCAGCAACAATTTCTTGAGCCCGTTCGGGTGTCAGGTCTTCGTAGTAATCACGGTCGTTCACCTGAAACATCGGCGCATTACAACAAGCGCCCAGACACTCGACCTCACGGACCGTCACCATTCCGTCGCTGCTGGTTTCGCCCAGGTGCGTTGTGCCCGCAGCCTCCAAACAAGCTTTGGCAATAGCGTCAGAGCCATTGAGCCAACAATGCGTCGTCCGGCAAACCTGGACGAGGTACTTGCCGACCGGTTTGCGGTTGAACATCGTGTAGAAACTGGCGACTTCATAGACCCGGATCGGTGCCATCTCCAAAAGCTCGGCAACATATTCGATACAGGCGTCTGAAACCCAATTGCCGTTTTGTACCTGCGCAAGGTAGAGCAGATAAATTACGGCGCTGGCCTGCCGCCCTTCCGGGTAACGCGCCATGTAATCCTTGGCCTTGGCGAGATTCTCCGAAGAGAACACAAAGCCGTCCGTTTTGGGCGCCGGGTAGGAGGTAATCTTGAGGTTCATCGGTCTACCTCCCCAAAAACAATATCCATAGCACCCAAAATGGCCACCGAGTCCGCCAGCATGTGGCCCTTGCACATAAAATCCATAGCTTGAAGGTGTGCAAATCCGGGTGCCCTGATTTTGCATCGGTAGGGCTTGTTCGAGCCATCCGATACCAGGAACACCGCAAACTCACCTTTCGGCGCCTCGACCGCCGTATAGGTTTCACCGGGAGGGACGTGATAGCCCTCGGTATAGAGCTTGAAGTGATGGATCAAGGCCTCCATTGAACGTTTCATCTCCCCGCGCTTGGGGGGCACGATCTTGTTATCGGTAACCGAAACCGGTCCATCAGGCATTTTTTCCAGACATTGCACGATAATTCGGTGGCTCTGGCGCATTTCTTCCATGCGAACCAAGTAACGATCGAAGCAGTCACCGTTCTTGCCGACCGGAATATCAAAATCCAAGTCTTCATAGCACTCATAGGGTTGCGATTTTCGAAGATCCCAGGCCACGCCCGAACCTCGCAGCATCGGTCCGCTAAAGCCCCAAGCATAGCAATCGTCCGCGGTAACCACCCCGATATCGACAGTCCGCTGGCGGAATATACGGTTGTCGGTCAACAGATCCTCGACATCGTCCAGCAATTTCTCAAACCCTTTGGACCAGGTCGCAATATCGGCCAGCAAACTGGCAGGCAGGTCTTGATGCACGCCACCCGGACGGAAATAGGCGGCGTGAAGTCTCGCTCCCGATGCCCGCTCGTAGAACTCCATGAGCTTTTCACGTTCTTCGAACATCCAGAGAATCGGCGTCATAGCGCCAACGTCCAGCGCGAAAGTCGCGACGTTCAGCAGGTGATTCAAAATCCTTGATATCTCGCAGTACAGCACGCGGACGTACTGCCCTCTCAGCGGCACTTCGATCCCTAGCAATTTCTCGGTTGCCAGACTAAAGGCGTGTTCTTGCGACATCGGTGCGACATAGTCCAACCGATCAAAATACGGCACCGCCTGAAGGTAGGTTTTGTATTCGATGAGCTTTTCCGTCCCCCGGTGCAACAATCCGATGTGAGGATCGGCGCGCTCGATGACTTCACCGTCCATTTCCAGAACAAGACGCAATACACCGTGCGCTGCGGGGTGTTGAGGACCGAAATTAAGCGTGAAGGGGCGGATTTTAGTTTCAGCCATCAGGATGCCCCCTCCTTACCGGATTTGCTCGCGGCCGGTTTCTCCGCCTTTTCATCACCGGGCAAGCGCAACATTCCCTCCCATGGACTCACAAAATCGAAGGTGCGGAAATCCTGAACCAACTTGACAGGTTCGTAGACAACCCGCTTTTGCGTTTCGTCGTAGCGTAATTCGACATGGCCGGTCAGCGGGAAATCCTTGCGCAAAGGATGGCCTTCAAATCCATAATCCGTGAGGATGCGGCGCAAGTCCGGGTGGTTATCAAAATAAATACCAAAGAGGTCCCATACTTCTCGCTCGAACCAATTCGCGCCGGGATAAAGCGGTGTCAGCGAAGGCACGGACTCTTCATCGCCCACGGCAAGTTTGACGCGCAGCCGCATGTTGTGGGCAAAGGACAACAGGTTGTAGACGAGCTCGAAACGTTGTTCACGGGCCGGGTAGTCGACCGCAGTGATGTCGGAAATCTGCTTGAATTTGCAGTTCTGATCATCGCGCAGGAAGCTCATCAGCTTAACCAGCCCGTCCTTACCGGTCCAAATCACCAGCTCGTCGTATGCAATTTCGCTGCGCAAGACCTCACGAGGCCTGCTCGCCTCAAGGTAATCTGCCAGCTCTTTCAAGGCTTCTAGCATGAAAGCCCTTCTCATTTCCCGGGTTGAAACGATTAGCGGGACAGGCCGCCCTGCCGACGTATCTTCTTCTGCAACTGTAAAACGCCATAGAGCAGCGCCTCGGCGGTTGGCGGACAGCCGGGTACGTAAATATCAACAGGTACGATTCGGTCACATCCACGCACAACAGAGTAGGAATAGTGGTAATACCCCCCTCCATTGGCACAGGAGCCCATCGAAATCACATAGCGCGGTTCGGCCATCTGGTCGTAGACCTTGCGCAGTGCGGGCGCCATCTTATTGCACAAAGTGCCGGCCACGATCATCACATCCGACTGCCGCGGGCTCGGTCTGAACACCATCCCGAATCGATCCAGATCATAACGACTACAGGCGGTATGCATCATTTCCACGGCGCAACAGGCCAACCCAAAGGTCATGGGCCAAAGCGACCCGGATTGCGCCCAAGCAGCCAGCTTGTCCAGTTGCGCGACGACGAACCCTTTGTCTTCCAACTCGTTGGTCACGGTCTTTAAAAGGGCATCCTGTTGGACGCCGGGAGCCAAGGGCGCTTCATTTGCAGCCACGACGGGGATTTTCACTCCCATTCCAACGCTCCCTTTTTCCACTCGTAGACAAACCCGATCGTCAAAACGCCGAGAAAAATCACCATCGACCAGAACCCAAAGACACCTATTTCGCCAAGGCTCACTGCCCAGGGAAACAGAAAAGCGATTTCAAGATCGAATATAATAAATAGCAATGTGACGAGGTAGAACCGCACATCGAAACGGCTCCGCGCATCGTCGAAAGCTTCGAATCCGGATTCGTAGGCCGACAGTTTGTCCGCGTCGGGCCGTTGCGGCGCAACGACGTATGAAGCACCCACCATCACAGCGGCAAGCCCAATGGCTATTCCGATGAAAATCAATACCGGCAGATATTCGACCAAGAACTCATTCATTCTATTGCTCCAACGGCCCGTGCGGTGACCAAGGCGCCACAGGGAATAGCCAAGTTCGGCGCCTTCGTCCAGAGGGCGATCCAAGGCGGCGCCTCACTTGCTAGACTAAGGCTTCACGCGACGGTGTGCCATAGTTCCCGCGGCGCCGACTATAGCGACGTGCGACAGCGCTGCAAGGCGCAAAGAGAGAAAAATTTTATGCCCCGACCCTATGACCCGAAGCAGAGCCGAGGAGCGGCTAGTCGGGCAAAGCGGTGTTATAATCTCGCAGCCACTGTGCGGGAGGCTCGCCTGCCATATGCGAAAATACATAATCATAGACTGGCCTTAACTCCTGAACGGCGGCACGACGAAGTTTTTCAGGCATTTCCATTGCAGGGCTCGTATTGACCTTGCGCGCCTGCCAAGTCTCCAATTCCTGCGTTGGAATTGGCCTCAGGTTCAAAAACTCAAAGAGCGCTCGAACAGCATCGGGCAGATTGGTAATTCTCTCATAGTATTCAATGAAGCAGCGATCCCGCCCGGTCGCGAACAACATTTTGCGTAAGACCGCCGGATAATCGCTCTTCACCGCAAAAGAGCCTCGGCGAAGGGCGGCGAAGGGATCGGTGAATCTGCTCAAGCGGCGACCGGACTTTTCCGCTCTATCGGCATGGAACCTAAACTGGCTCCAAAAACGGTCCACAGGATTGCGGAGGATGAACATCATTCGGGCGTCCGGGTAAACCCGCGCCATTTCATCGAACGCTGTTTGAGGCAGCACGCTGTAGTTTGGCGTTTTCTCCCCACAAACTTTGTAGCCATTGCCAAAGCGCTCAAAAAACGCCCGGTAGGCGTCGTCGGAATCGGCGTCGATCAGCATCTCTATCTGATCCCGTAGCTCAACTATGCTGGCCACATTCTCCGGAGAGGCTGCTTCCGCCTTTGCGAGACGCTGCTCCACATACCCCAGGCGACGGTATAAGGTTTCATTCTTGTCATAAAACCCGTGTTTAGTGTCGAAGTAGTGAATTTCCTGAGTGGCAGGCATAAAGACGTCGGGGTGTGCGGAAAGCACACGACCGAGCCAACTCGTTCCCGCTTTCTGAGCTCCTAGCAGTACGAAGAAAGTATCCAACGCCCCCCGACTTTCCGGCGCTTCTTATATTGTTATGCGCCATCGATAGACCTGTACCACAACGGAGCCACCAATTGAAGAAAGCGACGCTGGCCATATGCCGTCTTTCACGGAAAAGCCTACGCGGAACGGCTGGGGATTCAATCTTGTTTAGGGAAAGTGGCGGGAGTGACGGGACTCGAACCCGCGGCCTCTGGCGTGACAGGCCAGCGCTCTAACCGACTGAGCTACACCCCCTTACTTTGAAGGGCGCGCCGCTCTGCCGCGGCGCAGGCGTGGTCTACTCTAGCCCCCCACCCCTGTCAAGCAACTAGGGGCAATTTCCCGGAGGCTTTTTTTCACACTGCCCTATACCCCCTCCAATGAAGGCAACCAATCTGGCACGAATCGTCCGTTCCACATACCACGCCGATCCTTGCGGGCTCCTGCTTCAAGCCTGCGAAGAGGTTGCAAGGTGCGCGGCCAAGCGATCGCCCAGCCCGTGTAGACCATGCCTTCCGAAAGATCATATCCCTGAATACTGCAGCGGGCATATTGTAGCCCCGCATCATCGGTTCCAGGTGCGATTCGACAATGAGCCGTCGCACCCGCCGTCAGGTCCATCAATGCCGTTTGAGCTATCAAACCGCAGTCGAAACGCTTGCCGCCCGGTCGAATGCAACGCTGTCCGACCGGCGGAGCCAGAATCCCGACAAGCGCAAGTTCGTGGCCCTCAATCCGCAAGACATCCGCTCGGACCACAGATACCTCGCCTGAAATAACCCGACCGACCTCCAGTGGCGGCTCGGCCAGCTGTCTCTCGGCGTTCGGCACGGCGCACCCTGCAAGCGCGAGTAGGAATATCAGAACGGACCAACTGAGTAGCGACAAGGGGTGGACTCCGCTCGACCATCAAGCTGAGAGACTATGGTATTCCACAGGGGACGGCAGCCTCCGGCTCCATCAAGTGAAAACACAGTTGCGTGAAACTAAAGACGGCTTCAGACCCAACGGAACACTGCGAAGGCAAGCAGAATAGAAAGTGCCAAAGGCGCCCAAAGCGGCGTACCCATTACCCATAACCAACCGAGGAATACATAGGCAGCACCGATCAGGGAAATGAACAACCGATCCCCGCGGGTGGTTTCCAGCCCAAGCACGCCTCGGCGCGGCGAGCCTCCGGGGACGTAATGCTCCCACACCGCCATGCCGGCGAGGCAACAGACGATAAAGACGAAAAACGCCGCAGTGGGAAGGGTCCAGGCCATCCAGGAAAGTGAAAACATCGCTCTAGCCTCCCCGCTCTCTTGCCTAAACCCGCCCGAGGGCAAAGCCCTTGGCAATGTAGTTGCGGACGAAATAGATAACAAACGCCCCCGGCACGATGGTTAGAGCGCCTGCCGCAGCCAGTAATCCCAATTCATACCCGGAGGTGCTGGCCGTTCGTGTCATCGTGGCCGCTATAGGTTTAGCTGCGACAGACGTCAGGGTTTTTGCCAAAAGCAGTTCTACCCAGGAGAACATGAAGCAGAAGAAAGCGGCGACACCAATACCGGCAGTGATCGTCGGCACGAAAATTTTAAAGAAAAAGCGCCAGAAGGAGTACCCGTCGACATAGGCCGTCTCGTCCAACTCCTTGGGCACTCCCGACATGAACCCCTCGAGAATCCACACGGCAAGAGGAATGTTGAAAAGGGCATGAGCCAGGGCGACGGCGATATGCGTATCAAATAGGCCGACAGCCGAATACAGTTGGAAAAATGGCAGGGCGAAAACTGCCGGAGGGGCCATGCGGTTAGTCAGGAGCCAGAAGAACAGGTGCTTGTCGCCGAGGAACCGGTACCGTGAAAAGGCGTAGGCCGCCGGCAGCGCCACCGAGACCGAAATCACCGTGTTCAGGCCGACATACAGAATTGAATTGATGTAGCCGTTGTACCAGGTCGGATCGGTGAAAATTTTAATGTAATTCTCTAGCGTGAACTCCTGCGGCCAGAGCGAGAATCCGCCCAGAATCTCGTTCGTTGTTTTGAACGACATGTTGAGCAGCCAATAGATTGGCAGCATCAGAAAGAAGATGTAGAGCGTCGGCACAAGCCAGGTAAAACGTCTCATCACTGCTCCTCATTCCGCATCATCAGGGTATAGAAAACCCAACTCAGCAGCAGGATAATCAGGAAGTAGATAAGCGACATCGCGGCCGCTGGGCCAAGATCGAACTGCCCCAAGGCAATCTTCACCAGATCAATGGATAGGAACGTCGTTGCGTTGCCCGGACCGCCGCCGGTCAATACGAACGGCTCTGTATAAATCATGAAGCTGTCCATGAAGCGCAGCAGTACGGCGATCGTTAGGACACGTTTCATTTTTGGGAGCTGAATATAGCGAAATACCGCCCAGGCATGAGCGCCATCAATCTTGGCCGCTTGATAGTAGGCATCGGGGATTGAAATCAGTCCTGCATAGGCCAGCAACACGACCAAGGACGTCCAGTGCCAAACATCCATCAGGACCACGGTTGCCCAGGCCGCCAATGGGTCCTGGGTATAATTGTAATCGAATCCCAGTGCGTTGATGGAGCGGCCCAGCAGGCCGATATCCGGCAAAGCAAAGATATTCCAGATAGCGCCGACCACGTTCCAGGGGATCAGCAGCGGTAGCGCCATCAAGACCAAGCAGACAGACACCCAAGGGCCTTTACGCGGCATGGCGAGCGCGATTGCGACCCCCAAAGGGATCTGGATAACCAGAATGATGCCGGTAAAAAGGAGTTGGCGCAAAAGCGCGTCATGGAATCGGTCGGAATGGAGAATTTGCTCGTACCACGTGACCCCTTCCCAGAAGAAAATATTGTCGCCAAAAGTCTCTTGAACCGAATAGTTCACCACCGTCATCAAAGGGATGATGGCATTGAAGGCCACCAGCAAGACGACAGGCAGCACAAAGAACCAAGCCTTTTGATTAACGGTTTTCTTCATCGGCTACGCCTCATGACTGCACCCATCCGTCCGCGTAAATCCAGGTATGGCCGGGATCAAAACGCACAGCCGCCTTCTCGGAGGGAATTCTCTCGCCCTCCTGAAGCAACAGCTTGATGATTACATCGCGGTGTCGGGTCTCCACCACACTGTAGCGGCCCGCATCGCTGACTTTTATAACCTCCACCGGAATGCCTTCTTCGGCGAAGGAAACGAACTCCGGCCTTACGCCGATTTCAAGCGCGGCCACATCCGTTGTGGCAAGCGCGCCGGACCCGGTTTCGATACTATGCCCAAAGAACTGCGGCCTGCCGTTGTCCAGTTCGCAGGGCAAAAGGTTCATGCCGGGAGAACCGATGAAATGCCCGACAAAGGTATGGCGGGGCCGCTCGAAAAGTTCGACCGGCGTGCCGAACTGCACGACCCTGCCCTCGTGCATCACCACCACTTGATCGGCAAATGTCAAAGCCTCGGTCTGATCGTGAGTCACATAGATCATGGTTGCGCCGACTTCCTGATGAAGTTCCTTCAATTTCGAGCGCAGGAGCCACTTTAAGTGAGGATCGATAACCGTCAGCGGTTCGTCGAACATGATTGCACTCACGTCGGCTCGAACCAACCCGCGGCCAAGCGAAATCTTTTGCTTGCCGTCTGCCGTCAACCCGGAAGCCCGCCGCGCCAGCATCTCCGTTAGGTCCAACATGGCCGCTATCTCACGAACCCGGCTATCAACCTCGGGTGCGGCTACGCCCCTGTTGCGCAGAGGAAAAGCCAAGTTGTCGTATACCGTCATCGTGTCGTAGATCACCGGAAACTGAAACACCTGAGCAATGTTTCGTTCGTCTGTCGGTAAATCAGTCACGTCACGCTCGCCAAAAAAAACCCGCCCCTCCGTCGGTCGCACCAACCCCGAGATTATGTTGAGCAAAGTGGTCTTACCGCAGCCCGATGGCCCAAGAAGGGCATAGGCCCCGCCGTCTTCCCAGCGCATGTCGACCTGCTTGAGCGCCCAATCGTCCTCTGCCTCGGGCTGCTTCACATAACTGTGTCTCAGGTCCTTCAATTCGAGCATCGCCATTAGAGCGCCTCCCTACCTTGCGATGCGAAACAAGAAACGCTCTTTTCCAGGCCGTCTGTCATAGCGTGATCCGCTTTTCGTCCTGATCGAAGTAAAGGCACTGGGAGACATCGATGAACAAACGCGCGGTTTCTCCCACGCGAAACGCATGAATGCCGTGGGCTTGCGATACCCAGGCGCCCTTCTCTACGGAAAAATGAACGATACTCTCGGAGCCGCTGAGCTCGGTCACCTGAACCCGACCTTCGATCGCTATGGCGCGTTCAGATTGCGGTGTTGGTGACAAATGATGCGGTCTGATCCCAACGGTGTAGCGCCCTTCCGGCAACCCGGCAAAGCGCTCGCCCACCGGCCAGCGCACAGCCTCGTTCAGTACAAACTCGGCCCCTTGCTTGGCAACGGGTGCCGTGTTGATCGGTGGATCGGAGAAGACCCGCGCCGAGCGCAGATCCCACGGTTTGCGATAGACCTCCGACGTTTCCCCGAACTGAGTTACCCTGCCTTCATCAAGAGTCGCGGTATGGCCGCCCAGCAGCAATGCCTCGGTGGGCTCCGTCGTCGCGTAAACCACGGTACAGTTTCTATCGGCGAAAAGTTTCGGAAGCTCGTCCCGTAGTTCCTCGCGCAACTTATAGTCCAGGTTCGCTAGTGGTTCATCCAGCAAAACCAAATCGGAATCCTTCACCAGAGCACGCGCCAACGCAGTGCGCTGCTGTTGACCACCGGATAGCTGGCTTGGCCGGCGCTGCAACATCGGGGTTAGCCGCAACAGTTCGGCCATCGCCGCAACGCGGGACCTGATCTCGGGTTCGCTCAAGCGCGCAACGCGCAGCGGTGAGGCTATGTTCTCGAACACCGACAGGTTTGGATAATTGATGAACTGTTGATAGACCATCGATACGTTACGCTTTTGAACCGCAACGCCGGTGACGTCGCGGCCCTCGAACCACACCTCGCCCGAGGTTGGACGCTCCAGGCCAGCCATCAATTGCATGAGCGTCGTCTTGCCCGACAACGTGGTGCCGAGGAGGATGTTAAAGCCCCCCTCCTTCAGCATCAGCGACGTTTCATATATGTGGGTTTCGGCGCCGACACGCTTGACGACGTTCCTGAGTTCCAGAGCCATGGTGGTAAGCAAGCCCCCTTGGAGGACAGTATATTCGAGAAAGCCATGACAGGTGCGCCGGACCCGAAGCCCCTTGTCGGAACTTCGGGCCACGACGCACACTGTCTGGCTTTTAGTTGGCGCTCCAGCGGGCAACCAACTCATCGTAGGGGATGGTCTCACCCTGCGGCTTCTCGTTTGCCAACAGAGCTTTCGGTCCACCCGGCTTGCCAAGCCAGGCGGCCGCATCCATCTCCTCGTTCAGGCGCGGTCCACAACCACCATAAGTTCCGGCACGTTCGTCGGCCTGCTGCATACGCGCCATAACCTGGTCCATCTGCTCGGCCAGACGATCCATAGCCTCTTGCGGCGTGAATGCGCCGGAGTTGACGTCACCAATGTTCTGCCACCAAAGCTGCGCCAGCTTGGGATAGTCAGGTACGTTGACGCCCGTTGGAGTCCAGTTCACCCGGTCCGGCGAGCGATAGAATTCCACCAAGCCGCCCAAGTTGGGTGCCCGGTCGGTAAAGGACTGATGGCGAATATCGGAATCGCGGATGATGGTCAGACCGACATGGCTCTTCTTGAGCGAAACCGATTTGGAGACCGTGAACTGAGCGTAAAGCCAAGCGGCCTTACGACGATCAACCGGCGTTGATTTGAACAACGTCCAGGAACCTGCATCCTGATAGCCGAGCTTTTGCCCATCTTCCCAATAAGGGCCGTGCGGCGATGGCGCCATGCGCCACAAAGGCTTTCCGGCGTCATCGACCGTGTTGTTGCCTTCACTCTTAGGCGCAACCATCGTTGCGGTAAAAGCCGTGTACCAGAAAATCTGCTGGGCTACGTTGCCGGTCGCAAGCGCCGGCAAGGATTGATAGAAATCATAGTCTGCCGCGCCTGGAGGCGCGTACTTGCGCAGCCACTCGTCCCATTTACGGATCGCATAGACAGCCGCTGGCCCGTTCGTGCCGCCGCCACGCGAGATTGACGCACCTGCAGGGTTGCAGGAATTCTCTTCCATGCGAATGCCCCACTCGTCGATCGGGCGCCCGTTCGGCAATCCTTTAGAGCCGGCGCCGGCCATCGACAGCCAGGCGTCCGTCATGCGCCAACCCAAGTCCGGCGCACGCTTGCCATAGTCCATATGGCCGTAAACACGAACCCCATCGATCTCCTTGACCTTCTCAGAGAAGAACTCGGCGATGTCCTCGTAGGCTGACCAATTAACCGGCACGCCAAGGTCATAACCGTAAGCTTCCTTGAACCTAGCCTTCAGATCGGGGCGCTCGAACCAGTCGTAACGGAACCAGTAAAGATTGGCGAACTGCTGGTCGGGAAGCTGATAGAGCTTTCCATCCGGACCGGTCGTGAAGGATTTGCCAATGAAATCATCAACATCAAGGGTCGGCAACGTGACATCCTTGCCCTCGCCCTCCATCCAGTCAGTGAGATTGACCGCCAGCTGCAAGCGAGAGTGTGTCCCAATCAAGTCGGAATCATTGATGTAAGCGTCGTAGAGGTTCCGACCTGTTTGCATCTGGGTTTGCACGGCCTGAACGACTTCACCTTCACCAAGTAGCTGATGATTAACCTTGATCCCGGTAATCTCTTCGAAGGCCTTCGTCAGGACTTTGGATTCGTACTCGTGGGTTGGAATTGTTTCAGACAGAACGTTGATTTCCATCCCTGCAAAGGGCTTTGCCGCATCGACGAACCATTGCAGTTCCGCTTTCTGCTCTTCAGCGGATAGTGTCGTCGGCTGGAACTCGTCCTTCGCCCACTTCTCGGCCTCGGCCGAACCCGCAAAACTGGGCCCGGCATAGGCGAACACAGCAGCGGTTAATGCTGACACAAGTAACTTTCGGCGCATCTTGTTTCCTCCCTGTACGGTTTACAGCGTCTTTTTATTTGTCCAATGACTGCAAACGAACTGGGCCGCAAAGTCAATCATCCCGCGAACAAGCGCGCAGGTTTTCGTCTCGTCGAGCGTCGTTGCCAAACGATTAGATAGCGAAAAACGCATAGGAAGTAAGCCAGAAGGCCAGTTTCCGCAAAACGAAAAGGCGGCTGAATATCAGCCGCGGTAAAATCTCTATCACCTACCTTAGCGAAGGACGATTGCCGGTGATCTCGCCCGAATCCTACTGCTCAGAGCAGGCGTGTTACAGCGTCGGCAAGATCATCGAAAAAGAAATAGGCCGCAAGGCCTATTATGCCGACGGTAAAAAGGAAACCGGGTAGAAACGGGCTGTCGCTCATCATCTCAAATCTCACTGTGTTTTATTTTTTTTAGTTATCCACGAGACGGCCCCGATTTGGCGATAAAAAGAATATAAAAATTTATTAAAAACGAGCCGTAACTATGATGTTTTTCAGGAAATTTCCACCTTGAGGTCCAGAATTTTCTCTCCTCTTGCCTCCAGGTTGTCGGACACGGGAACGTGAAAATTTATTTTTTGACGTTCGTTACAATATTTCCCAAATTACAGTTGCGCTAGATCATTCCTCGCAGATCGATCTTCCGGCGCCGAGCGTGGCCTTCTTCTCCATTCACCCAAAGATGGGCCACGCTCGATCCTAGCGCTTATCCGGAAAATATCGGAAAGACTGTGCGCGGACTTCCGCCGATCACGATACCTGTTCCAGTATCGGTCTCTTTGCAATACCATTCCTTCTTTCACTAGAGGGAGAGGTCGTGATGAGCGCTTGGCACATCGAAGGGCAGTACATGGAGACGTGCAACTGCGCGTTCCTCTGTCCCTGCATCAGTTCCAACCTTACTGCGAAGCCAACGGAGGGCGATTGCAAGGCGGCCATCGCTATGCAAATCGATAAGGGGAAGAAAGGTGGAGTCTCCCTGGACGGCCTGGCCTTCATCGTACTGCTGCATTCGCCTGGCCCCATGATCGAGGGCAATCTCAAAGTCGGACTGATAGTCGACGACAAGGCAAACGAGGATCAACTCGCCGCTATCAGCGCTATTGCCACGGGGGCGGAAGGCGGACCAATGGCGGCGCTGGCGCCGCTTGTTGGAGCGGTTGTGGGTATCGAACAGCGCTCAATCCGCTTCGAGAAAGCCGGAATGAGCTATGCCGTCAAAGCTGGTGAATTGGTCGAACAAACGTTGGAAGGCCTGGCAAGCGCCGTCAAGGAAGGCGAGCCATTGTATTTGGAGAACGCTTTCCACCCGGTGTCCTCCAAGCTTGCCCTCGCTCGGGCAACAAGCAGCAAGTTCCACGCTTTTGGGATCGATTGGGAAGATTCTAGCGGCACTCGAAACGGACATTTCGCCCCCTTTTCCTGGAGCGCTTGAACCGCCAAAACGATTGTCCAATCAGGAGGCCGAGCTAATCTGAAGAATTCAAAGAATAATGGTGGGCGGTGACAGGCTCGAACTGCCGACCCTCTCGGTGTAAACGAGATGCTCTACCAACTGAGCTAACCGCCCACTAACTCGCTAATGTGATTCTGCGGACAGGTTCTTACCGCGAAATAAGCGCCACGGCAATGAAAACGGCCGCCCCGCATTGCGGTAAGCGGCCGTCCCATCGATCCATACCAAGTACGCTTAGTTAACAGCGTCCTTGAGGGCCTTACCAGCCTTGAACTTCGGCTGATTGGAGGCCGGAATCTTTATCTTCTCACCCGTGCGGGGATTCCGCCCTTCGGAAGCTGCCCGTTTGGTAACGGCGAAATTACCGAAACCAACGAGGCGAACATCGCCCCCGGACTTCAATGCGTCAGTGATCGAATCAAATACAGCGTCGACGGCCTTTGCACTATCAGCCTTAGAAAGACCAGTGCTGCTAGCGACCGCGCTGACAAGATCGTTTTTGTTCACGTCGAAAACCCCCCATCCAATGCCTGTGGGAATAACGGAATTCACGGAGCGAAAAACGCTACGAGACAAAAAGAGTGTAAGCCTTCAAAAACCGGAACGTCAACGCGTCAGCCTGTGGAAAGCGGGAGAAATCTGCGGATTTCCGAAGATTTCTCCCGCGACTCGGCATATCAGTGCGTTACAACCTCTTTATGGTCGCCTTCCTTCTTGGCCAAAGCCGCCTTTTCGACTTCTTCCTCGTTCCACTCAATTGGAGTCGGCTTCTTCGTCAAAGCGACTTCTAGAACCTCATCGACGGTTTCAACTGGCCGGATATCAAGCTTGGAGCGAACATTCTCCGGGATATCCGCAAGGTCTTTTTCGTTCTCCTTGGGTATCAAGACGGTCTTCATCCCGGCACGCAAGGCTGCCAGCAGCTTCTCTTTCAGGCCGCCGATCGGCAACACACGCCCGCGCAGGGTGATTTCACCCGTCATTCCCACTTCGCGTCGGATGGGGATTCCGCTCAACGCCGACACGATTGCAGTGATCATCGCGACGCCGGCAGACGGTCCGTCCTTAGGTGTCGCACCCTCTGGCACGTGTACGTGGATATCCTTGCGCTCGAAGAGAGTCGGTTTGATACCAAATTCAATTGCGCGGCTTTTCACGTATGATTCCGCTGCCTGAATTGATTCCTTCATGACATCGCCAAGCTTGCCGGTCGAAATCACCTTGCCTTTACCGGGCACGGTCACAGCTTCGATTTGCAGGATCTCGCCGCCTACTTCCGTCCAGGCCAGTCCAGTGGAAACACCGACTAGGTCTTCCAGTTCCGCCTCACTGTGGCGGAAACGAGGAATGCCTGCGTACTTGTCCAGGTTCTCCACCGTAATTACCACCTCGGTCACGCCATCCATGGCGATTTCCTTGACGGCCTTGCGGGTGAGATTGGCAATCTCGCGCTCCAGGTTGCGCACACCGGCCTCACGCGTATAGCGCTGGATCAGCAACCTAAGTGCATCATCGCCAATAGACCACTCATCGCCCTTGAGCCCATGATCCTTCATCTGCTTCGAGATCAAATGACGCTTGGCGATCTCAACCTTCTCATCCTCGGTGTAGCCCGGGATGCGAATGATCTCCATCCGATCCAACAAAGGCTGCGGCATCCGCAGGGTGTTGGCCGTAGTCACAAACATTACGTCTGACAGGTCGTAATCCACCTCCAGGTAATGATCGCTGAATGTGTTGTTCTGTTCGGGATCAAGAACCTCCAGCAAGGCAGAGGAAGGATCGCCCCGCCAATCGGCACCCAATTTGTCCACCTCATCGAGGAGGAAAAGCGGATTGGAGCTTCCGGCCTTCTTCATGCTCTGGACGATTTTGCCGGGCATCGACCCGATGTATGTCCGACGGTGGCCTCTGATTTCAGCCTCGTCGCGCACGCCGCCCAGGCTGATTCGCACAAACTTGCGGCCCGTGGCTTCCGCCATCGACTTACCCAACGAGGTCTTGCCCACTCCAGGCGGTCCCACAAGGCAGAGAATGGCGCCGCGAACCTTCTTCATCCGGCCCTGAACGGCGAGATACTCAAGGATGCGTTCTTTGACCTTTTCCAAGCCATAGTGATCGCGATCAAGAACTTCCTGCGCCAGCTTCAAATCATGCCGGACTTTCGTGCGCTTTTTCCAAGGCAAGGCCACCAGCCAGTCAAGGTAATTCCGGACCACCGTCGCTTCGGCTGACATGGGGCTCATCGACCGGAGCTTACGCATCTCGGCCACAGCCTTTTCCCTCGCTTCCTTGGAGAAACGGGTCTTCTTGATTTTTTCTTCGAGCTCAGTGAGCTCATCCTTGCCGTCTTCGCCCTCGCCAAGCTCCTTCTGAATCGCCTTCATCTGCTCATTCAGATAGTACTCGCGCTGGGTTTTCTCCATCTGGCGTTTGACGCGGTTGCGGATACGCTTTTCAACTTGAAGAACGCCGATCTCGTTCTCCATGAAGGCATAAACTTTTTCCAGACGGTCGGCGACTCGCGGGAGCTCCAGAAGCTCCTGCTTTTCCGCAATCTTAAGATTGAGATGCGAGGAGACCGTATCGGCGAGCTTGCTTGGCTCTTCGATCTGGTTCACGGAGGAAAGCACCTCCGGCGGAATCTTCTTGTTGAGCTTGATGTACTGCTCAAACTCGGTCACCACGGTCCGGGCCAGCGCGTCGAGCTCGCGCTCATCGCCCCTCTCCTCTTCCAAGGATTCGGCGTTGGCCAAGAAAAAGGCTTCGTTCTCCACAAACTCCGTGATCTTGGCGCGGCGGCTGCCTTCGACCAACACCTTCACGGTGCCGTCGGGCAGCTTTAGCAGTTGCAGAACAGTCCCGATGGTTCCGATCCGGTAGATGTCTTCGGTCTGCGGATCGTCCTGCGCGGCGTCGCGCTGCGTCACAAGGAGAATCTGTTTATCATCTTTCATCACGTCTTCCAGAGCGCGCACAGATTTGTCGCGACCCACGAAAAGCGGAACGATCATGTGTGGAAAAACAACGATATCCCGAAGCGGGAGCACCGGAAATTGAGTCACAGTTGAAGTATCGGCCATGGTTCCTCTTTTCACTTCGCCTGCCGTTCTTGGACATTCCCCATTATGGGCGGAGCCTCACGGCGCGCCGTCCATCGCATTGGATCAAACGGCGTGGTCACAACAGAACTGGGCAGAAAACAGCCCGTCTTCAAGTGCCAAGAAACGGGAATCGGACGATTAAGCGCTGCTACCGACGTCTTCACGGCGATCAGTGTAGATTTGCAGCGGCTTTGCGCGTCCTTCAACAACCTCACGATTGATTACCATCTCCTCAACGCCTTCAAGTCCAGGCAGTTCATACATTGGATCAAGTAGGATTCCCTCCATGATCGAACGCAGCCCACGGGCGCCAGTTTTGCGGGCGATGGCTTTTTTCGCGATGGCCTGAAGCGCATCGTCGGTAAAATCGAGACGGACGCTCTCCATATCGAATAGCCGCTGGTACTGCTTTACCAGCGCATTCTTCGGTTTGGTAAGAATCTCAATGAGTGCGACTTCATCCAAGTCTTCCAAGGTCGCCACGACCGGAAGACGGCCGACGAACTCCGGGATCAGACCAAACCGCAACAAATCTTCCGGCTCGACCTCACGGAGAATCTCACCTGTCGTGCGCTGGTCCGGGCCGCGCACGTCAGCCCCAAACCCAATCGACGAGCCCTTGTTACGGCCGGCGATCAGGCGTTCCAAACCAGCGAAGGCGCCGCCGCAGATAAACAGGATGTTTGTCGTATCGACCTGGAGGAATTCCTGTTGAGGATGTTTACGTCCGCCCTGCGGTGGCACGGAAGCCACGGTGCCTTCCATAATCTTCAACAATGCTTGCTGAACGCCCTCACCAGAGACATCCCGCGTTATCGAAGGATTATCGGACTTACGACTGATCTTATCGACCTCGTCGATATATACGATACCGCGCTGCGCCTTCTCGACATTGTAGTCGGCGGACTGCAGCAGCTTCAGAATGATATTCTCGACATCCTCACCGACATAACCCGCTTCGGTCAGCGTGGTCGCATCGGCCATAGTGAAGGGTACGTCCAGAATGCGCGCCAGTGTCTGTGCCAGAAGCGTCTTGCCGCAACCGGTCGGTCCAACCAGCAGAATGTTGGATTTCGACAGCTCCACATCGTTGTGCTTCTGACCATGAGCGAGGCGCTTGTAGTGATTATGCACCGCGACGGAAAGGACCCGCTTGGCGTGGAACTGCCCAATGACGTAATCATCCAGAACCGAGCAGATATCGCCCGGCGAGGGAACGCCGTCCCCTGCCTTCGGCAACGCGGACTTACTTTCTTCCCGGATGATGTCCATGCAGAGTTCGACGCACTCGTCGCAGATGAACACTGTAGGCCCGGCAATAAGTTTGCGCACCTCGTGCTGGCTCTTTCCGCAGAAAGAGCAGTAAAGGGTGTTCTTCGAATCGTTGCCGCTGCTTTTAGTCATGATCTCCGCTCGGCACTTTCGTCCACTAGTATGTTAGACAAGTCGATCGAAGCCGCACAATGAAAAATCCCACGACCTTCGACCGGGCAAGGAGGCACCTGTAACACCTCTATCGTCCGGATCGGCAAATTGGCTCAACGATCATCAGAGCCCTTGCCTTCTCCTTTATCCTTGTCAGCACCGGGAATGCTGTGTTGCTGCACCACGCTATCGATCAAACCAAACTTCTGGGCGTCTTCCGGATTGAGAAAGCGATCACGCTCCATAGCTTCCTCAATTGCCTCGATCGGCTGCCCGGTATGTTCGACGTAAATTTCGTTCAATCGGCGACGAATCGAGAGAATCTCACGCGCATGAATCTCAATATCCGTAGCTTGCCCCTGGAACCCGCCCGAGGGCTGATGGACCATCACGCGCGCATTGGGCAAAGCAAAGCGCTTACCCTTAGCACCCGCGCAGAGCAACAGCGATCCGGCAGAAGCGGCCTGACCGATGCACAGGGTCGAGACGTTCGGCCGGATGTATTGCATGGTGTCATAAATAGCCAAACCGGCCGTTACGACACCTCCCGGTGAATTGATGTAAAAGGAGATATCCTTTTCGGGGCTTTCAGACTCAAGAAACAGGAGCTGCGCACACACCAGACTCGCCACTGCATCATTGATGGGGCCGGTCAGGAAGATGATCCGCTCTTTAAGCAAGCGCGAGTAGATATCATAGGAGCGCTCGCCCCTGTTGGTCTGCTCGACCACCATGGGAATGAGGTAATTCATCTGGATATCGTTACTCACCTGTGCTGCTCCTCGTTTTCATGAACCTCCACACTCAAGATCTGGGAAGCGGTTCGGCTTTTCAAAAGCCCCCACCCTTCCCAAACCCCAAGATCAGTCGCCTTTCGTCGGCTTCTTGGCCGGCGCTTTCTTTTTAGCCGGAGCCTTCTCCGCCGCGTCGGCTTTCGCATCGGCGGCCTTAGGCGCTGCTTTCTTTGCCGCCGCCTTTTTTGCCGCTGGCTTCTTGGCTGCCGCCTTTTTCTTCGCCGGCGCTTTCGAGGCTTTGTCATCGGCCGCGGAAGCTTCGCTTTCCGCCACCATCTCCTGACGCAATTCCTCGGCTGTCATGTTGCGCTCGGAAACCTTCGCCAACTCTACGATGTAGTCGATGACCTTATCCTCGAACACCGGTGCGCGGAGGTTGTCCATCGCCTGCGGGTTTTTCTGGAAAAACTCGAAGACTTCCCGCTCATGGCCCGGATGACGTTGTGCCTCCTGCAACAACGCACGGTTCAACTCGTCCTGCGTCACTTCGATCTTGTGCGCCCGGCCGACTTCGGAGAGCAGCAGCCCAAGACGTACCCGACGCTCCGCGATCGTGCGGTACTCGGCCTTAAGCTCGTCTTCGGACTTGTCCTTGTCCTCGGGGTCGATGTCGCCCTTTTCGCGGTCCTGTTGCACCTGCTGCCAGATAACCTCGAATTCATTCTCGACCATGCTCGCGGGAACCTGGAAGCTGTGTGCTTCGGCAAGCTTGTCCAGCAACTCCCTTTTCATGCGCGCTCGTGTCAGGCCCTCGTACTCACCGGCGATCTGTTCACGCACACGTTCTTTCAGCGCGTCCAGCGATTCCTCGCCGAGCTTTTCGGCAAAAGTGTCATCGATCGGCTGGGGCTCGGTCTCCAGAACCTCTTTCACCGTCACCTGGAAAACCGCTTCTCGGCCAGCCAGCTTGTCGTTCATATAAGTTTTCGGGAAGGTAACGGTGACGGTCTTTTCATCACCGGCCTTTGCGCCGATCAGTTGATCCTCGAAGCCCTCGACAAACCGGTTGGAGCCCAACTCGAGATTGTGGTCTTCCGCTGCCATGCCTGGCAGTTCTTCACCATCAACCGAGCCGCGGAAATCAATGACGAGAACATCGTCCTTCTTTGCTGCGCGTGGCTTGGCGAGCGGCTTAGTGGCTTTCTGCTGGCTGGCCAGGTTCTCAAGCGCCTGCTGAACTTCATCATCAGGCACGGACAGCTTGATACGCTCAATCTCTATGGTCGCGAAATCAACAGGCTCAACATCGGGCAGAAGTTCGATCTCGATCTTGAACTCGAGATCCTCGCCCTCCTCGAACTTCGTAACCTCAATCTTGGGCTGAACCGCTGGCCGTAAGCCGCGTTCACTCAGCGCTTGGTTCGTGCCGTCATTGACTGCGCGCTCCAAAACTTCGCCCATCACTGCCTGTCCGTAACGGCTGCGCAGCATCTTCATCGGCACCTTGCCGGGCCGGAACCCTGGAATACGAACCGTGGTGCCGACTTCCTTCAGCCGAGTCTCGACTTTCTGGTCGATATCGGTGGCGCTGATAGTAACCGCGAACTCGCGCTTCAAGCCTTCGGAATTGATCTCGTTTACCTGCATTGGGAACCCGGCCTTTCTTGCCTCGAAGCCCTTGAAATCCAAACTCTCTTTACGGGAAACAGCGCTTGCACTCGGGCCGCCGCCGCTTTCCCTGTTCGTTCGTAGCGCACCTCGTGGTGCGGGCGGAGGGACTTGAACCCCCACGGATTTCTCCACTGGAACCTAAATCCAGCGCGTCTGCCAATTCCGCCACGCCCGCATGACACGCCTGCCCCGCGACAAATGTCTGCGAGCAGCGCGGTTTACAACATCGTTACCCTGCATGGCAACTGCGCCGACGGCCTTTTTTTTTGAAAGACCCTCACCTGCGGCGCAGACGATCTAACAAAACAGCCGCTGCGGCATCGACAATTGCTTCCGCATCCAACCCATATTGGCGATAGAGATCGGGTAGGTCACCAGATTGGCCAAAATGCTCGACACCCAACGCCTGAAGACTGTGACCGCGGACAGCGCCAAGCCATTCCAGAGTAGCCGGATGACCGTCAATCACTGTTACAAGCCCAGCATCCGGCGCCAGCGGTGCAAGGAGTCGTTCAACCGCTGATACGGCGTTACGATGCCCAGCCCTTCGGGCCTTTTCCGCAGCATGCCAGCCGGCATTGAGCCGGTCTGCCGAGGTCACGGCGAGCAAACCCGCCCCAGGCACCTCATCGGCTATTGAATCAAAGGCCTCCAACGCCTCTGGGGCGATCGCACCACTGTAAATAATCGCCAGTTCCGCACCGTTTTCAGGTTCGCGCAGCCAATAACCGCCTTCGATGATCTGCTTTTCCACCCGTGCCGTTAGACTGCGTTCGGGTTGCACCAACTGGCGTGTCGACAGACGCATATACAGCGAGCCGCCGTTGATATCTCGCTGCCAGTCACCTTCGTTCTCCTGTAGCTCCGTTCCCCTGTCACTACGCAGGCTGCCGTCGCGCTGAAGATAATCAAATCCCCAGCGCAGAATGGCGGAAAGCTCATCAACAAATGCAGGCTCGAAGGACACCAAACCGTCCTGTGCCATGCCGATCAGCGGCGTGCCGACCGACTGGTGCGCGCCTCCTTCGGGAGCCAGCGTAATACCGGATGGCGTCGCAACGACGATAAAACGGGCATCCTGGTAGCAGGCATAATTCAAGGCGTCCAGACCGCGGCAAATAAAGGGGTCGTAGAGGGTTCCAATCGGCAGAAGGCGAGCGCCAAATAGCGAGTGCGACAGCCCGAGAGCCGCCAGCAATGTAAACAGATTGTTCTCGGCAATTCCCAGCTCCAGGTGTTGCCCCTGAGGCGACAAAGCCCAACGTTGGGCCGACACGACCTTTTGTTCCTTGAACACGTCCTCGCGTCCACGGCGATCGAATATGCCGCGTCTATTGACCCAGCCTCCAAGATTCGTCGAGACGGTAACATCGGGAGAGGTCGTGATGATTCGGCTCGCGAGTTGGCTGTCCTCACGGGCGAGGTCGGCCAGAATTTTGCCGAAACCTTCCTGAGTCGACATGCGTTCACCGACAGGCCGCGGAAACGCTTCTGGGACAGGAACATAATCGGCTTTGTAGCGGCGCGTTCCCTCCGCATTGAAGGGCACCGCTTTGATATAAGCCTGGAGCTTTTCCGCGGGTTGCTGCAATCCGGCGAACTTATCCCATTCCTGGCCCGGCGGCACGCCCATGCTTTCCTGGAAAAGTTGCATCTGATCCGGGTTCATGAGGCCCGCGTGGTTATCCTTATGTCCGGCAAAAGGTAGATTGTACCCCTTGATCGTGTAGGTGATGAAGCAGGTCGGCGTTTCGCTTTGGGCCGCAGTGAAAGCCTCTAGAACCGTTTCCAGGTCGTGCCCTGCAAGATTACTCATCAATCCATGCAGCGCCGCGTCGTCATAGTCATCAAGCAAACCGCGCACGCCACTGGCAGAGCCAATATCTACTTGGAGCTGCTTGCGCCAAGCAGCACCGCCTTTAAAGACCAGTGCGGAATAAAGTGAATTCGGGCAATCATCAATCCAACTACGCAAGGCTCCGCCGCCCAGCTTTTCAAAGGCGGCCTGCAATTTCTTCCCGTACTTGAGCGTCTCCACGCGCCAGCCCATGTTATCGAACAGTTTGTCGATTTGGCCGAACAAGCGATCTGTTACCACCGCATCCAGGCTCTGCCGGTTGTAGTCGATCACCCACCAGGTGTTTCGAAGGTCGTGCTTCCAGCCTTCCAGCAAGGCCTCATAAACGTTGCCTTCGTCCAGTTCCGCATCGCCCACCAGTGCAACGGCTCGCCCCCAGGGACGGTCACCATCGATTAGGTTTTTGAGCCGGACGTAGTCTTGAACCAAGCTGACAAAAGAGGTCATTGCGACGCCCAACCCCACCGACCCGGTTGAGATATCGACGTCATCTATGTCCTTCGTGCGCGACGGGTAGGATTGAGCGCCGCCCATCGCGCGGAAATCCTGCAGCTTTTCCAGGGTTTGGTTGCCGAACAGATACTGTATTGCATGAAACACCGGAGAGGCGTGCGGCTTCACTGCGATCCTGTCTTGCGGCCGTAGGACGTGAAAATAAAGCGCGGTCATCACCGTTACCAGGGATGCGCAGGAAGCCTGGTGGCCGCCGACCTTCAAGCCATCGCGGCTCGGACGGAGATGGTTGGCGTTATGAATGGTCCAGGCGGAAAGCCATAGAATCTTCTTTTCCAACTCCCGAAGACATGCCAACTGATCTTCACCCGGGAGCCGACTTTCATTCCCAATGTCACGGGTCAGAATAGTGCCCGCCGTCTTCTTAGCCACGCGACTCCTCCATCAACTCGCCTGGCAGCCCGCCCATCCAATAAGAGTGGTTAAGGCGCAGACCTGCCCAATGAGCAGCAGTCTGCCCCGCAGCGCCGGGCGACGCAACGCGGTAGGACCACAATAATCCATCGACTGGAAAACAGTTTGTAGAACCGTGCTGATTACATTCAGGCCGAATGCACTGGGTCGCTGAATCGCTCTGTGAAACTCTGCAAGTTAAGCATTCTAGGGCCGGTTTCCACAGGCGACCGGTAGCGACTTTCAATAACCACCGTGAACCGCACATGCGGAATTCCCATTGGATCGGCGGTAATAGCCAACACCTCGGCGGTTTCGATTACTTTTGAACTGATATGACGAAAGCGGGCCCCCGGCACAATCTCCGCAGCAAAGCGGCTCTTGCGAAACAGCCCAATGACGCGAGAATCGGAAATCATCCGCTCACCTAGCCCCCACATCCTGCCCCAACGGCTTTTGTTACAAAGCTCTGTTTTACGAACGGGCGCAGACTGCCTTACCGACAGATCACCTTGATTTATATTAGGGAAGGCGTTGACGTGCAATGCTTTTCCCCTTTCACATCCGTTAGTTTCCGGCTCCTGGAAAGAACCCTCCGCGAAAAAGGTAACCGCGATTCAATTAAAACATTGTTAAACAGCCGAGTGATACGGCGCCAAATGCTGCAACACTTCAGGAAGAACATCGGGCAAATCTTCGGCGATCAGTCCGGGACCGAACAAGCCGGCTGCTTCACCATGCAGCCAAACCGCAGCAGCTGCGGCCTCGAAAGCTGGCATGCCCTGAGCCATCAAGGCGGCTATGAACCCCGCCAGCACGTCACCACTGCCCGCGGTTGCCAACCACGGCGGCGCGTTGGCGTTGATTATCGCCCTGCCGTCGGGAGCCGCCACGACGGTGTCATAGCCTTTCAAGACGATAACGGCGCCGGCACGCTGCGCCGCATCGCGTGCGCGCTTGAGCTTTCCGCCATTTGGCGCCTTGGACGCATCAGGGAACAAACGCGCGAACTCGCCGGCATGTGGCGTCATCACGGTCTTCCCCGGGATGGATTGAAACAATAGATCAGCCTTGTCTTGGAATGACGTGAGCGCGTCGGCGTCAAGAACCATGCCTCGCGTGCCATCTTGCGCCATGCAGGCAAGAACCTTTTCGCGTGTGTCCGCACCGACGCCCAGCCCTGGCCCTAAAAGAATGCAGTTGATCCGCTGGTCAGCCAGAAGATTTGCCCAATCCTCAGCGTTCTCTACCGACGCCAGCAACGTGCTCGGCCCGGCGAGCGCAAGCATCGGAAAAACGCTGCGCGCACCTGCCAGCGTGACCAATCCGGCACCGGCGCGCTGGGCCGCGCGAGCAGCCAGACAGGCGGCTCCGGTCATTGTATCTCCAGCACCGATAACCAGGTGTCCATGGTGATACTTGTGGCTGTCGGGTCTGCGCCAGGGGAAACAGGAGATCCACGCATCCGGCCCATTGAGCCAGCACTCCGGGCCGATACCCGACAGTATTGCAGCATCAATTCCGATGTCGGACACAACAAGGTCACCGACCAACTGCCGTCCCGGCAAAAGGTAATGACCCGGCTTGGCACGGAAGAATGTCACGGTGACGTCTGCTTCGATTGCGCTAGTGCCCAGCACCTCGCCACTATCACCGCTCACGCCGCTCGGGATATCGATCGCAACGACCGAAGCGGAGGAACGGTTTACAGCCGCGACTACATCCTTTGTTACTCCAGCTAGCGGTCTGGAAAGACCAGCGCCGAACAACCCGTCGACGATCAAACCGACACCTTCCGGAACCTGGGGGGCAAGCGGCTCGACTACCCCTTGCCAGCGCTCAGCGTGAATAGCAGCATCACCTCGAAGTGCCTTTACGTCACACGCGCTCATCACCGTGACCGGCCAGCCCGCATCCTGCAGGCGCCGAGCAACCACGAAGCCATCGCCACCATTGTTTCCGGGCCCGCAAAGAACCAGCGTTGTCATCGAATTCCAACGCTCTTGGATGAGGGCTGCAACCGCGGCGCCGGCGTTCTCCATCAGGACCTCACCTTTGGTGCCGGCTGCGATGGTCATTCGATCGGCGACAGCCATTTGCTCGCCCGTCAGAAGGGCCGGGCCAGGGGCGTTCACCCTGCCTAAAGGCCGATCTGACATGAGACCCCGTCCCCTATATGGTTCCTGTGAGGCTGCGAAAGGCTTCGATGGAGTTCCTAGCGCCATTGCGCAGCAGCGCAACGTCGGCATCCGTCAAAATCAAACTGGCTCCGCTTTCCACAAGCAGTTTTACCGGCCGCTTTGGCGTCGGAATATGGCCAATTAGCTTTCCAGCAGACTTTGCGGCAGCCTCCACCTTCGCAATTGCTTCATGAACCTGCGGGTGGTCGACCTGCCCTATCAGCCCCATTTCCGTGGAAAGGTCAGAGGGACCGACAAACAACATGTCCACTCCTTCAACCTCAGCAATTGCGGCGGCGCTTTCAACAGCTTTACGAGTTTCTATCTGACAAATGACGAGCAGCTCGTCTTGAATCGTATTCAGGTACTCGGCCGCATTCACGCCATATCCGGAAGCGCGAATAATGGAGGCAGCGTTTCCCCGTCTGCCCCCGGGCGCATAGCGGCAGGCCGCGACTGCCTGACGCGCCTGCTCGGCACTATCTACGGAAGGCACCATGATACCGCGCGCACCAGCATCCAAAGAGCGTTTGATCGCAACGTGATCATTCCAAGGCACGCGGACCAGCGGCACGCAGTCGGTCCCCTTCATGGCCTGCATCACAGAAATACAATCCAGGAAGCCGCCCGGCCCGTGCTCCATGTCGAGCATCGCGCAATTGTACCCAGCTTCGGCCATGACCTCGGCCGCCATCGGGCTGAACAGTTCAAGCCAGAAACCGAGCAACTGCTCGCCGTTGTGCATCCGAGATTTAAGGTTATTGGCCATGCTGGATTCTTCCTTTTACCTATCCGTTGTTCATGAATCGCACGCTTGGCGATCTTGTATTGCAAAGCACTGTCCTTAGAGCGCGAGCGCTGCACAGTAGGCATTTTCAATACCGGCCCGAAGCGTTCTGCAGAAAACTTCGGCATCCGCCCCATCGACCATACCCTGCGCAAACACCCGGTAGCCGCTGCTCCCTCCCAATGGCACAATGCTGATTGGATGTCCTGCAAAAAGACCTTTGTACAGGGCCAGTGTCTTGCGGCGGAACTCCTCCGCGTCGTCCCTGTCGCCGAATGTACCCAACCAAACGACAATTCCCTTGTCCGATCCTAAGGAGGCGTCGTCGTCCGCCCCGCTCTCTGCAGCCGGTTCAACAGGTGCCGATACAGAAGCTTGCTGTTCTATCACTTGTGGCGCCGGGACATCCGTCTGACTTGGTTCAACTATGGCCGATTGCGCGTCGTCGGGTAGAATTTCTTCATTGGGTTTGGGCGCAGCCGCTTCCACAACGGCAACACTATCGGTCCTCTCTTCTATCTCCGTTGAGGCAGCCATTTCTTCCTGCAGCCCAACGCCGGTCTCTCGCAATTTGCGGGCTTCCTCGGCAGCCGCCTCGTGGCCCTGCCGCTCCGCCAGCGAGAACCAGGTAAGCGCCGCAACACTGTCCGCATCGACCCCGACCCCCAACAGATAAACCTGCCCCATTGCAAACTGCGCATCTGCCAAACCGGACTCGGCGGATTGCTTGAACCATTCGCGCGACTTGGCAATGTCTGCCAGGACCCCCTCCCCTCGATAGTAAGCAAGACCGAGGTTGTAGGCAGCGAGCGCATTGCCGAGGTTCGCGGCCCGTGACCAAAGCGAGAAAGCCTTTGTGGTATCCCGCGCGACACCCGACCCTTGCGCATAGAGCCCACCCAAGTTTGTCAAAGCATCTGGGTGATTCTGCGCGGCTGCGCGGCTGTACCAATGGATCGCTTTTTCAAGGACCACCTCGTCAGCGCCGGCCTTCGTTTCATAAAGTACGCCCAGCGCGTACTGCGCGCGCGCGTCACCGTCTTCCGCCAAAGGTTCCCATATGGTTTCAGCCTGCGCGTAGGCCGCCGCATTGAATGCGCGCAACCCTTGTTCGTAATTCGCGAGAGCCGTAGACGTTGGTAAGACCAAAACGGCAGCGGCCAGGAGCAATAATCCAAAAGCCGCAGTCTTATGCATTCAATATTCCTCCTCACGGGCACCAACACACAAACCGACAAACAAAGTGCCAGTCTCTCGGAAAAACTATATCTCAGTTAACCAAGGATCAGCTTACCTTGCATCGAATTTTCCTAAGATTCTCGTATTAGTTTTTTTAATTTTCACAAACATATGAATTTGGTAATCTGACAAAACTTGGTAAAAAGGGCTGTCTCGGACACAAGAGACGTAAAAAAGAAAATACCTTGAGGGGGCAACTATCGTGAAAGCCGGAATAGAACCCAGAAAAGAACCAAGTCGTTCTGGCGCCATCTCTCCAACAAGGTTTTTTTAGATCCCAGACGGTGCTTTGCCGTTTGGAGGGGGCTGGACTGCTGCATCTATTCCATCGGGAATTGACTGTGGCGTCTCAGGGTGAAAGGAGTATTGGCGTGTACAATAGCCAAACGACACAAGACCGGGACACAAAGAATCCCGGCAAAGACCACATCATCGATGAAGGACTCAACAACGAAACCAACGGGACGCTGCTAAATCGTATCTTACTTATAGAAGATGAGTCCGATCTTCGTGCCGAGCTTGCCGAATATCTTCAACGGCACGGATTCGTTGTAACCAGTTACGCAGATGGGCGCACTCTTCGGAACTCCGGCGGCAAGCTCCCATTCGATCTGATCCTGCTCGATCTCATGATCCCGGGTGACGATGGCATCACGCTAACCCGCGAAGTTCGCGCCCGGTCCAATGTACCCATAATCATAATTACCGGCCGCAACGACGTGGTGGACCGAGTTGTCGGCCTTGAGATCGGGGCGGACGACTACATTAGCAAACCTTTTGATTTCCGTGAGTTGCAAGCACGAATCAAAGCCGTTATTCGCCGCCATGCGATCGCCAGGGTAAGTGGCATCCGCGCCAGCAATCGCGTATGGGATTTTTTAGGTTGGCAGGCCGATGGGCGTAGCCGAACCTTAATGCGCCCAGATGGTGAATTCGTTGATCTTACGACGGCTGAGTACATGTTGCTCGAGGCGTTTCTCATCAGACCGGGGCAACTCCTCTCCCGCGACCTTTTGTTGGAGTATGTTTACAACCGACGCTGGTCGCCGCTCGATCGCAGCATCGATAATCTCGTCGCCCGTCTCAGGAAGAAACTGGAAGACCGTCATAAAGGTCCAATAATGATCAAGACGGTTCGCAGTAGAGGTTATCTATTCACACCCGAAGTCGTTGAAACCAAAGTGAAAGAAACTTCATAAGCTGAATCTAGATTGAAAGCGTAAGGCAGAGCCCAAAGAAATGGCCAGCCTATCCGAAACCCTTCGGCGTCATGATACCGTGGTGGCCGGGGCATCACGCACCGTCGCGCCGTTGGGAAGCCGAGGGCGGTGGTGGCGGATATTCTTGGTGCTCTGCCTTCTGCTTCCCGTCCCTGCCACCGCCTGGCACCGCGATCACCATGATTGGCAACACAAGCGAAGCCCCGAAGAAGTCAGGGGCTGGGCCATCATCAATTTGGTGCGCTTTTCCGCTTGGCCGTCCCGCGCCTTCACGGACCAGTACGCACCTGTAAAAATTTGCAGCAAACCAAATGTGATAATCCTTCCCAACGAACCCGGCGCATTGGGCTCCGCCATTCGAAGAATCAATGGGCGCCGGGTCGTCATGCGGCAGATTCACAACTATGAGCATCTGGAAGGATGTCATGTTCTTTACCTGACCGCAGAAGACAGCGGTGACCTTCCATACATTCTGGACCCCATTCGTGATCTACCTATTGCGCTCGTCAGTGATGCCGAGGGTTTTGCGCAAAATGGCGGCGCATTTGAACTGATCCGCAATGAAAACACAGCCTTCTTCAAGATCAACGCGGCGGCGCTCCAACAAACGGGCATCCATTTGGCCCAAGCCCTCATGCGTCTTGGCCTGAGCCGCAGTCATGGGAGCGTGCCATGATGGGTGTTTGGATGGGGCACAGCTTGTTGCAGCGCTTGCTCAGGGCATCACTTGCAACAACGGTTCTGGCGCTCCTCGTCGCTAATCTGACGTTCAGCTTGTTTCAGTATGATCGAAACCGGGTCACCGCGATCGACGAAGCCACGGCCATCGCTGATATCCTGATCCAGAATCTGGCGGCGGCTATCGTATTCGAAAACGAACTCGCTGCGGAGGAAGTCATCCAATCGCTGGCGTTGAAGCCTTCGGTGCGGGCGGCTTATATATTTCGTAATGACGGAACAATTTTCGCGATCTTCGGTGACCCGACATATATCGACACGTTTCACGGGACGGAGACCCGGTCGATAGAGACACCCGTTAGGTTCAACCAAGTTCACATCAGCAGGGAAATAAAGGCTGCCGGAGAAGTAGTTGGACGACTCGGTCTGATAATCAGAGTCGAATGCTTTGCCTCTTGGTTTCTTCACACGATCAAGTTCATGTTGCCCATCCTGGTCGTATCGATCTTGATCGCCACGCTGATCTCCCGACGCCTGATGCGCGAGATCATGAGGCCCTTTGAAAGGCTGGTGGAAGGATTGAGAACGATTGGCACCTCAAGCGACCATGTCACGCTTCTCGCCGATGTTGATGCGGGTCGTGAATTGACCCCCCTCTACAGTCGTTTCAACGAACTCGTTGCGGAGATCGATAAGCAGCGTCGACTGCTGGCAGAAAGCGAAGCCCGCTATCGCAGCATCGTTGAAACGCAAAGCGAAGCGATCTGCCGCCTTGATAAGAATTTTCGCTTGCAGTTCGCCAACAAGGCTTTCCAAGACATCGTCGGCATCCGCCTGGGGGATCTAATTGGAACCCGCCCGACAAATCTGGTGCCGGCGGAAGACTGCAACATCATTGAAACGGCGCTCTCCAAACTAAGCCCGACAAGTGAAACACAGGAGATAAACTGCCGCATCAATGGCGGGAAACAGGAGCTGAGATGGATACAGGCAACAATCCGGGCCTTCTTTGACAACCAGGGCCGGCCCAGCGAATACATGCTGGTCGGTCGAGACATCAGTGAGAAGAAAATCGCCGAGCAAATTGCCATCCAAACGTCAAAACTCGCAACTCTGGGCGACATATCCACCAGCATCGCGCACGAGCTGAAACAGCCGCTGGCGGTTATCGATCTCGCCGTACAAAACACACTCAGCGCCCTTGAGGATAGAACTCTTACGGAGCAGGAGATAAGGCGCTATCTGAGTGATAAAATGAACCGGCTCGCCAATAACAGCGAGCGCATCCGGACTATTATTGATCATTTGCGGGTGTTTGGCCGCAAGGTTGACGATCAGCGCTTTGCCTTCGATCCGCGTGAGAGTATGAAAGCAGCCCTCATGCTGATCCAGCACAGGTTGGAACAGGCTGGGATCACACTGCAATACTCTTCTGGAGAGGCCCCACCGTTGGTGCGCGGCCATCCGATCCTTTTCGAACAGGTCTTGCTCAATCTCCTGACCAACAGCATTGATGCCATAGAGAGTGGAAAGGCAGCGGCAGGCGGCTCATCCGACTCCTACATTCTCGTATCGCTTGTCAGAAATGACTTTGGACTCTGCTGCATATTGGAAGATAGCGGCGGCGGCATCCCCGGCCCCCTGATGACGCGCGCGACAGAGCGCTATTTCACCACAAAACCCGCCGGTAAAGGAACAGGCCTGGGGTTGGCGATCAGCAGCGATATCGTTAAGGAAATGGGCGGCAAGATGCGCTTGGAGCAGGGAAAGAAGGGGCTGAAAGTCACAATCGAATTGCCCCTTAGCTGCAGCGACAATCACGACAACGACTATGCTGTTGCCTAATCCCTCTTGCTGGGGACGAAGGGTCGTATCTGTCGGGGTTCATCAGAAATAGTGGGGTGGCTGATGGGATTTGAACCCACGACCTCCTGGACCACAACCAGGCGCTCTAACCAACTGAGCTACAGCCACCACAGCGAAGACATCTCAGTAATGCCGCGTCTTAAAGGCTCCCCCTGCTGCCGTCAAGTATCCCCTTGATTAGCGGCCTGCGTTCAGCCTGCTGAGACGTTGGCCATTCAGTCGGCGGCCCGGGAACCAGTACTTTCCCTCCGTTACAAAAATTAGCCCTTTCGGCTGTTCTGGCCCGATAGGGCAAACGCACATTAGAGGCTGTGGGCCGATGAGAATCCTTGCCGAGCGATCCTCCTACGGCCTAGCTTCACGAAACACCAACCGGAGATGGGCGAATAGAGAATGACGACGCTGCAACAAGCCAATGCCATGTCACGACTGGGTACAGAAACTGCTTTCGAAGTTCTAGCCCGTGCCAAGGCGTTAGAGGCCCAGGGCCGTTCCATCATCAACCTTGGTATTGGTCAGCCTGACTTCCTTACGCCCGACCATATTGTGGAAGCAGCGGTCAAGGCCTTGCATGACGGCCAGCACGGTTATACGCCCGCCAACGGAATTCCATCGCTTCGGGAGGCTGTTTCCGCATACCTGCATAAACAGTACGCAGCAGACGTGGATCCTTCGCGGGTCGTGGTGGTACCCGGCGGTAAGGTCACCATGTTTTTTGCGATTCTGATGTTTGGGGAACCCGGTGCCGAGATCATCTATCCTAATCCCGGCTTTCCGATTTATGAGTCCATGATCCGTTTTACCGGTGCAAAACCTGTCCCCCTGCCCTTACTTGAGAAGAATGGCTTTGGTTTCGATGCCGAAACGCTACTCAGCCTTATTACCGTCAAAACACGGCTCATAATTCTCAACTCACCAGCCAATCCGACCGGGGGGGTCACAGAGAAATCCGAGATCGATAATCTGGTGCGCGGGCTCGAAGCGTTTCCAAAGGTCGCTATCCTGTCCGACGAGATTTACAGCAGATTGCTTTATGATGGCCGCAAGCATACCAGCCTTCTGAGCTATCCAGAGTTGGAAGACCGACTGATTCTTCTGGAAGGTTGGAGTAAGACTTACGCAATGACCGGATGGCGGATGGGATATGGTGTCTGGCCCAAACAATTGGTCGAAGGGGCTACCAGACTCGCGGTCAACAGCAACTCCTGTGTCAACGCGGCTGCACAATTTGCGGGCATTGCGGCCCTAGAAGGGCCACAAGACAGCGTCGACGGCATGCAGCGGGCATTTGATGCCCGTCGGCGTTTCCTTGTCGAGCGATTGAACCAGATACCCGGCGTCTCATGTGTGGAACCAGGTGGAGCCTTTTACGCTTTTCCAAACATCGCAAATACTGGATTAACGGCCAAACAGGTCGAATTGGGCCTTCTTGATCAGGCTGGGGTGGCAACAATTGCCGGAACCTCGTTCGGCGCGCACGGCGAAGGCTATGTTCGTCTATCTTATGCAAACTCGATGGAGAACATCGAAATAGCATTGCAGCGCATACAGGAGTGGCTTGAATCTCACCAGGAATAGAACGGGCAACCCTTTGACTGCTGTATACTGCACAGCGCCACGGCACCCTGCCTATTTTTTGTGCAGAAAAGAACTGCGAGCCAATAGAGAGCGCCCACCCACGGCTAAGTTGATGAGGATTTCTGCCATTTATACTAATTTGGCATGATTCTTGCTTATTACACTACCAAGGAGCGGGCCTGCTGCCCGGTCCGAAGCGATTATGGGGTCCCGAAAGCAATGAAGAAAATCGAAGCGATCATCAAACCCTTCAAGCTCGACGAAGTGAAGGAAGCCCTTCATGAGGTCGGCATCAAGGGCATCACGGTCATCGAAGCGAAAGGCTTCGGTCGCCAAAAAGGCCATACGGAGCTTTATCGTGGCGCAGAGTACGTCGTCGACTTCCTGCCCAAGGTGAAAGTCGAAGTGGTCTTGGACGACGACCTAGTCGAGCGCGCCGTCGAAGCAATCCAACAGGCCGCGCAAACAGGCAGGATAGGCGATGGAAAGATTTTCGTATCAAGCATTGACGAGGCGATCCGTATCCGCACTGGCGAACGCGGTTCCGACGCAGTTTAAGCCGGGCATACACCCAACCCTTTAGAAAACCCCTACCACAAAGAGGAACCATCATGTCCGAGGTCAAAAAAGTTCTAGATATGATCAAGGAAAACGACGTGAAATACGTCGATTTCCGTTTTTCAGATCCACGCGGCAAATGGCAGCACGTCGCTCAGCACATCGATACGGTAGACGAAGAAATGCTGACCGAGGGTATCATGTTCGATGGCTCTTCCATCGCCGGATGGAAGGCAATCAACGAGTCCGATATGGCACTGCTGCCGGATCTCTCCACCGCTGTGATGGATCCCTTTGCTGCACAACCGCAGTTGATCCTGACCTGTGATGTCTTGGAGCCTTCGACCGGCCAGCCCTACAACCGTGATCCGCGCACGACTGCGAAAAAGGGCCTTGCCTACCTGCAGTCTTCCGGCATTGGCGATACTGCCGTGTTCGGACCAGAAGCAGAGTTCTTCGTGTTCGACGACGTGCGCTTCGGGGTCAACATGAACCACTCCTTCTTCCAATTCGAAAGCGAAGAAGGCCCCTATATGTCCGGCGTCGAGTATGAGGCGGGAAACATGGGACACCGACCGGTGGTAAAGGGCGGCTACTTCCCCGTGCCTCCCGTCGACTCAGGCACCGACCTGCGTGCAGAGATGGTGACGGTCATGAAGGAGATGGGCGTCAACGTAGAAAAGCATCACCATGAAGTGGCGCCCAGCCAGCATGAACTGGGTATCAAGTACGATACCCTGCTCAAATGCGCCGACAACATGCAGATCTACAAGTATGTCGTCCACAACGTTGCCCATTCCTATGGCAAGACGGCTACTTTCATGCCAAAGCCGGTTTACGGCGATAACGGATCCGGCATGCACGTTCACCAGTCGATTTGGAAAGACGGCAAGCCCTTGTTTGCAGGTGACGGCTATGCGGGCCTTTCGGAGATGGCACTCTACTACATCGGCGGCATCATCAAGCACGCCCGCGCCTTGAATGCTTTCACCAACCCCAGCACCAACAGCTACAAGCGCCTGGTGCCCGGTTTTGAAGCGCCTGTGCTATTGGCCTATTCAAGCCGCAACCGTTCGGCCTCCTGTCGCATTCCCTTCGGCGCCGGCCCAAAAGCCAAACGCGTCGAGATTCGCTTCCCGGACGCTATTGCCAACCCTTACCTCGCATACACGGCAATGCTCATGGCTGGCATCGATGGGATCAAGAACAAGATCCATCCCGGCGACCCAATGGACAAGAACCTCTACGATCTGCCGGCCGAGGAACTAAAGGACATTCCGACCGTTTGCGGCTCCTTGCGTGAAGCATTAACAGCTTTGACCGACGATCACGACTTCCTGTTACAGGGTGACGTGTTCGACAAGGATCAGATCGAAGGCTACATCGATATCAAATGGGAGGAGATTTACGCTTTTGAGCATGCTCCGCACCCAATCGAGTTCCAGATGTATTATTCGTCCTGATACAATTCTAACAACCGAACGAAAATGGGGCCGCCTTTCCAGGCGGCCCCTTCTATTCCAGCGAGGCCAATCCGCTATTCAGCGCCGCAGTTCAATCTCGAACTCCTTGCCGCCATAGCCATGAATCGAGTCACGTGCCCTCACCCGAACGACCTTAACGTCATCCGGTATATGCACGTTCTCCAAAGACCGTGTGAAGGGTTGCTCCGTGACGTGCGGGTGATAGATTACCCGTGTCGCCAAGACTGTATCGTCCGGCCCCATTACCTCCCAGCGATCCGCATAGTGTTCCCAGCCAGCATCCGCGTGGGCGACCGTCACATCAAAGCGCCAGGTGTTGTTACGATCTTTATAAGCAACCGCGTCTACAATATCGGCTTCGGCCGCAAAGGCCTGTGCTGTGAAAACCGAAATCAGCATCAATAAAAATGTGACGATCGTTCGCTTCATAATGCATACTATCGCAGCACCTGTTCAAAAAATAAAGTCATTCGCGTACTGGTAGCGGTCTTTTCCCGCCATCAGCATCAATGGCGACATAAACGAACATACCTTCGGTCACCTTCATGATCTCATCTCCAGCGCTTCTTTCGACCCAGGTTTCAACCCGAACCTGCATCGACGTTGCGCCCTCAGCGAGAATTGTCGCGTAACAACTCACCAGATCGCCAACGAAAATGGGCCGGTGAAATCGCATAGCATCAATGGCCACCGTTGCGACCCTACCGCGCGCGCGCTTGACTGCTGGAACGGCCCCGGCCAGATCCATCTGCGCAAGGACCCAACCGCCAAAGATATCACCGTTTGGATTCGCATCGCCCGGCATGGCCAGAGTCCTGAGAGCGGGCTCCCGATCCGGCGGCCTAATCTCTTCATCCATGATTTTCCCCCAATAAAAGCCAATATCTAGTAGATTGGGGATGCAAATGCCACAGCATTTGCTTGCTCCACCCCTCGGGGCTCCTATAATGCGGCTTATGAGCGATCTCTTCCAGAATCTAGCCCATAAAGACGATGGCTATAGCGCCAAGGACATTGAAGTTCTTGAGGGTTTGGAGCCAGTACGCCGTCGTCCGGGTATGTACATTGGCGGCACCGACGAGCGGGCCCTTCACCATCTTGCAGCCGAAGTTCTGGACAATGCCATGGACGAAGCAGTTGCGGGCCATGCGAGCCGGATCGAGCTGGAAATGTCCGAAGACGGCTGTGTGACGGTACGTGACAACGGACGCGGCATTCCAGTCGACCCACACCCTAAATACCGTGACAAGTCAGCATTGGAAGTGATCCTCACGACACTCCACTCAGGCGGGAAATTCGGTGGGAAGGCTTATGCTACTTCAGGTGGTCTTCACGGTGTCGGCTTATCAGTTGTCAATGCACTAGCCGACCGCTTGGTCGTCGAGGTCGCGCGCGATCGGAAACTCTGGCGACAATCTTACAGTCAAGGGCATCCGGTTAGCGCGTTGGAGGACTGCGGCCCGGTTCATAACCGGCGTGGGACGACCGTGACATTCCACGCGGACCCGGAGATTTTTGGCCCCACTGCGCGTTTCAAGCCGGCAACACTCTATCGTATGACCCGATCAAAGGCCTACCTGTTCAAGGGTGTCGAGATTCGTTGGGCATGCGCACCGGGGTTGTTGCTGGGAGACGACAGCACGCCACCGAATGACATCCTCCATTTTCCCGATGGTTTGAGAGATTTCCTGCAAGCGTCCCTGGGCCAGCGTCGAAACCTGTCACCAAATGTGTTGGCAGGTGAAGCGGCCTTCCCTGAAGACAAGGGGCGCGCAGAATGGGCAATGAGTTGGCCTGCTGACGAGAACGCTTTTCTAAACTCCTACTGCAACACCATCCCGACGCCTGAAGGAGGCAGCCACGAACAGGGGTTCCGCCAGGCGGTGTTGCGCGCCTTCAAGGCGTATGGCGAGATGATCGGCGTCAAGAAGGCGCAGCAGATCACCGCGGACGATGTTTTCGGTGGCGCGATGTCCCTGCTCTCGGTTTTTATCCGCGAGCCGCAGTTTCAAGGGCAAACCAAGGAAAAACTCGCGTCCCCGGAAGCCACGCGATTGGTGGAAACCGTTGTAAAGGATCACGTCGATCACTGGCTGTCGGGCGACCCCGAGCAGTCCCGCTTGGTGCTGGAGCGCATCATCGAACGTGCCGAGGACCGGTTGCGCCGCCGCCAGGAAAAAGAACTTAACCGCAAAACCGCAACCAGCCGAAAGCTGCGTTTGCCCGGAAAGCTGGCCGATTGTTCACGCAGCCGCGCTGAAGGTACCGAGATTTTTCTTGTCGAAGGCGATTCCGCGGGCGGATCTGCAAAACAGGCGCGCAGCCGTGATGTGCAAGCCATTCTGCCACTGCGCGGTAAGATTTTGAACGTCGCCAGCGCAACCAGCGACAAGCTGAAGCAGAACCAGGAACTGAACGACTTGGTACAAGCCCTTGGCTGCGGAACCCGAGGTTCCTTCGACAAGGATAAACTGCGCTATGAGCGTGTCATTATCATGACTGATGCCGACGTGGACGGCGCACATATCGCATCCTTGTTGATGACCTTCTTCTATAGGGAAATGCCTGGAATCATTGATGCAGGACGGCTTTATCTGGCTCAGCCCCCACTCTACCGACTGACGCAAGGCAGTAAGAGTTTCTACGCCCGCGACGACCTCCATAAAGAAGAACTCATTGAGCGGGAATTCAAAGGTAAGGGAAAGGTCGAGATCAGTCGATTCAAAGGATTGGGCGAAATGCCGCCCAAGCAATTGAAGGAAACAACAATGGACCCCGCCACGCGGACGCTCTTGCGTGTGACGGTTGTCGAACCGGATGATGTCGACCCGATCGGTGAACAGCGCCGGGCCGGAGATATCGTCGAGCAGTTGATGGGGCGCAAACCAGAGTTGCGATTTGCCTTCATACAAGAGCATGCGCGCTTCGTTGAAGAGCTCGACATCTGATCAACATGACGGTGCAGCGATTGGCGGGGTCTGCTAAAATCCGCCTCATGAGACAAATCCTGGAGCATATAATCGTCATGACCGCTCGTAGGAACCGGCTGGTTAAGGCGCGGGCGACTGGCCTGCTGGCCGGTGTATTGCTGACAATGCTGGCCGGCTGTACAGCGCCAGCCGGTAGCGGATGGGTGATCTATAATCATCGATTGGACGCCTACAACCCGGAAGCCCGGAACTATGCAGCAAGCCGCGGCGGCATGCTGCTGGAGCTCCCAAACAACCCCTTTGCTGCGTCGGACCAGGAGTTAGGAACCGTAATCGCCGATATGCTCTATGGCGCCCCCTCGGGCCAGGACTTTCCCTTCTTTACCGAGGCTGAGAAGCCCGACGGCTACGCATCCCCTTACCGACTTGTCGTTTTGCTGGATGCGACGCCAGGTGCAAAGAGCGAGATCGTTTGTAGAGAGCCCGGCCAGCCAGTCGCAACCGATCCCCTGCAAATGCGTGTGCTGATGGCACTTTGTATTGGAGATCGACTGATGAGTACCGCCAGTGGCGCAGTGGCACGCCCGGACAGGCCACGATCATTGCCGCTGTCAAATCTCTTGCGACGGATGGCCTATGTGATCATGCCGCACTACGACCCGAATCAAGACGATTCCCGCCGGGCTAACTGGCTAGACTAACGTAGCAACCAACACCTGAGTGCAGCCGTCACGTCAGCGGGTCGCTCCAAACTGGAGAGGTGTCCGCAACCGCCCAGAACCACCAGATCGGCATCCATAATCGCCGCCGCCATTTCCTCGTGCCGGTCAGGCGGTGTCAAAACGTCATCGCGCCCACAGAGCACCAGCGTCGGCACCTTGATTCCCGCCAATTCTTGCAAGCTGTCAGGCCGCGTCATGATGGCCTTTTGCTGATTAAGAAACCCATCGCGCCCTATGCGTCCGGCCATCCCCAAAATGACAGACTTCAGTTCGTCATTTTCGAGAAACCGCTCAGCGATCAGCATCGGTAGGAGCCGCGGCGTCACACCTTTGAAGTTGCCTTTTTCCGCAAGTTGTATCAGCCCACGACGGCGACGTGTTTGTTCGGCGCTGTCTGCGCGTGCGGTTGTGTCCAGCAACGCCAACCGCTGAACACGCTCTGGCGCACGGCGCATAATCTCAAGTGCGACATAACCGCCCATGGAAAGCCCGGCCAAACAGAAAGTGCCCGGCATCTGATCGAGAACCGTGGCCGCCATTTCGCCAACCGTCTGCTGGCTCTTGAAATCGGCCACATGACACTCAGCAATATCCGAAAGCCCTTCGATCTGCGGCCTCCAAAGCTCAGCATCGCAAAGGAGGCCTGGCAACAATGCCAGTTGCATGGGCTCTGCAGTCATCTCTTCCATCCTTTTACCTTGTATCGCGTTCATTCGGTCAGCTCGCATAGTCCACACTGATGGGGTTGAAGCAACAGTCACTGACGTTTGATTTCCCTTTAACAAGGGTTTAATTGACTTTAGCGGCTTTGTTCTTATATTAGCGGCCAGTTGAGGCAGAAATTTTTTCGCCTTTTGAACTGAGTTAAGAAAATCAATCCAGTAAAAGAGAGTTCATGAGTTTTAATGACCTTGGCTTGAGCCACGAACTGGTTCAAGCCGTGGGTGAGCTTGGCTATGACAAGCCTACCCCGATTCAGGAAAAAGCCATTCCCTACGTGCTGATGGGACGTGATGTCCTCGGCTGCGCCCAAACAGGCACGGGAAAAACGGCATCCTTCACCCTTCCAATGATCGATATTCTCGCTTCCGGCCGCGCAAAGGCAAGGATGCCGCGCTCGCTCATTCTTGAGCCGACGCGCGAGCTTGCCGCCCAGGTTGGCGAAAGCTTTGAGAAATACGGCAGTCATCACAAGCTTTCCATGGCGCTGCTGATTGGTGGCGAGTCCATGGCTCAGCAGGAAAAGAAACTCGACCGAGGCGTCGACGTCTTGATAGCCACGCCAGGTCGTCTGATCGACCTATTCGAGCGCGGCAAGATCATTATGGCCGACGCACGCATCCTGGTTATCGACGAAGCTGATCGCATGCTGGATATGGGCTTCATTCCCGACGTCGAGAAGATTGTGGCCCGCCTGCCCTTCCCGCACCAGACGCTGTTCTTCTCCGCAACGATGCCGCCGGAGATCAAGAAACTGGCAGACAAGTTCCTGTTGAACCCGAAGGAAATATCCGTCGCGCCACCCGCATCGCCCGCGGAAACGGTCGTACAGCGCCTCGTGCGCTGCCGACGCGAACCCCAGGCAAAGCGTGCTATGCTAAGGCAGTTGATTGAGCGGGAAGAAATTCAGACCGCTTTGATTTTCTGCAATCGCAAGCGTGATGTGGATATCCTGAGGCGCTCCTTGGAGCGGCATGGGTACGACGCCCAAGCGTTACACGGTGACATGGCTCAGCCCAAGCGAATGGAAACCCTGGATGATTTTCGCAAAGGGAAAATCAAATTCCTGGTGTGCTCGGACGTTGCCGCCAGAGGATTGGATATTCCGGCGGTATCTCACGTCTTTAATTTCGATGTTCCCAGCCATGCCGAAGACTATATTCACCGGATCGGGCGCACGGGTCGCGCGGGCCGCAGCGGTGCGTCCTTTACGATCGCGACATCGGAAGACGGAAAGCTGTTGGCAGCTGTCGAACGCATGTTAAAACGCAAGATCGAAGAGTTGAAGCTCGACGGCACAAGTACGGACGTAGCAAAGCCGCAACAAGCCGAGGAGGCAAACGTGGGCAGGAACATGACCGAAGCTTCCGTGGAAACCGAGGCTGAGAAACAAGCCGCTACTACGCCGCAGGAAGCCGCAGCGGAGTTGAGCACCGAAAAGTCAGCCGCAACCAAGCCCGCCCGCAGCCGTCGTCGCAAATCTACCTCTAAGGCCTCGCCCAAGGCTTCTGTAGCCGAAGATGGCACCATGCCTGAAGCAAATGTCGAAGCAAAAACAGAAGCAAAGCCAAAAACGCCTGCACGTGCTGGAAAGAAAACTGAAAGCAAACCGCAGAGCAGCAGTAAGAACCGTTCGGATCGTTACACCACGCCTTTCGGTGACGATACTCCGGCCTTCTTGCTCCGCCCCGTCCCGCTGGTTGCTTAACGGCGCTGCACATTCGATCCGGCCGTTCTAGACGTGCCGGATCGCGATCTTCCCAACGAAATCCTTTTTAAGGAAGGCTGTCTGCGCAGCCTGAAGTTCCTTGAGTGGAAACTCCCTGGCGATTAGCGGCCTTAGTTCGCCGCGTTCGATGTAACTGATGACGTCGGGCAGTATCCGATCCGGCTGGAGCGTTGATCCAAAGAGGCTCAAGTCTCGGAGATAAAGCGTGCGTACATCCAACTCCACCAGCGGACCGGCAATCGCCCCCGATGCAACATAACGGCCGCCGCGCCGTAGTGCGGTAATCATATCCGGCCAGCGCGGGCCCGCGGTCAGATCGACAACAGCGTCGAAGAAGTCCTTAGGGAGTGGATCGTCTCGCCCGACGATTTCATCGGCACCGATGTCGCCCAATGCTTTGGCTTTCGATGGGTTGATCATAGCCGCAACATGCGCACCTCGTCGTTTTGCCAGCTGCACCGCAGCGGAGCCGACTCCTCCGGATGCGCCCGTTATCAAAACGCGCTCCGCGCCCAACGCGATACGCTGCAGCATCCCCTCCGCCGTGGAGTAGGCACAAGGGATCGAGGCCAGTTCCTCGTCGGTCCAGTCACAGTTAACCGGTAAAGCATCGAAGGAAGATACCTTGGTGTACTGAGCAAACGCACCGTCGCTCTCCGAACCGAGTGTCCTGCATTGCAGTTCACCACTCTCCGTCTTGACCGTCTGCATCGCGCGCAACAGCACGCGCTCACCGATCCTGCTCTCGGGAACATCTCTTCCAACAGCCACAATTCGACCGCAGCAGTCGGCGCCCTGGATGCGTGGGAAAACCAAGGGCTCCCCTGACCAAGCGCCATCGGCCTCGGCGGCCTCGGCGACCTGCTTTGACGCAGAAGCCGTATCGCCACGCACCGACTTCGAATACCAGGCAATACGCGTGTTGATGTCGGTATTGTTAACCGACGAGGCGAGCACCTCGACCAGCACTTCATTGTGCTCTGGTTTTGGCACCGGAATGTTATCGCGCCACTGAAGTTTATCGAGGCCGCCATGGCCTGTTAGAAGCATACCGCTCATTAGTTCGGGAAGTTTCATCACGTAATCCCTAATGTTTGAACCATTGGAACCTTACGGATTTTATAGTCGACTAAGCAAAGATGATCCTTTGATGCTCCGCTTTCCTCTTTGGCCCGGACTGCCTATGCGATAGGATTTCGCGCTTTCGGGCATGACAAACAACCGCAGGGGAGGCTAGAGGTCCCATGAAATTTGGTTTGAAGAGCATAGCTGTATCGGCAGCCATCGTATTGAGTTGGGGTGCCGCCACAGTTGCAACGGCAAAGGCAGAGGCCGTCAAGATAGGCATGATCACCACGCTCTCGGGCGGTGGCAGCGCATTGGGTATCGACATTCGCGACGGCTTCCAGTTGGCGGTTGATCAAGAGGGCGGCAAGCTAGGAGGCGCGGAGATCGAGCTGATTATTGAAGACGACGCCCGTGAGCCGGACCGCGCAACGGAGATTGCTTCGCGAATGGTCGATCGCGATCAGGTCGACATCATGACTGGCCTTGTTTGGTCCAACTTAGCCATCGCCATTGTCCCCAAGGTGGTACGCGACGACATTATCTACATCAGCCCGAATGCAGGCCCCTCGCTGCTTGCTGGCGCCGGGTGCAATGCAAATTACTTCAACGTTGCCTGGCAAAATGACAATCTGCATGAGGCCATCGGCCAGTATCTCCAGGACCGTGGCGTCGGCAGCGCCTTTATCCTGGCGCCGAATTACCCTGCTGGCCAAGATGCTCTTACAGGCTTCAAGCGCTACTACAAAGGCGACATCAAAGGCGAACTCTATACGAAGCTTGGTCAGACCGACTACGCCGCCGAGATCGCGCAAGTTCGCGATGCTTCCCCCGACGCCGTGTTTTTCTTCCTGCCCGGCGGCATGGGTATCTCCTTCATCAAGCAGTATAATCAAGCCGGGTTGGATAAATCCGTCCCTCTGTATGGGCCGGCATTCTCCTTCGATCAGGCGATACTGGGCGCAGTGGGAGATGCAGCTCTAGGCGTTATCAATTCCTCGCAGTGGAACAAGGACCTGAACAACGAAGCGAATAATCGCTTTGTTGCCGATTTCCAGAAAGCCTACGGTCGCCTGCCGTCGCTTTATGCAAGCCAGGGGTATGATGCGGCCCGACTGATAGCCAGCGCTTTGTCGGCTACCGGTGGTAACGTTTCGGACAAGGACGCGCTGCGGGCAGCAATCAAAGCCGCCAATTTCGATTCCGTCCGGGGTGAATTCCGTTTTGGGAACAACAATCACCCGATACAGGATATTTACGTGCGTCGGGTGATCAAAGAAGGCGATGTTCTGACCAATGAAATCATTGGCAAAGCGTTCCACGATCATCAGGACGCCTATGCCGCAGACTGCAAGCTCTAAAGCCTTGCTATTTTAGAGGCAGGGGCGGCATTAAGGCCGCTCCTGCCTTTTCCTTTGATGGGGGCCCACAACCACAATGCTTCTTCTGCTGGAGCAAATTCTCAACGGCTTGCAGTTCGGTGTCATGCTGTTTCTTTTAGCGGCGGGACTGACCTTGGTTCTGGGCATTATGAATCTCGTCAATCTAGCGCATGGTTCGCTTTATATGGTTGGTGCCTTCGTGACGGCGGCCGTCACGAGCTGGAGCGGCTCCTTCATGATCGGTCTGGCGATCGCCTTACCCGCCACGATGCTGGTCGGCATGCTGGTCGAAGTTATCGTGCTGCGGCGGCTTTACCCCCGCCACCACCTTGACCAAGTGTTGGCTACCTTTGGTTTGATCCTGTTCTTCAACGAGTTGGTGCGAGTGCTCTGGGGGCCTCGGCCGGTGTTTTTGGATGTCCCAGAGTTTCTGAACGGGTCGGTGGAACTGCTGCCCGGCATTCCCTATCCCGCCTATCGCCTCGCGATAATCCTAGTGGGGTTGCTTGTCGCGTTATTCCTCTATTTTCTGACCCAACGCACGCGAATCGGCATGCTAATTCGCGCTGGTGCCTCCAATCGAGAAATGGTCGGTGCCTTGGGCGTCAACGTGGGGCTCTTGTACACAATCGTTTTTGGAATCGGAGCGATGCTCGCTGGCCTCGCAGGCGTCATGGCTGGACCCGTCTACTCTGTCGAAATGGGGATGGGCGAAGCTATCCTGATACAGGTTTTCGTGGTCATCGTGATTGGTGGCATCGGCTCGATCCGCGGCGCTTTGATCGGCTCAATATTGGTTGGGCTTGTCGATACCTTGGGGCGCTCGTTCTTGCCGACCGCCTTGCGTTTGATTATGGATCCCTCGCGCGCTGATGGCATGGGATCGGCGCTTTCTTCCATGTCGATTTACATGTTGATGGCATTGGTGCTCTTCGTAAAACCGCAGGGGCTGTTCCGCGCGCATGGTTGACCGCAAGTACGCCACACTCCTCCTCCTCTTCTTCCTGGTTCTGCCTTTCGTTGCAGAGGCATTGGGTTACGGCTATGTCACGGGAATTGCCACGCGGATACTAATCTTGGGAATTGCCGCCAGCAGCCTCAATTTCATCTTGGGTTTTGGCGGGATGGTCAGCTTTGGGCACGCGGCCTTTTTGGGCGCTGGCGCCTATATCGTTGGCATACTGAGTTACCACGCGACGCTAGGGAGCCCTATATCCCTGGGATTCATTCAATGGAGTGCGACCGAAGAAGCTCTGATCGCCTGGCCTTTGGCAATGCTCGTTTCGGGGATTCTGGCGCTGCTTATAGGTGCGATTTGCCTACGCACCAGCGGTATTTACTTCATCATGATCACGCTGGCCTTCGCGCAGATGCTCTTCTTTCTTTTCATCTCCTTTCGCGACTATGGCGGTGAGGATGGCCTGTCACTTTGGAGCCGCTCTACCTTGCCGGCGCTCGACCTCACGGATGACCGGCAATTCTACTATCTGACACTGGCGCTGACCGCCTTGGTCGTGCTGTTTCTCGGACGCGTTGTCCGTTCCCGTTTTGGAATGGTGCTCAAGGGCGCGCGCGATAACGAGCAGAGAATGCTGGCGCTCGGATTCCCGGTTTATCGCTATAAGCTCGTCGCCTTTACTCTCGCCGGTGCAATTGGTGGCCTATCCGGCGCTTTGATGGCAAACCACACGGAATTCATCAGTCCGGGCTTACTATCTTGGCACCTTTCCGGTGAATTGCTGGTTATCGTGATCCTGGGTGGCATCGGCAGTCTTCTTGGACCTATCCTCGGCGCTCTGGCCTACATCGCGCTGGAGGAAGTGCTGTCGGCTTGGACAACGCACTGGATGATATTCCTGGGGCCCTTGTTGATCTTTATCGTGTTGTTCGCACGCAGCGGCCTATGGGGTTGGATCGGCGGTAGGGAGAGCGGGCATGACTGAGGCACTGCTGCAAGCCAGGAGCCTAAGCCGCCGCTATGGAGCCATAGCAGCTTGTGACGCCGTCGACCTTGACCTGCTCCCCGGTGAGATTCACGCCGTCATTGGCCCGAACGGTGCGGGTAAGTCCACCTTGATCAACCTCCTTTCCGGGCTGCTGAAACCTGACAGCGGCACCGTCAAACTGCTGGGTCGTGATGTGACCCGTTCAAGCGCCCCGCAGCGAGCGCTGTTAGGCATGGCCCGCACGTTTCAGATAACCTCGATCTTCCCCCACTTCACTGCACAACAGAACGTGGCGTTGGCGGTGCAGGCAAGACAGGGCCATTCCTTTCGTTTCTGGCAACCCACCGTCAAGGACTACCCGCTTAACGACGAAGCGCGCGAATCGCTCCGCAAGGTTGGCCTGATAATGCGCGCGGACCAGCGTGCTTCCAGTTTGGCGCACGGAGAGCGCCGACAACTCGAGTTGGCCATGGCGCTCGCTCAAGCGCCGAAGGTACTCCTGCTGGATGAGCCCATGGCCGGCATGGGCCGTGAGGACAGCCAACGCATGATCATACTGCTGTCACGCTTACGCATGACCGCGCCAATATTGTTGATCGAGCATGATATGGACGCCGTGTTTGCGTTGGCCGACCGGATCTCGGTTCTCGCAGGCGGGCGTGTGATCGCCAATGGCACGCCGGATGCAATCCGCCAGGATTCTTTGGTTCGCGAGGCCTATCTCGGCGCTGGCCATGAGGAGATCGCCGATGCTTGAAGTGCACGGTCTTGAGGCGGCCTATAACGAAAGCCAGGTTTTGTTTGGCGTCGATCTGACAATCGGATCGGGAGAACTTGTGACACTTCTGGGCCGCAATGGTATGGGCAAAACCACGACCGTGCGCTGTATCATGGGACTGCTGAAGCCAAAAAGTGGAGTGATCAATTTCGCGGGGCGCAGTATCGCGGGCAAGGCATCCTACCGGATTGCCCGTACCGGGTTGGGCCTTGTACCGGAAGGACGGCAGATATTCCCGAACCTGACTGTGAGAGAGAACCTCATCGCCACAGCTAGATTACCGCACAGTGCCGGCGAACAGCCTGAGAGGCCCTGGACCCTGGACCGGGTCATGGCCCTCTTCCCGATATTGCGGGAACGCTCCGCCCACTGGGGCAATCAACTCTCCGGCGGCGAACAGCAGATGCTGGCCATTGCCCGAGCCCTGATGACCAATCCACGATTACTGATACTCGACGAAGCCACCGAAGGCCTGGCGCCCCTGATTCGCGATGAAATTTGGTCTACCTTGGCCGAATTGAAAGCTCAAGGTTTGGCATTGCTGGTCATCGACAAACACGTAAGCGCCCTCGCGGACATGGCCGATCACCACGTGATCCTGGAACGGGGTCGGGTTGTATGGCAGGGCAATAGCGATGATATGCGGCGCAATGCCGACCTGACGCAGAGCTACCTTGGTGTCTGAGGAGACGGCATGAATCGACAGGACTTGGAGACATTCGACCCGGAGATGCTGCGTTTGGCTCGGCAAGCGCGGGACAATGCCCATGCCCCTTACTCCGGCTTTCCGGTTGGTGCCTGCATCCGCTCATCCGACGGGCGCTATTTTGTCGGATGCAATGTCGAGAATGCCAGCTACCCGGAGGGTGCCTGCGCGGAAACCGGTGCGATATCGCAAATGGTCGCCGCAGGTGATCGCAACATAACGGCTGTCGTGATTGTCGCCCAGGGCGACCGGCTTTGCACACCTTGCGGCGGCTGCCGACAGCGGTTGCGTGAATTTGCTGGGCCGGAAACACCGGTGTTCATTTGCAGCCCAGAGGAATTGCGAAAGGCCTTTACGCTCGGCGAATTGCTGCCGCAAGCCTTTGGTCGGCAAAACGATGGGTGAAACGGCGCACAGAGTAAAATCGAAAGCGTGACACCATGGAATTCTTCCCTCAGGAAGTCATTCGCACCAAGCGCGACGGAAAAACCCTTTCCGGCAAGGAGATCACGCAATTCATCAACGCCATGGCCTCTGGAGCGCTGGAAGACTCACAAGCGGCGGCTTTCGCCATGGCTGTATATTTTCAAGGCATGAGCCGCGATGAAACCGGCGCCCTCACGCTCGCTATGGCGAACTCTGGACAGCGGCTTTTCTGGCCCGATAATGACCAGGTCACTCTCGACAAGCATTCGACCGGCGGTGTCGGCGATAAGGTAAGCTTAATTCTGGCGCCTTTGCTTGCGAGCTGTGGTGCGAGAGTTCCTATGATCGCCGGGCGTGGCCTGGGACATACCGGGGGAACGCTGGATAAACTCGATTCCATTCCAGGCTATGATACCCAACCATCTCTAGAAAAATTCCAGGCGGTGGTGGCGCAAGCCCAGTGTGCCATTGTCGGCCAAACCGCAGAATTGGCGCCGGCGGATCGGAAGCTCTATGCCATCCGGGACGTCACGGCGACGGTTGAATCCATCCCTCTTATAACAGCGTCCGTCCTTTCGAAGAAAATCGCGGCTGGGCTTGATCACCTGGTGATGGACGTCAAGGTAGGCAGCGGGGCCTTCATGAAGGACTTGGACAGTGCCAAGGCTCTTGCCACGTCTCTGGTTGAAAGTGGCAACAAGGCTGGCCTGCCTGTCCGTGCCCTGCTGACGGATATGAACGAGCCGTTGGGGTTGACGGTCGGGAACACACTTGAGGTCTTGGAAAGCATTGATTTTCTCGCCGGAAAACAGCGCGAATCACGATTGTTGGAAGTCACATTGGAACTGGGCGCGGCTGCATTGGAAATGGCCGGTCTTCATCCAGACTCGAAAATGGCCAAAACCGCTTTGCTGACGGCGTTGGATAATGGCAGTGCCGCCGAAACCTTTGGTCGCATGGTCGCAGCACTCGGCGGCCCCACAGATCTTATTGAACGGGCTGAGCAACACCTTAGGGTTGCTTCGGTCCGACGCCCCGTTACTGCTGGGGCGACCGGCTATCTTTCATCCTGCGATGCGCAGGCCTTGGGGCTTGCGGTCATGGCGCTCGGTGGTGGTCGCAAACAGCGTCAAGACAGAATCGATCACAGCGTGGGTTTTCGTAACATTCTACCGCTGGGCAGTAGGGTCGAATTCGGTCAACCCATTGCCGAGGTTGTTTCCAATGATCCGGAATCTGCTGAAATTGCCTGCGATGCCTACCGCTCCGCTATCGTCTTTGCCTCAGAGTGCCCTGCCCCATCCTCAGTGGTGATATCCCAGGTCGATTCATGAGCATCTCTAAATCGGTCGCAATGCCTGGGCCCAGATTTAGCCTCTACTATGGCGCGTTGTTCTTTGCCGCAGGAGTGCAACTTCCCTTCTGGCCTATCTGGCTCGATTCCAAGGGCCTAAGCGCAAATGAGATCGCCTTTTTCCTGGCTGCCACCACTTGGGCAAAAATTTTGGCAACACCCTTCGCCGGGACACTGGCGGATCGGTCCCGGAATCTTCGGGCACTTCTCGCCTTTTGCGCAATTGGCAGCCTGTGTTTGATCGCGACCATGGCACTCAGCCACAACTATTGGCTGCTTCTCGCATTGCAGATTCTGGGGTTTGCGCTGTTTCAACCCTTGATACCCCTGGGCGAGAGCCAGGCGATGCGGGCGGTTCGCCAAAGTGGGATGGATTACGGCCGCGCCCGTCTTTGGGGGTCTTTAACATTCATTCTGGCAGTACTGGCAACCGGACGCGCGGTCGAGACCCAGGGGCCCAATGTTATCGTCTGGGTGTTTTGTGCAGGTATCGCAGTTACCGGATTCTCTGTGCTCTTGCTGCCGTTGCGATCAGGAGCAGCCAGCATTGAGCGGCGTAGCTGGCTCTCCCTCCTCCGCCATAATGGCTTTCTTTGGCTTTTACTCGCCGGAGCGCTCTTGCAGGCGAGCCATGCTGTCTATTACGCCTTCTCCGCCATACACTGGCGGTCTGTGGGTATGAGCGAAACATTGGTGGCCGGGCTTTGGGCGGAAGGCGTAATCGCAGAAATCTTCCTGTTCTTCCTGGGCCGTCGGTTGTTAACCCATATATCCCCCCTCAGCTTTCTAGCGATCGCCGGAATTGCCGGTGTATTTCGCTGGACAGTGATGGGTTTGACCGACTCGCTGCTACCACTGGCATTTTTCCAAGTGCTTCATGCGCTGACATTCGGGGCGGCCCATCTCGGCACCATGCATCTGCTGTCCGATCTCCTCCCCGAAGACAAGGCTGCCAGCGCGCAGAGCCTCTATTCTGCTGCCGTTGGCGCAACGATGGGCCTAGCTATGCTGTTGTCCGGTACACTCTATAGCGCTTACTCAAGCGCGGCCTATTATGCCATGACATTGGTTTCGTTAATCGCGGTCCTGGTGATATGGCACCTTTGGATAAAGCTTGGTGGGCGCCTTGGCGACGCCTGACTACTTCGTACCGTATATACGATCGCCCGCATCGCCGAGCCCAGGGACGATGTAACTGTTCTCATTCAAACACTCATCGATCGAGGCTGTGAAGATCGGTACATCGGGATGCGCCGCGCGCATTTCCTTGATGCCCTCGGGGGCTGCAAGCAGACAGGCGAAGCGAATATCCTGCGCCCCGGCTTTCTTCAAACGCGTGATCGCGGCAACAGATGTATGACCAGTAGCCAGCATGGGATCGACAACGATGACCCGCCGTTCCTCAAGATGGCCCGGCACCTTGAAATAGTACTCAATCGCTTCCAGTGTCTCGTGATCGCGGTATAGGCCGATGTGTCCTACAACGGCATTGGGAACCAAGTCCAACATCCCCTCAAGCAAACCATTTCCCGCCCGCAGAATGGAGATGAGGCAGAATTTTTTGCCGTCGATTACATGCCCAATGGTTTCGCTCACAGGCGTTTCGATCGGCTGATCCGTTAAAGGTAGATCGCGTGTCAACTCGTAAGCCATTAGCAGGCTTATCTCGCGTAGCAGGGTTCGAAAGTTCGGGCTTGAGGTTTCCTTGCGCCGCATCCAGGTCAACTTGTGCTGAACAAGCGGATGATCGATGACAGTGACGCCCTGGTTCATTGGCGCTTTCCTCTTGTAAGATCGGATCGAATACCGGGGAACAAATAGCAGCCTATTGCAGGGCAGGAAAGTCCCGGAGGATATCTTGAAGCAGGTTATCAGCCGCTTGCCGCGCCACCGTGCCGGAACCCAAGTACAAGCGATTATACTGCGCGCAAGCCCAGCGGTTCCTCTTTCGGGCGGCTATGCCGTACCAAACCAGTGCTTCTACGTAATCGGCTTCGCCGCCTGCTCCCCGCTCCAGATAATCCGCTAGATTAATCTGCGCAACGACACTGCCCGCCTGGGCCGCCAAACGGTAATACCGACGCGCAGCGGAAATGTCTTTTCCTACCCCTTGCCCCCTTTCCAACAGTTCCGCCATTGCCACCAGCGCATCTCTGTCCCCAGCCAAGGCTAGAGGATTCCAAAATTGAACAGCTTGTGAATATTGGCCGGCGTCATAAGCAGCCAGGCCGTCCGAAAAATCGGCTCGACCATGATTGGGAATGACTAGGGATAAGGCCGATAAGAAGACGGCGGCAAGGAAATGAACCCTTGCCGCCGCAGAATCGCCGATACCGACAGTAAGCATCGATACGTGGCTATTTCACCCGGTATTCTTCGGGCAAGAAGAACATTGAGTCGGTGTCGGTTGCCATGTGGCAATCTGCGCAGAATTGCACATTATCCGACCCTTTGCCGCCGGTGACGCCAAAGACCGCACCATTCGGCATGATCATGGAATACCGCCAGTCGTTCGTCTCGGCAGCGAAGCCGGCGCCCATCTTCTCCATGATAAACAGCGGGCCGATACTAACCTGCCCCGCAGCTGTTACCGAGAAGCTGTCTTTAGCAAGCGTTGCACCCTCCGGCATCACGCCGGAGCTTTCGTAGGCACCGTAGGCTTTTGCCGCGGCGTTCGCGTAGTTTGTCACGTAGCGTTCACCGTGTGTGAAGGAGACGTAGGGAACCTTACTGTAAAGGCGCCATGACTGATAGGACGCCGCGATGTCGGAGCCCGACTTGCCATAGGCTTTTTGCAGTTCTTCCATCGCGCAGCCATAGACCGCCGCAGCTTCAGCATCCGTGATCTCTACGCCACCGCCTGCACAGGGATTGCAACCACCACAGGGGTTGCAAGGATTGCAGGCCGCTGCGGCACAGGGGTTGCAGGGATTGCAGGCCTTGGCCGCACAGGGATTACAGGGGTTGCAGGCCTTGGCCGCACAAGGATTACAGGGGTTACAACCTTCTGCAGCGCAGGGGCTGCAAGGATTGCAGGCCTTGGCCGCGCAAGGATTGCAGGGGTTGCAGGCCTTGGCCGCACAGGGGTTGCAGGGGTTGCAAGCTGATGCCTTTTGCAGTCGCGGCACGAAGCAAGCACTCTTCGCGCCGGCAGCGGCGCAGGGATTACAACCACCACAGGGATTGCAAGGATTGCAGGCCGCTGCGGCACAGGGGTTGCAAGGATTGCATCCCTCGGCCGCGCAAGGGCTGCAAGGATTACAGGTCTTAGCGGCACAGGGATTGCAAGGATTGCAGCCGGCTGCCTGCTGAAGCGCCCGCGGTTTTGGTTGCGCTTGAGGCAAACTCCCCTTTGCTACAGGCACTTTCGTAGCTGTCGCCGCCTGGGATGCCGTACTACCGATGACCGATCCGACTGTGATTACGCCGACACCCGCGGCCACACCAACCGCTAAGGCCAAAGGCATGACCGTCGAGTTCAAAAGTCTCGCTTTAGTGCTTCTCATGATGTCTCCCCGATTTCCACCTATTGACCAGCACAGTCAATGATCGATTATGGAAAATAATGTTCACCCATTCAGCGTAGGCGCGACCCGCAGTGGCTTGAAAATCAAGCTGCGTCACGAAGTCGTGAGAGAGTTCGCGGGTACCGCGAGGCCGCGACCAATCGGCGGCCTTCGTCTTCAATCGGATATCTACTCTCGTTACTGGGTTTCCAAATACGTGATGACATTTTCACGGTCCTGTCGCTCCTTCAGACCGCGAAAAGTCATCTTGGTTCCAGGCACGGTGCCGCGTGGATCCGCCAGGTAGGTATCGAGCGTTGCAGCATCCCAAACCACACCATATCCGGCCATCGCAGAGGAATACCGGTATCCATCCGCAGTACCGGCAGTGCGGCCAGCGACCCCAGCCAGGCTTGGCCCCACTCTGTGCTTGCCTGCGTCCGTTGTATGGCAAGCGGCACAATTACGCTTGAAGAGCTTCTCACCCGTCGCCGCGTCCCCAGCCGCGCCGGCAGAAATTGGCAGGAAAGCCGTTCCCACAAGCATGACGGCGGCAAGTGCCAATCCTTGTCCAGACATTGTGTATTGCTCCAGTTCTGTATTTTCTGCTTTGGAATGCTATGACAAATCGTCGCGCCGCCACTGTCTCTACCCTGGGTCACTTGTGCAATAGAATGGGCTGTAACCTTTGGACACGAATACGCGAGTTACCTCATCGGCATGCATCTAGAGTCCTAAAAGGAAAGAAAGATTCCATTGAATTCATACCAATTTACTCTTGATTTATGATAAGAAATCGATAAGTGAGTAATACACGACCGTATTGGTAGGAATTGAGGACAAGATGTTCCGCCTGAATCGCCTGACAGACTACGCCGTCGTGGTCATGACACAACTGGCCACGCGCGGTGATCAGACGACACTCTCTGCACAACAGTTGTCGAGGGATACAGCCGTTCCATTACCGACGGTTTCAAAGGTTCTGACATTGCTGGCAAAGGGTGGGTTGATTACGTCTCACCGCGGCGCCAGCGGCGGCTACGCCTTGACCCGGCCAGCCGTGGAGATCTCCGTTGCAGCCATCATCGAGGCCATTGAAGGGCCAATTGCCCTGACGGCTTGCGTAGATGGGTCGGCGGATTCCTGCGGCGTTGAATCGCTCTGCCCGATGCGGGGTACGTGGGACAGGGTCAATCACGCCATACAGTCGGCGTTGGACGAGGTGACGCTGCAAGAGATGACGGCATCTTTTTTTGATTTTCCGGCGGTTTCACCCGTATCGGCCCCCTTAACCAGTTCGGCAGGCAAGAGCTCTGGTCGCGCGGATTGAACAGAAGGCACTGACTTATGGCAGCGAACAGCCAAACGATTGAACAGGTACGCGCTCTCGGGGAGCAGAAGTACAAGTATGGCTTTGTCACCGATATCGAAGCGGATACGGCGCCCAAAGGCCTGAGTGAAGACATCATCCGTTTCATCTCTGCAAAAAAAGATGAGCCCGAGTGGCTGCTGGAATGGCGTCTCAAAGCCTATGCTCACTGGCTAAACATGCCCGAACCCGATTGGGCGCGTGTCGGTTTCCCGCCAATCGATTATCAGGATGCCTATTACTACTCCGCGCCCAAGAACAAGGACGACCTGCCCAAGAGCCTGGATGAAGTCGATCCGGAGCTCCTCAAGACCTACGAGAAGCTCGGCATCCCGTTGCGCGAGCAGGAAGTGCTGGCGGGCGTTGCCGTGGACGCTGTTTTCGACAGCGTGTCGGTGGCCACGACATACCGTAAGAAACTTGAGGAAGTGGGCGTTATTTTCTGTTCCATTTCGGAAGCCGTGAAAAATCATCCGGAATTAGTGCGCAAGTACCTCGGCTCTGTGGTTCCGTATGGCGACAACAAGCACGCCTGTCTGAATTCCGCTGCTTTCACGGACGGCTCCTTCGTTTTCATCCCCAAGGGCGTTCGTTGCCCGATGGAACTTTCCACCTACTTCCGGATCAACGCCGCAAACACGGGGCAATTCGAACGGACCTTGATCATCGCGGACGCTGGTTCCTATGTGAGCTACCTTGAGGGCTGCACCGCACCGATGCGCGACGAAAACCAATTGCATGCTGCCGTCGTGGAGCTGGTCGCGCTCGACGATGCCGAGATCAAGTATTCGACGGTCCAGAACTGGTACCCCGGCGACGAGAATGGTGTCGGCGGAATCTACAATTTTGTCACCAAGCGCGGTGCTTGCAGGGGCCGAAATTCGAAGATCTCCTGGACGCAGGTGGAAACCGGATCGGCCATCACCTGGAAATACCCGAGCTGTATTCTCCAGGGCGACAACTCAGTCGGCGAGTTTTATTCGATCGCCATCACCAACAACATGCAGCAGGCCGACACCGGCACAAAAATGATCCATTTGGGCAAGAACACCCGGTCTCGCATTATCTCGAAGGGCATCTCGGCCGGACGATCAAACCAAACCTATCGCGGCTTGGTCCGGATGAGTGCTAAGGCAGAAGGCGCGCGCAACCATACGCAGTGCGATTCGCTGTTGATCGGCGATCAATGCGGCGCGCACACCACACCTTATATCGAGAGCAAGAACCCAACCGCACAGATCGAACACGAAGCTACGACCTCACGGATCAGCGAAGATCAGCTCTTTTACTGCCGGCAACGGGGTCTATCCGCGGAGGACGCCGTGGCGCTGGTCGTCAATGGCTTCTGTCGGGAGGTGCTGCAGCAACTCCCGATGGAGTTTGCCGTTGAAGCGCAAAAGCTCGTCGGGATCAGTCTCGAAGGTAGCGTTGGTTAATAAGTTAGGTTAGGGAAATCTATCAAATGCTTGAAATAAAGAATCTTCATGCCAGCGTTGACGGGAAAGAAATCCTGAAAGGCATAGACTTGACGATCGCGGCCGGTGAGGTCAATGCGATCATGGGGCCGAATGGCTCAGGCAAGTCCACGCTGTCATACATTCTGACAGGACGTGAAGGCTATGAGGTAACCGAAGGAGAGGTTCTGTTCAACGGTGCCAACCTTCTGAAAATGGAGCCCGAGGAGCGCGCCGCCGCCGGTGTTTTCCTGGCTTTCCAATACCCGGTCGAAATTCCCGGAGTGCTCAATTCGACGTTCCTTAAGGAAGCCGTCAATGCGGTGCGCCGTGCGCGTGGTGACGGCGAAATGGACGCCATGCAGTTTCTCAAGATTCTGCGCGCCAAGTGCAAGGAGCTTCATATGTCAGACGACATGCTCAAGCGTGCCGTCAACTCTGGGTTTTCCGGCGGCGAGAAGAAGCGGAACGAGGTTCTGCAGATGGCGATGCTCGAACCCAACCTTGCCATTCTCGATGAAACCGACAGCGGGCTGGATATCGACGCATTGAAAACCGTCGCAGAGGGCGTCAACGCTCTGCGTAGCCCGGAGCGTTCGTTCCTGATCATCACTCACTATCAGCGGTTGCTGGATTACATCGTGCCGGACCGTGTACATGTGCTGGCCCAAGGCCGCATCGTTCGCTCCGGCGACAAAGAACTGGCCAAGGAGCTGGAGGCCAGCGGTTACGCGGAGTTTAAGCAGAGCGCTGCTTGAAAGTTGATCGATAGAGGTTTGAAAGAAAAAAAGATTATGCAGACGAGTGTGGAAGAAAAACTGATGGGCGCCCTATCCGGGGCTGGTGCCGAAGCGGCCGCGCTTCCAGCCCAGGATTGGCTTGCCGAATCACGGCACCAAGCGCTTGAACGCTTCCGCCAGAAGGGTATGCCATCGCGGCAACTGGAAAGCTGGAAGTACACCAGCCTGAATGCACTCGCCAAGCTGGATTATGCGGGCGGCTCGGCCGAGCTTGCCCTGCCCGACCGTCTTCCCAGTCTCCTCGCCGATGATGCCCACGGCTATAGGCTGGTCTTCGTCGATGGCCGCTTGCAAGAACAAACCAGCCGTTTGGACGGGATACCCGACGGGGTGACACTCAACGGTTTGAGCATCATCAGCCAAGGCGAACGACCCGCATGGCTGCAAAGCTCACTGGGGCAGATTGCAACGGAAGAACGGGAAGCGCCGCTGCTGGACCTCAATAACGCCTTTCTGTCCGATGGCGCCGTGTTGAGGATCGCTTCAGGTCTTGAACTCGATCGACCTGTAGAACTGATCTTCCTTTATAGCGCCGCGGCCAACGAAGTTCGGGCCAGCCAGCCACGCTTGTTGGTGGTGCTGGAGGCAAACAGCCGGGCAACCGTGATTGAGCATCATCAAAATCTCGGGGGCGGCACATCGTTTTCAAACGGCGTCGCGGAGTTTAGCTTAGCATCAGGAAGCGCTCTTAAGCACTTGCGGTTACAAGAACTTTCACACAGCAGCCACTATTTTATGAACAGCCAGGCAAGCCTCGAGCGTGATGCGAGTTACGAGGGATTTCTGCTGGCTCTGGGTGCTGCCGTGGCGAGAGAGGACTTCAGAATCCGGCTCGCGGGCGGAGGCTCTTCCTGCAAGCTGAACGGCGTCTATCTGCTAACTGGTCGCCAGCACAGCGACATTACCAGCGTAATCGATCATCTAGCGCCCCACACCTCCTGCGACGAGGTCATCAAGGGGGCCTTGGATCAGCAATCTCGCGGCGTTTTCCAGGGGCTTATCAAAGTTGAGAAGCACGCCCAGAAAATAGAAGGCAACCAATCTCATCGGGCGCTGTTGCTGTCACGCGGGGCCGAGGTCAATGCAAAGCCTGAGTTGGAAATTTATGCCGATGATGTCGTGTGTTCTCATGGCGCAACGGTAGGAGAACTGGATGCCGACGCCCTCTTTTACTTGCGCAGTCGCGGAATTCCGCCCCACCAGGCCCGTAAGCTCCTGATTGAAGCATTTCTGCGCGATACCGTTGAGCTTTGCAGCGACATTGCGCTGCGCGCCGGCCTGACGGACCGTTTGGGTGCCAAGTTGGCGGCAATGACAGGAGAAGACCTATGAGCCTGTTGAAAACGCCGACATTGCCGAACGACTCAAGACCTGGCGACAACTCCATCGCAGCCTTTGATGTCGAACGCGTGCGTGAAGATTTCCCGATCCTGAAGCGAGAGGTCTATGGCCGACCGTTGGTTTACCTGGACAATGGAGCCAGCGCCCAGAAGCCACGACAGGTCATTGATGCCATGACCAGGGTCATGGAGGAGAGTTATTCCAACGTGCATCGGGGCGTTCACCGTCTGAGCCAGGAAGCCACAGACCTTTTCGAAGGGGCCCGTGAGAGGGTTGCGGCTTTCGTCAATGCCGGCTCGCCCGACGAGATCATCTTCACACGCGGCGCCACGGAGGCCATCAACATGCTGGCCGCTTGCTTTGCAAGCCAAGTCCAGCCTGGCGACGAAATCATCATCTCCGAGATGGAGCATCATTCCAACATCGTGCCCTGGCAGTTCTTAAGGGACCGCAGCGGTATCGTTCTCAAGGCCGTGCCCATCGACGACGATGGCAACTTCGACATGGACGCCTATCGCGGGCTTTTGTCCCCTCGCACGAAGCTAGTAGCCGTCACTCATATTTCCAACGCACTCGGCAGCATCACGCCGCTCAAGCAAATCATCCAGGAAGCGCACGCCGCAGGCGCACAGGTGATGGTTGACGGGTGCCAGGCCCTGCCGCACATGCGGGTCGACGTCCGGGAGCTGGATGCTGATTACTACGCTTTCTCCAGCCACAAGATGTACGGGCCCACCGGCATCGGTGCGCTCTATGGCAAGAAAGACCTGCTCAACCGCCTTCCGCCTTATCAGGGTGGCGGCGACATGATCGCAACGGTGACCTTGGAGAAATCCACGTTCAAGGCCGCCCCTCACCGCTTTGAGGCAGGCACGCCCGCAATCATCGAGGCGGTCGGCTTCGGCGCGGCGGTCGATTACCTGAACAGCATCGGGATGAATGCCATTGCCGCACACGAGGAAGGCTTGCTGGCCTACGCAACGCGCAAGCTGGAAGCGATAGAAGGGTTGCAGATCATTGGTAAGGCGAAGGAGAAGGCGGGCATCATTTCTTTCGTGCTGGAGGGCGCGCACGCGCACGACATCGGCACGATTGTAGATCGCAGCGGCGTGGCCCTTCGCGCTGGACACCACTGCGCACAGCCGGTCATGGATCGCTTTGGCCTATCTGCTACGGCCCGCGTTTCCTTCGGCTTGTATAATACGCCGGCCGAGGTAGATGTCCTGGCTGAGGCCTTACAAACTGTCAGGGATTTCTTTGGATAATGTTAGACGAACTGCGAGAACTCTATCAGGAAGTTATCCTCGACCACGGGAAGAACCCTCGTAATTTACGCCGAATCGGGGATGCCAATCACCACGCGCAAGGCAACAACCCCATGTGCGGCGACACCCTGAGTGTTTATCTGCTGACGAACGGCCAGAACTTGATTGAAGATGTTTCCTTTATTGGGAAAGGTTGCGCAATTTCAATGGCATCTGCCTCAATGATGACTGAAATTCTTAAAGGAAAGACAGTTGAGGAGGCTGAAACTCTGTTCCATGGTTTTCACGACCTCTGCACCAAAGACGACGCCGATTTGAGTGAAGCCGAGGCGACAGACGCCGATGCCGTGGAGCGCCTGCAGGTGTTGTCGGGTGTTCGGACATTCCCGGTGCGGGTCAAGTGCGCGACGCTTGCTTGGCATACGATGGATGCAGCCCTGAAAGGCGATGCGGAGATTTCGACCGAATGAATGACGGCGACGAGGACCAACTGGCGAATGATGAAGGAGAGACGACCATGATGCCCGGCCACCCAATGTACTTCATGGGCGAAGGCGAGGATACCGAGGGTCTGACCGCTCGGGCTGGCGAAGCATTGCCCAAGGGCACGCCGCTCGCCAACCGGGAGAAGATAGAAGAGGCGTTGCGCAGCGTTTATGACCCTGAGATTCCAGTGAACATTTATGATTTGGGACTGATCTACGAAATTGATCAGAAAGACGACGGCGCCGTATCGTTATTGATGACCCTGACCGCGCCGGCCTGTCCGGTCGCCGGTGAGATGCCCTATCAGGTTGCCGAGGCGGTAGCCAAAGCGGACGGCGTCGGTGAAGTGGAAGTGACCCTGACTTGGGATCCGCCTTGGGACAAGGAGCGCATGACAGAGGATGCAAGACTGGCACTGGGCATCTTCTGATCCCATATGAAAAGCGCTATGATGATTTTTGCGCTTTGACTAAAGAGACGGCTGTACAACCCTACGAGAACACAGATGGAGACTGCAGAATGGCCCAATCCCTCATCACGCTGACCGATGCTGCGGCCGCACGCGTTCGGAAGCTGATGGCAGCTGCGGGCGACGAACCCGTGCTGGGCTTGCGTGTCGGTGTGAAGACGCGCGGCTGCTCAGGCCTGTCTTATTTTGTCGAGTACGCCAAGGATCAAAAGAAGTTTGAGGATGTCGTCGAAGACAAGGGCGTCCGGATTTTCATTGATCCAACGGCGGTTATGTTCCTGATCGGCACCGAAATGGATTATGTCGAGGACAAGCTTCAGTCAGGTTTCGTTTTCTCAAACCCCAACGAGGCAGCGCGTTGTGGCTGCGGAGAAAGCTTTAGCGTTGCTAACTGATCCGAAACAGCGGCGCCGGATGCTTTAGCTCCGGAGAAGCGTTCCTTTTCCTCTTATGGCAGGCAGCGCCGAACGGCTTCATGGCGATATCACCCCACAATAAGGACCACGCACTTCCCTTTCGCGGTAGAGCAAAGGTCATCGCCAAGGATGCGCTTACTTCTCAGGTATGTAGGCTTCGTTTGGAATTGCCTGAAGGCAGCGCTTTTCGATTCAAGGCTGGGCAGTATTTACGCCTTTATCTCAGCACGTTTGAACCGCGCGACTACTCCATAGCCAATCAACCAGACGAAGGTTTCCTCGAGTTTCATATTCGGGACCAGGGAGATGGAGGAGCCTCCAGCTTCGTGCAGAATGAGCTGCAACCCGGCGACGAGTTCGATGTCGAGGGTCCTTTCGGTGCCTGCACGCTTCGCCCTGATCATACTGGCCCTATCCTTGGTATTGCCGGCGGCACGGGGCTAGCTCCAATAAAAGGCATTATCGAAGAGGCTTTGCGGGCGGGTTGGGACCACGAAGTTCGGCTTTATTTTGGCGTGCGAAGCACCGATGAACTCTACATGCTCGATCATTTTGCCGCTCTTGAGGCAGAGTTTTCCAATTTCCGCTTTGTGCCTGTCGCCGGCGACGGTCACCGTTTGACCAACGGGTGTCGACCAGGATTAGTGACGGACGCGCTTGCCGAAGATATAAATGCCGCGGAGCTTTGCGCCTTTAGCAAAAGCGAAGCCTATGTCGCCGGGCCTCCCGCGATGGTAGATGCCACTGTGGCGCTTCTCAAAGAGCAGGGGCTTCCGGAAAACAAGATCCACGCCGATGCATTCACGCTGGGCCCTGCACTACCACAGTCGCATGACAGCTTTTAATGAGCAACCTTATAAAACTACTATAAGACATGGAAATTAAAATGAAAACTGTACTTCCACTTTGGGATAATCCGAGCCTGCCGGTCGCTGGCAATGACGCTGTCTTTCCGGTTCATAATATTTACTGCGTTGGCCGCAACTATGCCGACCATGTGCGTGAAATGGGGCACGATCCCGACCGTGAGGATCCCTTCTTCTTCATGAAACCTCCCAGCGCTCTGGTGCAGCATGGCAACACGTTTGCCTATCCTCCAGGAACTCAGGATCTCCATCACGAAGTGGAATTGGTCGCTGCCATCGCAAAAGGCGGACGCAACATACCGCTGGACGCCGCAATGGGACATTTGTTCGGCTTTGCCGTGGGTATTGATCTGACCCGGCGCGACCTTCAAGCAGTGGCGAAATCAAAAGGCCGCCCCTGGGAGGTTGGCAAGGTTTTTGACGGCGCCGCGCCCTGTGGAACGCTTCTGCCACTAGACCAGAGCGGCAGCATGGAGCGAGGCAGAATTGCACTCACAGTCAATGGAGAACTGCGCCAGGAAGGCGATGTAGGCCAAATGATCTGGAAGCTCCCGGAGATCGTTTCAAAGCTGTCAGAGTTGTTCACTCTACACGCAGGCGACTTGATCTTTACCGGCACACCGGCCGGGGTTTCCGCACTTGTCCCGGGCGACCGTCTGGAGGCCACCGTTGAGGGCATCCCCGCTCTAGCAGTAACGGTCGGCAAACCGGCCTGAGCCGCTTCAACTCCCGGTGCTAGGGCAGCGGCGGCGCGGTCATGGCCTTGGGAATTTTCAATCCCATTCGGTCAAGGATGGTTGGGGCTACCGATAGCTGATCCGCGAGTTCCGGCGCCGCGCCCCCCTTTGGGTGCCCTATATCGTAGAAGGCGACCATCCGCACATCGTCGGTGTTGCCGCCGTGGTGACCAAAGGCGGACATTCCATGATCGGCCGTCACCAAAACGCGGTAACCGGCGCCCTGCCAGCGATGCAAGTGCTGGGCAATCTGATCATCGGTTGCCCAGGCCTGTTTCTTGTACTCAGGTGACTCCCCGCCATAGAGGTGGCCTACGGAATCACACCCGGAAGAATGCAAAAGCAGATAATCCGGCGCATGGCGATGCACCAGAATACTCGCCTGGTTCAATAGATCTGCTTCCGATGCCAAACCGATGTTGAACCGAGTCTTTCCATGTTGCAGATAGAAGCGGCCGTACTGCACGCAACGACTTTCGTCATTAACCTCCATATCCTCAATAGGATCGAAGGGCGCGCGATTGAAAAGCTCGGAAAAATTGAAGTGCGCCACCGCCCCCGTACGGCGCCCTTGGGCACGTGCCACCTTGAACACATGATCCGTCCCCGTCATGCGCACGTTATCATTGCTCGTGATGCCGTGATCATGAGGCTGCACGCCGCTATGCAAGGTCTCATAAATTGGCACGGATAGGCTAGGCAGCACGCTGGCCATCTTCCAGCGCCGGGCCTTGCCTGCCTGGACGAGGCTCTCCAGGAAGCCGCAGTGCTCCACCGCCGTCTGGAATCCTAATCCGTCAATCACGACGAGCATTACCTTGGAGGTCATTGTTTCACCCATCCCCCGCGCTATCAGACAGTCATCTGTGCTTCGAGCAAACGTCTCCAATCCGCAAAGCTACGGACATCGCGCCCCACTTCCTTGCCACCCTCGTCCCATTTGCGCACGGCGAGCGCAGCGGCCTTGTGCGGGTTTGCCTCGAAATCGCTGACCTCACAATCGCTCATCGGGCCGCCTTGCTGCTTCAGAGTAACCTGGGAAGCGTGCGACAGACGGTCATGATAACCGGGGTCGCGCGCGCAGAGATAACGTTTGGCTTCGACATGGAGTCGAACCGGCTCTACCACTGTTGGCGGGAAATAATCCTCCAGAAAAGCGCCCGCAGCGGCGTCGTGCATCCGGTGCCAGTCATCAGGGTTTCCCTCGCTTAGCAGATGCCCCACGTCATGCAACAATGCGGCGGCAATCAAGGTTTCTGGGGCCCCCTCCCTTGCCGCAGCCTCGGCGCTTTGGAGCATGTGTTCGGCAATAGTGACATCCTCGCCATAATGCTCCGCCCCATTTGGCCCTTCGTATAGCGCCTGCAAACGATCAAGAAATGCGGCCTTTGTCATCGGCGTACGGCTCACTGGTGAAGATTCACATAACTGGTCAATGCATCCCAATCGGCATAACACCCCTGCAATCGCCGCTGGCCTCCGGAAAAAGCGCCGCGACCATGTAGAACCCTTCGGTTATCAACGACGAAGAGACTGCCTGCATTGAGTTTGAATGAGATGATGTAGGTCGGATCGTGCAGTAATCGCCCGAAAACAGAATAGGCTTGATAAAAGGCTGTCAGTTGTTGCGGCGATAATTGTAGATCTGCGCGCGATCGATTGTTGTAACGCACGCCCACCAGGCCGCCCTGACCGTCAATTTCGATAAGTGGTCGGTTGCTCCGGAGATCGGCGGTGCTGTCGGTGAAGCGAAAGGGTACAGACGTATTTGCCAGTATCTCGAAGACCTCTGGGTTGTCGCTGCGAAGGTCCTGCGCTACGCGGAACCCATCGACCAGAAGGCTTTCACCGCCCTGCCCGCTGGCCTCCAGGCAGTGAAGAAACTGCATGCCCGGAACCGGATCCCGGTAGGGGTTGTCGGTATGTAGTCCAAGACCAAGACCGGTGTAAGCCAGATTGTTAGGGTCCGGCTTAGCAACCACATCGAAAAGGCGGCCGTAATTCGTTTCGCGCACGAAACCAAATAATTCAACTGCGCTTAGCACGGTGCCCGTGGTGCTGCCGCATTCCTCCAAGAGGGCAAAGCCATAATCCCGGATGCCGACCAGCCAATTTGCCAGTGCTGCAGGGTCGCCAGCAATATCGGCATATCGAGCTTTAGGAAAGCGTGATTCTGGAAGAGATGCATCCCACAAACGCGCTTCCGGCACCCGGCCGGCGAGCTGCGCTTCCGGCGCTGACAGCAACTGGGCCAACCGGTCGAACGTTAGCTCAACACGGTGGCTTTCCGGCAACAAAGTGACGATTGCGCTGCAGTGATCGACACCAACCTCAACCGCCGCGATCCGCTGATCCTGCGGCAGTGCGGCCAGGTCAATAAGCCGCTGTCCGTTAGCATGTCGGCAAGCACCACAATCACAAAGGTCGCGGACCTGAAGTGCCGGTATCTGAAGCCGCCGCCCGCTAGTCATATCCAGCCAAAGCGTTCGGCCATCTTCCGAGATACTTAGGTCCCGAAGGTTCATTTGCTCTGCCTGGCTATGCATTGGTTCTTTGCCCATCGGATACACCGCCACTGAATTTGGTCAACAAGGCGTCTAGAATGAGCCTTTCAGGGGGCCGGAGGCAACGCCGAAACGTAAACTATGACTACACTTCAGATATTTCCTTTAAGCCTTTGTTAATATTACCTTGCTTAATGTTAACCTTAGGAGATTGCTCTAGGAGGAATGCTCTTGATGAAAGCCGCCGCCGCCTTTCTGTCCACGGACAGTGGTGCAACACGCACCGAGGTGGGATTGCTTACAGCAATGGCTGTCATATTCGCTGTTTTGGCCATGACTGACTTTGGCGGTCAGTTGGGACACTTTTTTGTGTCCTTCAAGTCTCATATGGCGGACGGAAAACCTCTATAGTTGCCAACCGTGATGATATTCACGGCGACCTCTTTCCATTATAAAAAGATAAAACTATAGATCGGTTACCCATGACGCTTTCATCCCTCGCAACCTATCTCGGCTTGTTCGGATTCTTTTCCCTATCGCTCGCCTGTGCCGTTACAGACGCTCAGCGATTGAAGATTCCAAATAGCTTCACGCTGCTAATCGCCTTGCTTTACCCAATCTTCGTCATGAGCGCGCCCTTTCCGGTGGATTGGATATCAGGCCTAGCTGTGGGTGCCGGAATCCTGGCAATAGGCTTTCTGATTTTTGCTGGCGGACTGATCGGTGCAGGCGACGTGAAGTTTTTGGCGGCGGCCGGGCTTTGGGCCGGTCTTGCCCACCTTTCCACGCTGATACTTGTGACGGCGATTGCCGGTGGTGTCCTAGGTTTGGGCTACCTGGTTGCTGATCGTTTGCGACGCATCCCCTGGATGCCCCTTCCCCCACCCGAGATCACCGAGGAAGACGGCAAGAAACGCATGATTTTCTTGCCGTATGGAATAGCTATCTGCGCGGGCGCGGTCACCGTGGCTTACCGCCTGACGCTGGAAGTAGGGTTGGCGCAGTAAATTAAACGACGAACTGACCGGCTACTCCCCTATCCGCTCAGCGAGCAGTGACCTTAGGGTCTTCAACGCGCGTTGCTCAAGTTGACGGACCCGCTCTTTGCTGACGCCCAGTTCCTGTCCCAAGTTTTCCAATGTGACCGCCCCCTCTCCGAGGTGACGCTGGCGTATGATCCGGGCTTCGCGTTGGGGTAATCGCCTGAGCGCCTGACTAAGCCACTGTGCCCGGGTTTGGTTATCGCGTAGTTCCGTCACGATCTCCTCTGGCCCAGGTCGGCTGTCAATCATCGTGTCCTGGTACTCCATGTCACCGTCTTCACCAGTCGGCAGATTGACGGATAGATCAGGCACCCCCAATCGGACCTCCATTCGCTGAACCTGATCGGGCCTTACCTTAAGTTCCTCCGCAATCTGCCCCGCCGCTTCGTAGGACATGTAGGGATTGCTCGTTCTCGCGATCTTTGCCCGTAAGCGCCGAAGATTGAAGAAGAGGCTTTTCTCGGACGTGGTCGTACCGATCCGAACAATCGACCAGTTGCGCAGGATGTAGTCCTGGATCGCTGCCCGGATCCACCAGACCGCATAGGTGGAAAAGCGCACGTCGCGGTTGGGGTCGAACCGCATCGCAGCTTGCAACAGCCCCACAAAACCCTCCTGGATAAGATCCCATTGCGGCAATCCATAGCCACCAAACTTGGTGGATATGCTCACCGCCAGGCGCGCGTGCGCGCTCACGAGTTGATGCATCGCCTTTTCATCGCCACCCACGGCCCAGGCCGTGGCTAGCATCCTCTCTTGTTCACGCGAGAGGATCGGCGCGCTCATCGCCTTGCGAACGAGCCGTCGATTTGCTTGCCGGCTGTCTTGTTGGATTTCCGTCCCTGGCATAATTCCGCACTCCTGGGTTCCTGTTCATTCGGGAAAGTCTATGCCTTTCCCTTAATTTATCTACGCACCCAGGAAGAAAATGGATCAGTACTTAAAGGCAAAATTTAGCAAACGCCCGATTGGGCCAGCCAAATAGACCGGCGCATCTGTGACTGCCAAACAAATACAGTCCTCATCGTCGTCGGCGACCGGCTGGTGCACGACGCTACTGTTTGCAACTGCGATATCACCGCGCAAATAATGCCCCTGGCTGTCGGAGAACGCACCTGAGAGGACCAAGGTCAATTCCAATCCCTCATGTCTATGGAGCGGCACTCTGCACCCCTTACGAATGCGAAGAAGCCGGGTGGTGAAATCCTTGCGATCCGGAAACAAGGCAACATCGGCAACGACACCTCTTTGCCGCCAAGGTAGGTCCGATAATCGGCGGCCCAGATAGCCGCGCAATGGCTGAGGCAAGATTGTATCCGCCCCTTCCGCTACAGGACTTGATGCTTCACTTGCGGCTGCGGTCTCGCGCCCATCCAACTGAGCCAAGACTGAACTCAGACTGTCTTCGGAAAGCGCCGTCGGCGATAGGTCGTCCAGCAGCGTGCCAGCAATGCTCTCCAAGTCACGCACCGCGTTCCGACAAAGAGGGCAAAGCGCCGTGTGAGTTGCAACCAACAACGCGAGAGGCTCACCAAGATTCCCAATCGCATAGGCCTGCAGTAAGGACTCATCAGGGTGATGAGAAGTCATTGGTTCATATCCTCCAAAGCCGAACGGAGTTTTGTGATAGCCAATCGGAGGCGCGACTTGACGGTCCCTAGCGGCATCAGAAGTTCATCAGCCAGTTCGCTGTGTGATTTTTCCTCGAAAAAAGAAGAACGCAATAACGTGGCCTGCTCCTGAGGCAAAGTATCGATCGCAGCACGGACCCGCAAAGCTACCTGCGCTGCATCGTAAGCTCGGTCGGGAGACGCAGGCCCTTCAGGCACGAGGGCAGGATCGTTCAGATCGATTTCTGGTCGCTTCTCCCGGCGGGCCACATCGATCCTTTTGTTTCGAGCAATCGTGAAAATCCAAGTGGAAAGAGCGGATTTCTGCGGATCATACTGGTCTGCGCAGCGCCATACCGTTAGCAATACTTCCTGCGCGATGTCCTCCGCCGATTTCTCCTCGACCTTCAAACTACGGATATAGGATTTCACCCGCGGCGCGTAATAATGAAAAATCTGCGCAAAGGCATCTCGATCACGGCTGACCGACACAGCCATCATAAGGTCTAGCAACTGCTCTGGCGTCGGCCGGTATTTCGCATCCTGCGGTGGCATAGTGACATGCTGCGCCGAGCTGCAACGCAATACAACCGTGGCAAAGGGTAAACAGCTTAAGTTCTGCTGAATTTCCACCAGCGTCTCCTTGGTTACACTCTGATTTACGTCAAAGTGAGACCACCGGATCACTTACTTTTGGATTTTTTTCTGATCCGATCCGCCCAGAAGCTCGTACTAGCTAAAGTAATTACTCGTAAGGGATCTGATGCTGATATGCGTATTGCCATAATCGGAAGCGGGGCCGCAGGTCTGGGCGCAGCCTGGCTTCTGGCGCAGAAGCATGACATTTCGCTGTATGAAGCAGATTCAAAACTCGGAGGGCACGCAAACACGGTTGATGTGAGCGGGCCGAATGGACCTGTTGCGGTCGACACCGGCTTCATCGTTTATAATGAACTCAATTACCCGAACCTGACCTGCCTGTTTGAGCACCTTGGGATAGAGACCCAACGCAGCGACATGTCTTTTGCGGTATCGCTTGCTTCCGGCAGGTACGAGTATGAGGGGTCGAGAAGTGGCTTTTTTGGGCAAAAGCGCAATCTGATTAAGCCCAGCCAGTGGCTTTTACTTTTTGAAATCAAACGTTTCTTTCGTGAAGCGCCACATCTATTGACGCAACCGTGCAGCGGCTTGTCGCTTGGCGATTATCTGAATAAAAACGGCTATTCACAGGACTTTGCTTACGACCACCTTCTGCCTATGGCCTCTGCGATCTGGTCATGCTCTTTGAAGGATATTTTGTCCTTCCCTGCGACAAGCTTCGTCAACTTTTATGCCAATCATGGTTTGCTGCAATTCGCCGATCGCCCAACATGGCGCTCGGTCACGAACGGTAGCCGTTGCTATGTGGAACGCATGGCGAAAGGGTTTCGTTCCGCAATCCGTCTGCGTACACCAGTTCAGGCAGTAAAAAAGATGGAGCGCGGCATCGAAGTTGTCACCGCTGGTGGCCAAGCTGAAAGGTACGATTCCGTCATTTTCGCAACCCACGCAGATCAAGCGCTGAAGATCATGGGCTCTACGGCGAGCCCCTTGCACAGAAAAATACTAAGCACTTTCCGTTACCTGCCGAACCGGGCAGTTCTCCATAGCGATCCATCAATGATGCCTCAGCGGCGCCACCTTTGGGCGAGTTGGAACTATTTGTCGAATCACAGGCGAAACAAAGAACAACAACTGGCCGTCACCTACTGGATGAACAGGTTGCAAAAACTGGACCGCTCCTTTCCGCTCTTTGTAACGCTCAACCCTTATCGGGAGCCACGTCCCGAACTCGTACACGCGGCTTTCACCTACCGTCATCCTCAATTCGATGAGCATACAGCCGTGGCTCAGAGCCTGCTCGGCGAAATTCAAGGGCAAGACGGGTTCTGGTTTTGTGGAAGCTACTGCGGTTATGGTTTTCACGAAGACGCTTTACAGTCCGGGCTGACCGTAGCCGAACAGTTCGGTGTCAATCGCCCCTGGGCAAAATACTTCCGGCCACCAAGCACTGCCTTGCGCGGTGTCGAGTCCCTGTCGGAACGTCTTCATAACGCGGCGGAGTGAGCCTTGTCTCTCGAAGAAAAACTTCAACCTGGACCGCCAGCTTACGGTAGCTGCCTTTACCGTGGGCATGTCATGCATCGACGCCTGCATCCCTTCGGAAACCATTTTGTTTATCGCGTGTTCTCACTTCTGGTGGACATCGATGCACTCCCGGTTCTGGACCGCCGGTTACGGTTGTTCAGCCACGATCGTTTCAACCTGTTTAGTGTTTGGAATCATGATCATGGCAGCAAGGACCAGACGGCGTTAAGGCCTTGGATTGATAGGCAACTTGCCGATGCGGGTATCAATCTCCAAGGCGGCCGTGTCATGCTGCTTTGCTTCCCGCGAATTCTGGGGTTCGTTTTCAATCCTTTGAGCGTTTGGTACTGCTATGACCGCAGCGGCCACCTCGCCGCAATGCTCTACGAGGTCAGAAACACCTTCGGCGATTGCCATTGCTATTTGATCCCCACGCCGCCTGATTTCCGTCCCGAGAGAACCTTGCTGCAATATTGCAACAAGGTGCTGCATGTCTCCCCCTTTCTGTCGACCGAAGGCGCCTATGCCTTTCGCCTCCAGGTTCCCGGCGATCGCTTGTCGATAGCAATACGGCACACAACCGCGGAAGGTGAAACGCTAGTCGCGGTTCAGAAAGGCAGGCGACATGCGCTCACCGACATGGCCCTCTTCAAGGCCTTCTTTTCCTATCCACTGATGACAGTTAAAGTTATTGCCGCGATTCATTGGGAAGCTTTCAAGCTGTGGCGTTTAGGGGCTCGTTTCTACCGGAGGCCAGATGCACCGCAATCTGAGGTCAGCGTGGTGAGGCCGCCTTTAGATCAGGCCGCCGAGTAAAGGGGGGTTCGCTGATGTCGAATTGTCTGTCCCCAGGCGAGGAACCGAAAGACCTGCCCAAATCTGAGTGTAAATTTCTGGCCGTCACGTCGCGCCTTTCACGCGGGCGCCTCCATCTGACGCTACCGAGCGGGCACCGGCAAACGATCAAAGGTCAGGAGCCTGGCCCCGACGCCGATCTTCAAATCTTTCAAAGCAGCTTTTTCCGGCGCCTTTTCACGAGTGGCGCCAACGGATTTGCCGAAGCTTATATTGCTGGTGAGTGCGATAGTTCGGACATCACAACATTTTTAAAACTCATTGCTGTAAACCACGAGGAAATCGAGCAGCAGTTGGAAGGCCGACGATGGTCACGCGTAGCTGAACGGGTGATCCACCTGCTGCGCCCCAATAGCCGTTTCGGCGCTAAGCAGAACATCCGCGCGCATTACGATCTGGGAAATGCTTTCTATCAAACTTGGCTGGATAACAGCATGACCTATTCCTCGGCGATTTTTGAACGGCAGGACATGACTTTGGAACAGGCCCAGGAAGCCAAATACAAACACCTGGCTGCGACCGCAGGGATCGAACGCGGCCATAGCCTGCTTGAAATTGGCTGTGGTTGGGGCGGTTTCGCAACCTGGGCCGCGCGGGAGTTGCAATGCGACGTGACGGCAATCACCATATCCAAAGCTCAGCACGACCATGTAGCCGAACGCCTGCAACGCGAGGGTTTGGGAAATCGCGTCAAGGTTCTGCTGCAAGATTACAGAGACACGCACGGGTTCTTTGATCGCATCGTTTCCATTGAAATGTTCGAAGCGGTTGGGGAGGCCTATTGGCCTCATTATTTTTCGACGGTCCGCAACAATCTGAAACCCGGGGGTCGCGCCGGATTGCAGATCATCACCATTGCAGACCAAGTTTACGATCAGTACCGACGTGGCGCTGATTTCATTCAACGCTATGTGTTCCCTGGTGGAATGTTGCCTTCCATCACGGCTCTGCGGGAACAAATCGATCGGGCGGGTCTGGCTTGGCAAGACAGCAAGAGCTTTGCTGAACACTACGCCACCACGCTATCGCGCTGGCATGAACGCTTCGATTTAGCCTGGCCTCAGATCAGCGGTTACGGGTTTGACGAGAGGTTTCGACGTTTGTGGAAATTTTATCTCGCTTATTGCGAGGCGGGCTTCTCCACAGGGCGCATCGATGTTCGCCAAATATCGCTAGCCCGCAGCTAACAATCGCGCTGCCTGTTAGTTGGCCGATAGCTTTCGGCGAATTTTGCGTAACAGCCAACCAATCACGGGAAGCGTCTCGTAAAGCCCGGCCGCCGGATCCCAGAAATCGCGGTGTGAGGAGACCTTCCCTTCGGCATCGAACAGCAGTTCGGAGACCCCTTCGAAGGAAATGTTGTTTCCCTGTCTGGTTGTACCGGAGAACTGCCAAGTAATGTAGCCGGAAACACACGTGCCGCAGGATCGTGTTACCACGAAGGAGATACTCGGAACATCCTCGTACATCTTCTCTAAAACACGACGATAAGCCGATCGACCACGGGTTAAGTTGAAAGGATCTGAGAAGACCATATCGGACGTGCAATAGTCCTCAAGCACATCGAGGCTATCTGGCGAAAATCCTTCGAGATAGGAAACATATCTTTGCAGAGGATCGAACCCACTTTCCTCATCCTTCTTAATACTAGCCATTGTCTCTCGTGCCTCCAGGAAGGAATTGAGCTGTGACCCGAAGCGACAGGGCATAGGGAAGACAGCGCAGTAGTTTCATGATCACCGCAAGCCGCATGGGAAAGACGATTTCGAAGCGGCGTGACGCTAGCCCGCGCTCGAAGGCCCTTGCCGCCGCATCAAGTTCCATTAGAAAGGGCATTGGAAAAGTGTTCTTGTCTGTCAGCGGTGTCCGCACAAACCCCGGGTTGACGGCCTGAAGATGAACACCTTCAACGGCTAGTTCGGGTTGCAACGCCTCACAGAGGTTGATCAATCCCGCCTTGGTCATTCCATATACCGATGCGCTCGGCAGGCCTAAAAATCCAGCCATGGACCCGACAACTGCTATTTGTCCGCGCCGTTGGCTCCGCATTCTTGGCAAGACGGCATAGAGGCAGTTCAGGGTCCCAAGGAGATTTGTATCGACAAGCATCTTCACCGTTTCAGGTTTGAAGTTACTCAAATCCGTTGCGACATGAGTGCCTGCATTCAGCACCGCCAACGCTAGAGGCTGATCCCGCAGAGCCTCATCTAAAGCAACCTGTATGGCTGCTGCGTTGGTAATATCGAGAGGCAGTGGCACCAGCTTACCCGCGAACGTTCGAGTGTCGTCCGCAAGTGCTTCTAAATCGCTTACTGTCCGGGCCGATGCCAACACCGTCCAACCGGCTTCCACCAGTCTAACGGTTAAGGCACGGCCAAGCCCCTTCCCCGCACCGGTGATCCACGCAAACCCGTCCTCCGGCTTTACCGGCTTTAGGTTCATGCGTTGTCGTCCCTGAGAGCGCGGTTGCAATCAGATCGAGCGTCAAAGTCTAGACGTCGAAACACGGCCACGGCGCGTTCAGAAAAATAGTTGTGCTGCATATGATTCACCAACCTCCTACCTCGTCCTCTACGAGGTAAAAACTGGCTCGGATCACAGCACCGGGTAATTAGTCGCTGTTTTTAGGGTTTGGATGAACTGCCGCTTGTTGCACTGCTGCCGGAAGAAGAAGCACCCGTCGAGCTACTATGACTTGGCGACGCGGTCGCCTGGCCGGTTGTGGCGCTGCTGGTACTTGCCGTCGCGGTACTGGCAGCAGGCTTGCTATTGCGTCTGCGAACATGGCCGTTCAAATAAGCGCCTGCCTCCACCGCCAGCGAGTCATGAACAACATCGCCCTCGATCCTCGCGTTTGCCGAAAGACTGACGGTTGCACCATCAATCTGCCCCTTGACGGTTCCATGAACATCGACCCGATCGGCGAGGATGGATCCAGATATGGTAGCGCCACGACCCACGGTCACTGTGGTCGCTTTGATATCTCCGTCAATCTCGCCATCAATCTGCAACTCACCGCGGCTGGCCAGATTGCCGACAACCTTCATATCCGATGCAATCACCGAACGGCCACCACCGGCGGGACGAGCCGTCCCTTCCCGTACCGATGCGGTGGTCTGGGCACTGGATTCTTCCGGTCGCTGTGGTTTGAACATTATCTTTTTCTCCCATTATGACTGTAGGTGCGACTGTCCCGATCAGTCCTCTTTAGATTTCATCACGCCATCTCAGCTTTGCGCGTCGGCCGCCAGGGTTTCAAGCCCTTTAGCTTAGCTCCGGACTCAACAACAATCTCATGATGATGAATCGTTCCCTCCACTTCGGCTGTGCTTTCGATGATCACGCTATCCGCGTCCGCCCGGCCCACATAGTGCCCGGCAATACGAAATCGCAACACATCTACCTCGCCTTCCAACGACCCACCCGGTGCGATGTAGATATCACCGGCCATGATGTCGCCCTGCATACGGCCGTGTATCTCCAATGATCCGGTTCCAGCCATGTGCCCTTCGAGCACAGCCGTATCGTCGAGCACGGAGTGCCCGCCGGACCGACCAGCGCGCGGCTGATCAGCGGCTGCGGGTTTTGCTTTCCATGGCAATTCCATCGTCAAATCGATCTCGACCCCAAGGGGATACGAATAGTGATGCTGCAGATTAGGCCGCCAGAGGCCTTTGGCTCAACAGGCTGATTGCATTTTTGCGATCATCGCCAAGAACGCTTCCGCTGAGCGCCGCTGCTGAGGGTATTCTAGAGCCAATTCGGCAAACGCTCGGGATTCGTCCAATCGATGTAATCCAAATGCCGCTCGGGCTCCCAGGACAGCGAACTCTCCATTCATGGGGAAAAGAGATCCTCCGGAGTCAGCGATTTCTAGAGCGTCATCGAACTGCTTGTTCTTGATCAGGCAGTGCCCCTGCCGCAAGAGCGCCTGCGGGCTGTTCCGATCCAATTCAAAGGCCTCTCTAAATAAACGGGCGGCATCGGCCATCTTTCCGTCGTGCATTAGCCGAAGACCGTCAGCAAACCGCATACGTGATTTTATCATGCTCGTTCTGGGGTCTTTGAGCAGACTGTCGATCCCAGCTTGATCGATGGCCGCGTCCCCTTCGACGGGCATTTGCGAAAGAACCGGTAGCAATACCTCTCCATGCTTGGGTGCGTTCTCAAGCTCGAAATACTTTGCAGTTTCAATGTACTTCTGCCCCCAGGCATCACAGGCCATCAATGCAAGCACCCGCATTTGTGGATTCTCAATATGTTCAATGAGAACCCGCTTGGCCTGCGCAGAATGAATCCGCAGAGCATCGAGGCGCTTCGCCGGTGACCATACTTTACGGCCCGGAATAAGACTGTCAGGCCGTGTATGCTTGAGGTAAAGAGGGCGAGGCACCACGCATCCGCCGCCATAACACAACGCTTCCAGACCCCAAAGAACCTCTGCTGCGAAACTGTCGTGACGGTTGTAGCGCAACCTGTGCCCCTGTTTCAGGATGCCGGAGTCGGTTACGGCACGCAAAGGAAGGCCGCTTGCGCCTTTCAGATAAAACTGTAACAGGCGCTCATCCAGATTGCCGCGCAACTCCGTGGCGACTCTCAAATTCTCATTTGTGCCGAACTGCTGCATATGTGATTGCGCGAAAACACAATCTGGCGCTTGCTTCAAAGCCTCCAGCAGCGCTGCGATGTAGTCCGGTTCCAGCAGGTCGTCATGCGGTAGTAACGCGAAGTACGGCGTATCGACCTGATCAAGCAGGAAGTTCACGTTCCCCGCCCAACCGAGGTTTCTTTCCTGAACCCAGATACGCAAGCCACCCGGCGGGCTGTAGCCTCGGCAAATCGTTTCCGTGTCGTCGTCATTACTATCAATCGATACCAGCACACGAATTTCGGAGTGTGTTTGATTCAGCACCGAGTCCAGCGTTTGCCTAATGAAACCGGCGGCCCGGTAAGCTGGGATACAGATTGATACTTCTGCCATGGCTGCGCTGATCTCCTTAGCTCTTCGGGCAGATGCCCTCAGCGATCTGTTCGGCGAACAACGGTGCCATGCAATACTTGCCTGTATCGACCGAATGATAACGCCCGGCGCTGCGCGGGCCGATATCGAATCGCTGGTGCAACTGACTTTGTGGATCGTCGATATCTCCCTGGCCCCAAGCAAAAATCTGTCCGCCGCCGAGCTTAGTTTGCGCAGCCCGCAAGTCGAGATCGGCACAGGCTGGTACGAGCTGTGCAAGCCCTTTGATGATATCACTTTCTAGCTTCGCTCTGGCACTGTCGCAGAGCCCGAGCAAGGGATTGCTGGGAACCAGCGCCTGGGTGGACGCGATACAACCGGTCGGATACCAGGAGAGGTAGTAGCGGCCCTTGCCGAAGTTGACGATAGCCCCGTAGGGGCCCAGTACGAAGGTGGTCGAAGGCAGCCTGGGATCATCGGTATCACAGAGGCTTTCCGTGTGCAGAGCCACCTTATAGCGAAATAGCCAGGGCCGGTCCGGTTTCCAGCCGAATGTCGCATCCAGCCTCAAGCGGTCACGCCAGGTGGCGTTGACAACCGCGTCGTAGGAATGTCGCTGACCGGGATCGGCAGTCAGTGAAATGCTGGGTGTCCCCTTGTCGTCCTGTACGCAGGAGTCCACCCGCTGGCCGAGCAATACGGTGATCCCGGCTTCAGCCATAACAGCCTGGGTAAGACGCCTCGCCACCGCTTGAGGATCGACCGAACGCTCCCCGGTTTCAAAGACAGCCGCAACACGGTCTGTGTCAAAATCCCGTGCTGTTTCAGTGTCGTCAAGACGCCGAAAAATCCGCCTGTCGGAGAACCCGAAATAGGCGCGGCGCTGATCTTCATCATAGTGCTCGATGAGCGATTGTATGCTGGAAAAATGCGCATCAACCTGCTCAGGAGAAAGGAGAGAATCCCTATGAACCGCGTAGCGGAATGGGGTAGATATCTCGCTCTCCGTCAGTGTTCCGCCACTCCAATGGCTCAGCAATTCGTTGAAGCGTAGCGACCCTTTCATCAGGAAGGCGGCAGTCCGAGACGTGGAATCATTCCCAAAAACGAACCCTAGGTGAATTTTCCCTTCGTTCCACAGGCTGGCCTCGGAAATAAGGCACGCATTCTCCTCAAAGAGATCAATCTTGCAGCCGCGTTGGGCCAGCGCAAGAGACACACACAATCCCTGTATTCCACCGCCGATTACCGCGACGGATTTACCCTTTGCGACGGTCAATTCTTTCGCCCTTCAATCTCACGCAGTTGGCATTTGGCCTGCCAATTCTTCGCGAGCCAATCCGCCGCGTCAGATGCCGACGAACCGGAAGTTAGAATTGTAAGTAAGGTAAAGGGGATGTGATCGGCCGACCAGTGGAATAAAGCGATCAACGCCTGGCAGTCTGGTTCTTCTTTGCCACTGCTCGATGACTAGGATTACCGAAGCCGCAGGGATGCCTGTTACGACATCCCCACGCCTGCTCAGAACGATCCGATCATTAGAACGCGGCTTTCCACTGCTCGGTATCGACGAACCAGCGCTCTTCGGCAATCTTTCCATCAGAAAACCTGAAAAGCACGCTGAGCTGGCTTCCCTCAGGGACTTTTTCGCTCTTCCATTCGACGATCGACACCACTTCATCTCCGTCGCCGATTTGGCGGATAGAATCGATGCTGAAACCTACCGGCAAACCAGCACCCAAGTTATCCAATACATCCCGGAACGCCGACTTCCCTTTCAATAGATCATTCTGGCCCGGCATTACGAAAACCATATCCTCGGTATAATCCGCTACCACCGCATCCCAATCGCCCCGAGCAACGGCCTCCCAGCCTCGCTGAACGATCGCGGCGCTATTCACTCGATCATTGTTCATGTTTGCAGCCTTTGCGTAGGACATTTCCAACCTCCATACATTACAGTAGGTACACTTGTTAGACTACGACGCTTCAAACATGATTAGAATCAAGCAGTTGCAGTAATTGGCATCCTGCAAATGCTGTATTTTGCGACCGGTAATTTAGCTATAGTTCAGGAATGGGCGATCGTTACTAGAGGTTTCTTGTAGGAGCGGAGTGGAACATACCGAGGTGAAAATCGAACCGCTGAGCCCTAGAGAACAGGAAATTGCACAGGCTTTTGCCAACGGCGAAAGCTACAGGCAGGTTGCGGACCGGCTTTGCATCGCGCCTTCGACCGTAAGAACGCATTTAACAACTGTTTACCGTAAGCTAGGTGTTTCCTCGAAGTTGGAATTGCACAGGTTCTTCGAAACGACTAACGCAACTCTCGTTGATCGGCCCAAGGCGTTCCCAAGCCGGCCGGACAAGCCCTCAATCGCCGTGTTGGCCTTTGAAAACATGTCCGGCGACCCGGAACAGGAATTTTTCTCGGACGGCATATCAGAAGACATCATCACCGCGTTATCTCGATCTCCCTGGCTTTTTATCATCGCGCGCAACACAACGTTCACTTTCAAGGGCACTAACATCGGTGTCCCGCAGATCGCCCGGGAGTTAGGCGTCAGGTATGTACTGGAAGGCAGCGTTCGCAAGGCCGGTAATCGGGTTCGCGTTACCGCGCAGCTCATCGACGGAACGACCGGTGGCCATATCTGGTCTGAACGCTACGACCGGCAACTTGCAGATGTCTTTGATCTCCAGGACGAGATTACCCGTAACGTCGTGGCATCCATACAAACCCGCGTTCAGTTGACTGCGAGTGGCGCGGTCGAGCGTAGTACGCGTCCGGATCTAACGGTCTGGGAGTTGACAATGCGCGCCTGGCATTTGCTCTACGATTTCACGCCGGAAAGCTTCACAACCGCAAAAGTCCTGCTGAAACGCGCGCAGGACCACGCCCCCGAAAGCGCAGAAGCCAACATGGTCCTCGCGCTGATTCACCACCACAGTGCAATCCTGGGCTTTGCCGACGACTTCGTCGAAACAATGACCCTTGCGCACGAACTGGCGCGCCGAGCAACACGACTGGACGGCAGGAACGAATATGCCCATTGGGCTCTGGGCATCACCTGCTGGGGCCTCCATAAGCACGAGGAGTCCATCGCGGCATTGGAACGCGCTGTGGAGCTAAACCCAAATTGTTCCCTCGCCTATGGTAGCCTAGGCACTGCACTGAGCTTGGTTGGCCGCTTGGAGGAGTCAATTGCCAATCAGGAAATCGCAATCCGGTCGAACCCCCGCGACCCCAGTATATTCTTCCGCTTTACCGGAATCGCCCTCGCCCACTTTCTAGCCGGACGCTACGACACTTGCATTGAGTGGGCGAATCGCGCGGTCCATCGCATGCCACAATGGTATTTTGGACATTACCTTCTAGCCGCTGGCCATGTGATGTCTGGTCGGCTGGAACAAGCGAGAGCTGCGATTGCCTACTGCCACGAGGCCTTGCCCCACGCAAGCATCGCAGACCTCGATCGTGTACCCTTGAAGGACGCGACCAGAATGCAACAACTCCGCGACTGTTTGCGCCGGGCCGGACTACCGGAGTGAAGGGATCTGCTGGAAAGGGAAAGAAATGGCGTCCCCTAGGGGATGAAAGTGGGCACTGGGAGGTAAAACTGGCTCTACCTGGTAGGATACAAGTCAAGCGAGGTATTCAATTTAAAAATGGTGGCTGATATCCAATGGCCCGCGTTTCAGTTGAAATCTGTGTATGATTTTTCCACTTGGTTTGCAGAATAGTTCTTATTCCAAGTGAGCCGCCGCAAACCGCTCAATAACGTTTTTGGCCAAACCGCGCGCCTTAATAAAAACACCAATCTCTTGTCGGGGCTTGGTATCGGGAGGATCTGCAGATAGCCAATTCTGGCTAGTGATTACTACTGCATCATCATCCCATGCTAATATCTTGGCATGAATGCGTGGTTTTCGAACAGGTCTGATCTCTACCCCCATCTCGCGCACATCTATTGTCATATCTGCTGCAGCATCGCCACCTAAGAGGCCGCTCGTGGTGCAATAAAACACATTAACATCAACACCTTTCGCTTTTGCAGCAGCTAGTGCCGGGGCTAATATTGCTGACTCGCCAGCTACGCCGAAACGGTGGCTGACAACAAACATTCGCCTTTCGCAAACATCGCGTGCTTGCCTAACGAGATCAGCATGGCGTGAACCTATGACAATTTGGGCAAGAGCTCCGCCATTTGATTTTATGGGTTTAGCTCTAAGATGAGCAGCAAGCGCAGCAAGTTCATTTGTGAAGTCAGTCCATATGCCGCGCGAGCCTTTCGACAACTCGGCCATTTGGTAAACAACATCAGCAACAATGGCTGGATCCTTCAGTCGAACTGAAGCCTCAAAGGATTGAAACTGGGTAGAAAGCCAGTTGCAGGAGCCGACAATGCTAAAGAATTTATCTGTCGAGCCTTCGTCGGCAATCAGAACCTTAGAGTGTGACCCTGTAGAGAACGGATGTACGCGCAGCATTTCGATACCTTCCTCGCGCAACATACGCCTGATTAGGCCAACTGCATGACGCGTGGTGCTATTGCTTTCTGATTGCGCCTCCTGTCCCCAAAGAATGTCAACTTTGACCCCTCGGTTAACAGCCTCCTTTAGAAGATGCAGCAGTTCGTTGAAACGGTTCTCCGAGATAAAGGTCGAATGAATAAGTATTCGGTGTCGCGCTTTTTTCACGGCTGCTTCAAACACCGCACGGTGATCTGAACCTCCAAGAATAATATCTCGAGCCGAAAAATCGATGAAGTGCTCCCCTGGCAATAAACTTGCAGAAGGAACCGCAATTTGAGGTGGCTCAAAGAACGCGAAATCTCCTTTTGCTGGAAGATTGGGCGCGGCCTTTGCTGCACATTTTATGATCTCTATTAGTGACGCAGGAGCGCGAGTTGTGAGTCCATCAGGTTCGCCATCACGGACAGTAACAAGAGACCATCGCTTTGATAATCGGTCGCCATGCGGATCTACAGAAATGAATTTTTCGTCGTCTAAAAATAATGCTTCAACGAGTGGTTTTACCTCGTCTAAATATTCTCTCTCAGCTCGCTCAAGCTTCACTATTCTTTCGCGCTTGGCTCGTTCGTCCAAGACATGTTCATGAACGAAAGGTAGCTCGCGACTGCGGTATACTGTGCCGGTAACTTGGTCTATGACAAAGTTCATCCTCCGACTCAATCGTCTAGACGCATTCGGTAGTTCATTATATGTAGCGGCGGCGGCTCCTCGGTGAGTGACAACAAAACGAACAGCAGCGCTTTTTTGCGACATCTCCACCCAACCAGCACGCATTAAACGTATCAAAGCCTCAATTGCGACGCGCTTTGGAATATTGCCACGTTCAGCAAGCTCCGCAGCAGTCAATGGCTCATCGATAAGCCCGGCGAGCAAAACATGTTCAACAATGCTCCAAGGGCGGCCCTTGTCAAAATGAAAGTTGCGGCGACCTTGTAGAACTGGAACCGCGACCTGGACGATTGTCATCTTGCAAGCCTCAAAAGCCTATCGGAAGGAACTACTACCGCATTACTATTTTTGCGCTCATCTTCAATTGCTTTGAGCATCTCTGATAAGAAATAGGTATTACACCGCTCACCTTTGAACTGTTCTGCTCTTAATACGTGCTCAAGGAATTTGGATGAACAGACCAAGATTAAACGCCATCGAGCTCTACTAAGCAGAACATTCATTCTGCGCGAATCGCTTAAGAATCCGAGAGCGCTTCTGATACCTGAATGGTGATTGTTTCGGACCAATGATACAACGACAACATCAGCCTCATTTCCCTGGAATGAATCAACTGTCCCGCAGTAGTTTCCTGGACTCACGGCAGCGCAAAATTGACTCAAATGTGAACCCACTGAAGAATCTTCGTCTATTCGATTTTGCAGTCGGATGACTTGCTCACGATAAGGCGACAGGATCGCCATGGTCGGTATTTCTGAGGACTTTGGGTTCCGCCCAATCAACATAACAGCTTTTAGTATAGCTTCGATTTCATCAGGGTTGTGCCACCGGGGGTGGGCTTCTGCGCCGAGCATGCCGACTGTGCTTTGAACGTATGGCATGTCAATCATCATGATCGGCGCATCCGGCAAGCGCTTTGGGTCAAGAGACTTGATCGGACAAGGCTCCTTCTCGAAGCGTTTTTTTGCGGACGGATGCGTATGCAGATCGCCATCATAGAAACACCGAGAGATTACGCGAGCGATCGCCGGATGCATCCTATGTTGTTGATTAAGTCGATGGGCTATTTGCCGCGCCTTAGCTCCACGGGCATACAATTTAAACTCGGCTTCGATAAGCGACTCGAACAAAAGAAGGCAATCGATTGCGGTCGCACATAGTGCTGCAAAATCCTCTCCCGCCTCTTCATCAATTTCATCCAATATTTCGTCAGTAGATGGATCACGCAGTGTACGGCTTACAAATTCCTTCCCAGTGATCATTGCATTGCGCAGAGTATCTGGTTCTTCAAGGAGCCGAATGATTTGTTCCGAACCAAAGGGGGACAGCTGTTTATGATCCCCAATCATAAGCCGCCGGTATGACAAAAGTAACGGGGCAACAAGCTCTCCACCCGTTGCCTTCCCAGCTTCTTCTATGATCGACCAGTCGAACTGACCACGTTCTTCAATTAGACGCTCTAACTCAAAAGAGTTGGTGGTGGCAAAGACAACGTTTGCGGCTCTCACTATTAGCCCTTCTACGGCTTGTTTTGAGTATCGAGGTGCCACTCCCCGGCCCTTCAAATTCTCATCGTTGGTATCATCGCCGCTCAGTTCTGCCTTGAGCGCCATGACAGATTCACGCAGGTTATCTGGTGAACTAGAGACCAGTTCGCTTTGCGCAAATCGTTGAATTATACTGCCAACTTGGCTTCCAATTTCATATGGACCGGCGTCCTTGTGACTGTCGCGGGGTCGGCATCTGACAATCAGTATATCGTCTCGGTCGCCTACCAGAGCCTTGTCAAGAGTTTCCATAAGATGGTTTACGGCCGCATTGCTTTGTGCGCTAAGAAGCAATCGCGTTGTTGGGTCCTTTTCGAATATGTATTTGACAAGCTCTCTTATCATGTGAGTTTTCCCGACGCCCGGGGGACCCTGAACTAAAAAAAGCGGCAAAGTTTCAACAATAGCGTTCAGCGCCTGTATTTTTGAATCGTCTAAGTTAGCAAGAACATTGCCATTATCGATGGAATCATGCGTGTCTAATATCCGCCTCCTAGGATCGACTAGCATCCATAGTAATTCGGCATGATCTGCAAGTGCTCTGAGCGCTTTAAGCCGACGCTGGAGCTGTTTATCTCTTCCCACAAAGTCGCCTGGAATCAAGATGGGATTATGAAGGGGTGGAGACAGATCAGTTCCAACAAATCGATACTCTGGCGCTTTTTTCGACCCTGCAAATTCCTTGTCGAAACGCCATGACGTATCTGTGAATTCACTTTTGCCAACATGCTGCGCTTCGGTAAGAACCCATTCGTCACTCCGTCGGTCCTGCATTAGCGCTTCATTTAGGCGTATAGATGGTGACTTAAACCCCATTTCTTTTGCGAGTGCCTCGCGCCCCAAGTCCTCCCGAACGGTAATCATAATTGCGTTCATTTCATTTTCAGAATTGCCAGTTACATTTCGTACATTCACAGGAAAAGCGTCTGTGGCGGCATACAGCGCTTCAAGGAACTGGGTAATTGCGAAGGCTTTATGATGCTGTTTGTCACGAGCCGCGAACTTTTTATCAACCTTAAACACCCGCCGCAGTGTGTCCCAACTACGGACTTTTCCACGCATACGGCTGAATCGTTCGTGCGCCTCTCTCAATTGTAAAATTTCAAGCGAGTTTGATTGCAGGGGAATTGAATCGACGATCTTATTTGGATTGGGGCTTTGAAGCTCCACACTATCGCAATATGCGAGCTCCCAAGTTAGTGCAGCGCCTTCTGATCTAGGCGAATATTCCTTTATACGATAGATTAATTTTGTCCCTCGAATGGCTAATCTGAAATTCGAGCCATCTCCGATTCTAATAGCAAACAAAATAGGAACTTCGCTCAAATCATCTTCAATAAATTCTATTTGCTCTCGGTCAGATGTAATTTCGATCACATCTTCTGATGCCTCTCTAATATTTTGAGATAACCTAGAATTTGTTCCCAGTGAGACGACGAGATGAAACTTGACGTCTTGATGCGCAATATCGGCTTCTAAGACCCGAAGAACCTCCTGAATCCGTCTTTCAACCACTTCGCCATCCAAGCGGTCCAAGTGTTCCACCTGAACGAGGTGTCTAAGGAGCCGAATTTCGTCCAGCACTAGATTTTCTGAGACCGCAGATAGCGGTATTTTTGGATCTTCAAGGCGGCAAACCGAAAGATTCATTAATTCAGCTGCTAGCCGACCAAAATCTCTCCAGTCTTGCAAGAATGATACTTGCTCACCATAAGCGCTGTCCGGTCCGCGTGCGGAGCGTCTACCGGCGGCAGCCCCGATTAAACGTATGGACCATTCAAATCCAGTCAGCTGGAAATCAGGCTCCTCCCCACCAGTGGTTAATATTGCCCAATTGTCTAGGTTCTTATGAAGGAGACCTTGTGTGTGTAAGGTTTCTAATCCTGTAGAAATTCGAAGTAAGTTTCTCCACAACTTTGCTCTGTTGAGAGACACACGTTGATTCTTTATCCAGTGAATAGAAGAAGCATGTGCGAGAACACTTGAAAGAGGCTTTCTTTGACCAGGGTCCAATACTAGATAGAATCCGTCGTCGTCAAAGCCAGTTTGTTGGAGCGTTGCTATAGCATCAAAAGCGTTAGGGTACCCCCCCAAACGATGGAGCTGGCGGACTTCGTGATGCCAAATCTCTCTTAGTTCTGAGTCCGAGGTGTGTTTGGCCTTTGGCCATATTTTGACCAACACGGGATTGCCGTGATCATCAATACCTGAAAGGATGCCTGGGCGGCCATATTTGCGGTCAGGCCTGCGCAAATATGTGTCGTCGAGACGATATGGGCTTAAAAACTGGCTGCGACGACGCCTCGACCTCTTGGGCATTACTTTCCCCTTTCCCCCGTGATCAGTAACACGGGGGGTTTAAAATACATTACGTTACATTGCTACCGATAGGACTGTTCTGTCCAGAACTCTCACCCCATGGGGGTAGACTCTGGCTTAGTCATGCCAAGCCCCTAACGTGCAGGCTCCGGCTCGGTCAAGGCTCGCGCCAGCGACCGTGCGCAGCACGGCCTGGCCTTGAGGGAGACGGCAGCCGCACGTTCTCCTGGCGCTTATGACTGAGCCCTGCCCTGTTTGCTCCAAAGGAGGATGAAAGACACTGAATGTCTTTTAAGCTTGATTGAAAGACATTGTTTGTCTTATAAGGGATTATCACTTTGGGAATCGTAGGACATGGTTACAGAAAGACACTATCTCACCGTCAAGGCGCTGGCACAGTTGATCGCCCCTTCCTTGAGCGCGGCGAACATCGCCAAGACCATGCGCCAGCTTCGCCACTGGACGCAGAACGACCTTCTGGAGACGGTCGGCGGCAAGGAAACCGGCACCGGCATCCCGCGCCTCTATGAGACCGAGCCGACACCCTGGATCGCGGCGATCCTTCTGGAGTTGGCGCGCTACGGCGCGACCCTGGAAGTCCTCAAGCCTGCCGCCCAGGCTCTCTATGACGCCTGGGAGGATGACAACGACCTGGTGATGGCCTCGGAGACTCAGGAAGGACCGGCCTTTGCCCAGGTCTCCTGGCAGGTCGATCCAGATAGCGGACGCTTCACAAAGGCCAGCATTCATTTCTTCCACGGCATAGAAGCCTTCGATGGCGATGAGACAGTCCTGGAAAGCGCGCCTGTCAGCTCGATCCTGATCAATCTCACCCAGGTCATGGATAAGCTCTATGGCGCTGGAGCCACTGCGGATCGCGGCGACCATGACCAGTGAGCGCCCGCGCCTGCTTCTGAGCGGCATCGACAGTCTCTATGTCTCCTACTTCGTCTCCATGGGCGAAAGCTGGCTGGACTTCGATGAGCTGGCCTATCAGCAGCAGCGCCTCAAAGAGAGCCGCCGCGATGAGGTCGCCAAGATAACGATTGGTGGCGAGAGCTTCGCCCTCATGCCCTATGGTCTCCATCCCTACCGTTACGTGCTGGTGAATGAAGACTTCGAAATCCGTCTGACTGAGAAGATGCAGCCAAGCTGCCATGTGCGATTCTCTAGCAAGGGTCTCTGGAGCCATGGCTATGCCGCGCTCCTGGCGCGCCTGAACGCCTGGCTGGAAGCCATCAATGGCGCACTATACAGGCCCAGCTCCGTATCCCGTATTGATTGGAGCTTTGACTATGACTTGCCGCTGGTCGATTTCGCGGCGGATCACTTCGTCACACGCGCTAGCAAGGACGCCATCTACCGGGAGCATGGCCTGGTGCAGACCCTCACCTTCGGGCGCGGCGAGGTGGTGGTGCGTCTCTATGACAAATCGGCGGAGATCGAGCAGGAAAGCGGCAAGGTTTTCTTCCATCAGCTTTGGGGTCAGAAAGAAAATGTCTGGCGGGTCGAGTTTCAAATACGGCGCGAGCGCCTGGCGCCCGGCGGCATCACCAATCCGACCGAGATCGGCATCCATCAAGGCGATATCCTGCGTGAGCTGGCGAACAGTCACACGACCCTGCGCAAGCCTTCGGGCGACAGCAACCGCTCTCGCTGGCCGCTCCATCCTCTCTGGCAGGGACTTCTGCAAGATATTAGCGCCCTCGATCAAACAGGCCTGATCCGGGAGATCGACCGGCAAGCGCCCCTGAATTGGCGGCTCTTTCAGCAGACGAAGTCCCTCCACGGCGGCTTAAAAGGCCTCGCAGCAGTTCTTGGCCTTCTCAAGGGTGCAACTGCACCCCTGACGATTGAGGAGGTCCACGCAGAGCTTCTGAGCCACCTCAAATTGCACCACGACCCCTACACCTGGGAGCAAGACGTGGCCGCACGGATCACCAAATACAGCTATGGGCTTTGGTAATGTATAAGTCGATTCTCTCTCTCATCAACCATCGCAAGACCCGGATCATCGACCTGGCGCAGGCCTCCCTGCCGCCGGAGCAGTTCCAGGCTTTCAGAAAGATCACCCTGGAGGAGTTTGGCGAGCGCGGCCTGATAGCCGATTTGCGCGCCCTCTTCCGGGCAGAGCGTTAAAGGGCGGGTATGGCATGGCAAGGGCCGGAATTGATCCAGGCAGGAAAGGAGGTTTTCATGGTTGAGCGACAGCCATCATACGCCCGAGCATAATAGCGACGGCCAAAGCAAAGCGGCCTCGTCCAAAAAGACAAGGCGGCCCGTCGCAAAAGCCACGAGCAAGGGCAGGTATAATAGCGGCGAGTATAATAGTGAAACCGGACTCCGGGTCAGTCACGATCTACCCGAAGTCCTGCCGGTGACAGGCGAGGAAATCGAAATGCTTTCCGGTTTCTTTGATAGTTTGCTGGTTAGCAGTCTGGAAAATTAGGAGACCATAATGGCTGGAACGGGAATGCGGGCGGCTCTCTATCTGAGGGTTTCAACGACGAGGCAAGCAGAGCAAGACCTCTCGCTTCCCGACCAGCAAAGCCAATGCGAGGCCTACGCCAAAGCCAACGGCTATCAGGTCACCAATGTCTATATAGAGCCTGGCGCGTCGGGCACCGACGACAGGCGACCAGCCTTCCAGGAAATGATAGCCGACGCCCGGCAGACGCCACGGCCCTTCGATGTGGTGCTTGTTCATAGCCTTTCGCGCTTCGCGCGCTCGGTTGCTGATTCCTGCATCTACCGCAGAATGCTGGAAAAGAACGATATCCGGCTCGTGGCTATCACCCAGGATTATGGCGACGAAACCACAAGCAATTTTCTCTATACCGTTGTCGCAGCCTTCGATGAGCAACAGAGTGCGGAGAACGCCAAGCACACCCTGCGCGCCATGAAGGAGAACGCGCGCCAAGGCTTTTGGAACGGCGCATCGCCACCCTATGGCTACCGCACCTACACAGCAGAACTACGCGGCGCAAAGGAAAAGAAGCGCCTGGAGATCGACCCTAACGAGGCGCAGACCGTTAAGCTGATCTTTGACCTCTACAGGAACGGCGACGGCAAAAGCGGTCCGCTCGGTATCAAGGCCATCGTCAATCATCTAGGCGCCAGGGGTCTCAAGGCACGAAAAGGTGCGCGTTTCAGCATCAAGAAGGTGCATGAAACCCTGCGCAACCCTGCCTACAGGGGCGAATACTTCTTCAACAGGTTCGACAGTCGCAGCAAGAAGGAAAAACCACGTGAGGAATGGATCGCCCTTCCCGTCCCTGTGATCATCGAGCCGGAGACTTTTGAGACGGTCCAGAGCCGCCTCAAAGCGCGCAGCCCGCGCAAGACCCCGGCGCGCATTACCAATGGCCCGACCCTGCTCACAGGGCTCCTGAAATGCGGTCGCTGCGGCGCAGGGATTACGATCCGTACCGGCAAAGGCGGTCGCTATCGCTACTACGACTGCGCCAACAAGATTCGCCACGGCAGCAGCGCCTGCAAAGGCCATCCTATTCCCATGAAGGACCTGGACCGGCTTGTGGTCGATAGCCTCCTGGAGCGCATCTTGGAACCAGCGCGCTTGACTGTGATCCTCAAGGAATTAACGCAGCGATCTTCTGATAAGAAAGATACAAGGCGCGAGACAGTAGCCCACCTCCAGCGCGAGCTGCGTACGCACGACCAAGCGTTGGATAACCTCTATAAGGCTGTCGAGAGCGGCCATCTGGACAACGATGAATCCCTGGCAATCCGTATCCGCACACGCAAGAGCGAACGTGAGGAGATTATCCGGCAGCTCTCGATCCAGAGCCGCGCTCAGGAAACCATTGACCAGAAGATCACGCCTAAGCGCGTCAAAGCCTTTGCAAGCGCTCTCAGGCGCGAGTTCGCGAACGATAACTCGCCGCTCCGCAAGAGCTATCTGCGGCTCCTCATTGATCGGATTGAGGTGCAAGGCAAAGAAGTGCGCATCACCGGCTCAAAGGCCATCCTGGCACAGGCCGTGGCCGCCAACGATGGCGACCATCCTTCTTTTTGCGAGGGAGTGCCCACTTCTATGGGCGGATGGCGTCCCCAACGGGAATCGAACCCGTGTCTTCAGCGTGAAAGGCTGATGTCCTAGGCCTCTAGACGATGGGGACGCAATGACCGAACCGATGGCCAAACCGGCTCGACGGCGCAAAGACCTAATCGGTCTGAGCTTCAAATGCAAGCCCTTCGCTGCCCTTTCTGATTCCAGCAATCGGGACACCGGAAATCTCTTGGATCAGCTTGCGTACGATAGCCACCTGAAAGTCCTGAAAATCCTGCGCCGTGATGATGAAAGCACCGGTCCCGCCAATCACGTTGTAGAGGTAGTAGCTATCAACTGCCTGGTCCTCATTTAGAATAGCCAAGCCATTGATCGTAAACCCTTTCGCGACGGCATCATCGCGCGCGCGCGGCGGCAGGCGTCCCTGATTCGCACGGCCGTCGCCGGACACATCGATGACCTGACGACGCCCTTGAAAGGGGCTTTTCAAAACAAAATCAACGCCGACATCGATAGCACTACCGATGGCCGTTCCGCCGCCGACAACGAATCGGGCCGTGTTCTCCACGGCCTGCGCAAAGGCCTCGGCGGTCACCTCGTCCTTGACCACGCGCCAATCCAGTGACAATGACTGATTGCGGCTGTCCGACCATTGCATCAAGGCGACAGCGATCCCAAGGTCGCCAGAAGCCTGGATCGCGCCTTTGACCCCTGGATGGCGGAAAGCGGCTGCTATACCCTGCATCTGAAGATCGAACTCCCGGGCATCAATGCTGGAAGAGCCGTCGATCGCCAGCAGTAGTTCCAGATCGACCTGCTGCGCGACCGCCATGCGCGGCACCAGCAACGCCAGCAGCAGCAGGGGCATCGTCACAGCAGCCGACAGGGTTTGAGAAATCCCGCACGCCGATCTCATAGGCACAAGCATAGCAGGCCCGCACTCGATGGTCGCGCCCTAAGCACGGTACCGGTTCTTCAATTACAGGACTTGCGCTAGCTAGAGCTAGCCAGCGCGCCATCGTCGATCAGGAACTGCACCGCATCACCGCCAGCCCATTCATCCAAACGCAGTTTGCCGGCGAGATGAAAACGGCCACCACCTCCAGACAAGAGTGCCTGCCCTAAATCCGTATCAAGCGCGCGGAAGGCTATGGCTTTGATTGATTTGCCATCGCTACCGACGATACGGCAACGCACATGGTCATCGCCCACGACCTGCGCTTGGATCACGCCCACACCGGAAAACGCAAAGCGAGGCTCCGGGTTATCAGTTCCGAAAGGGCCGACTTTCTCTAGCAAATCAACGAGACTGCCAGTAGCCGCCCCGGGCTGTAGAACCGCATCGATTCCTATTGCTGCCTGATAGCTACTGCGCTCAATTTCCTTCTGCAAACGATCTTCCAAAAAGGCCCGGAGATCGCGCAATGCTCCCCTGGCAACTGTCAGGCCGGCCGCCATGCGATGTCCGCCACCATTAATGAGAAGACCGGCCTGACGCGCGGCGATTACGGCGCTGCCCAGATCAACGCCACGGACCGAACGGGCTGAACCCTTCCCCACTTCATCCTCAAGGGCAATGACCAAGCATGGCAGGTCATAGCGCTCCTTGAGGCGGCTAGCGACAATGCCGATGACTCCCGCGTGCCACCCCTCCCCTGCGGCAAAAACCATGCCGCGCGGCTTTTCGCCTGCCTCTACCTGCAAGAGCGCATCGTCCAGAACTTGCCTTTCGATCTCGCGGCGTTCGGCGTTCAACGCATCAAGTTCCTGAGCAAGCGCCCGGGTTTCCGAGGGGTCTTCGCTGCTGAGTAGCCGAACGCCCAAATCGGCCTTGCCGACACGCCCACCGGCATTGACCCTGGGACCCAAAAGGAAACCGAGATGATAGCTTCCCGGTCGACTATCGACGCGGGCTACTTCGGACAAAGCGGCGACACCCTGGTTTCGGCGCGCAGCCATTATCTTCAGGCCCTGGGCCACGAACGCGCGGTTAGCGCCTGTCAAAGGCACGACGTCACAGACCGTTCCCAACGCAACCAAATCCAGTAGATTCTTCAAATCTGGCTCCGGGCGGTCTCCGGAAAACCAACCAGCTTCACGCAGGCGCCGGTTAAGCGCCACCAGCAACAGGAATGTAACCCCGACGGCGGCCAAGTGCCCCTGGCCGGACTCGTCATCCAGGCGGTTCGGGTTGATTACCGCTGCTGCTATTGGCAGCTTCGGCTCTGCTTTGTGATGGTCGATCACAATGACATCGAGGCCAACCTCCGCCGCCGTTTCCAGCACCTCAAAGGAAGTGATGCCGCAATCCACCGTCATCAGAACCTTTACACCACGCTCAGCAAGTGTGCGCATGGCCTGGGGATTGGGGCCATACCCTTCGGTAATGCGATCGGGAATATAAGCTTCTACCGCCACGCCGAGTGCGCGAAAATACCGGAGGATCAGCGCGGAGGACGTTGCCCCATCCACGTCATAGTCACCAAAGACGCCAAGGCTTTCCCCCTGTTCCAAAGCACTTTGAATGCGTGTGGTCGCTTGTTCCATCCCGGCAAGGCCGGAGGGATTTGGAAGATCTCTGCGGAGAGTCGGTTCGAGAAAGGCTTCCAAGGTCTCAAGCGTCACGCCACGGGCTGCTAGGATACGACCCAATATCTCCGGAAGATCTCCACGCTGGCTAAGCGCCAGCGCCAGGCGCTCATCGTTGCAACGCGCTTCCCAACGCCGTCCTTTCAGCGAGGTTTCGACCCCCAGGAATCCTGCTCGTCGCTCCTCCGCCGCCGCCATCCCAAATCCTTTCAGAGAGATTTCCTAGATAAAGGGGCTGTACCAAACCTTACGCTCGAAATTGTGGTGTGTGTCGATGGTGCGGACCGTCCCTGTCTTGGAGCGCATGACAATGGAATTGGTGTACGCGCCACCGCCGTAACGGCGCACGCCCTTTAACATGGCCCCATCGGTGACGCCGGTCGCCGCGAACATAACATCACCCTTGGCCAGATCCATGAGGTTGTACTTGCGATCCGGGTCCTCAATGCCCATCGTCCGCGCCCGGGCAATCTGCTCTTCATTCTTGAAGATGAGACGACCCTGCATTTGCCCGCCGATACTACGCAGCGCCGCAGCAGCCAGCACGCCCTCGGGCGAGCCGCCTTGACCCAGATAGATGTCCACCGCCGCCTTGGGGTTGCTGGTGGCCATCACACCGGAGACATCACCGTCCCGGATCAGCATGATACGCGCGCCAGCGTCGCGCGCCTGTTGGATTAGGTCCTGGTGACGGGGACGGTCCAGGATACAAACCACGAGATCGGCGACATCGACTTTCTTGGCCTTGGCCAGTTCGGTCAGGTTTTCCTTCGGCGTAGCATCGAGATCGACGATGCCTTCCGGCAGGCCGCCGCCGACTGCGATCTTGTCCATATAAATATCCGGGGCGAAGAGGAAACCACCCTCCTCGGCCAGAGCGATCACTGCCAGCGCATTGTGATCGCCCCTAGCGGTCAAAGTGGTGCCTTCAAGCGGATCAAGGGCAATATCGAATTTCCCGCCGCCGCTGCCAACCTTTTCACCGATATAGAGCATCGGCGCTTCATCACGCTCGCCTTCGCCGATCACGATCGTGCCATCGATCGGTAGACTGTTCAGTGTTTCCCGCATAGCATTCACAGCAGCCTGGTCAGCGGCCTTCTCGTCCCCGCGCCCCATCAACCGCGAGGCGGCTATTGCCGCAGCCTCGCTGACACGCACCAATTCCAATGCAAGATTGCGATCAGTCCAACTGTCGGTCATGTATGGTTACTCCCCTCGGATTGATGTGGGCCGCCACGATGCCATGCGCGACAACAGGCGCCCTTGATTTCTTATTGACCGTTCTTGCCCCATTCACTGCCGCGCGGCAAGGGGTCATGGACGAAGCCGATCTAGAGTGCTTCGATCCGGATCAAGTGCGGAGGCTCCAGCACGCTCTTTTGTTGTTCAATGCGCGCAAGCGCACGCAACATCGCCGCCTCGTTCGTCTCGTGCGTGGTGATAACCACAGGCACGGATTGGCCTTCCTTGGATGAGCGCCCCCGCTGCACCATGGTTTCGACCGAAATGTTTTCATCCCGCAAAGTCGCCGTGATATCAGCAATCACGCCGGCTTCGTCCAGGCACGCCAGACGGAGATAATAAGCACCCACGTGCTCCGCCATTGGCCGGGTCGACAACTTGTTCAGGCGCTCAACCGGGAGGGAGAAGGTCGGTAGTTGCTGCCCTCGCGCCACATCGATGATGTCCGCAACAACAGCCGAAGCGGTCGGATAAGCTCCCGCCCCTCTGCCCTCGAACAGGGTCGTACCAACGTAATCACCTTCGGCGACGACCGCATTAAAAACACCGTCGACGCTGGCAATCGGCGCCTTGCGGTCAACCAAACAAGGATGCACCCGCTGAAACACGCTGCCATTGTTACACTCAGCAATGGCCAGCAGCTTGATGCGGTAACCGAGTTCTTCCGCGAAGGCTATATCCTCAGCCCCAATGTTACGGATGCCTTCCACATAAACGCCCGGAAAATCAACTTCACAACCAAAGGCGAGCGCTGTCAAAAGCGCAAGTTTATGAGCCGCATCAACACCATCAATATCGAAGCTTGGATCGGCTTCAGCGTATCCCAAGGCTTGAGCATCAGCCAAGACAGAACCGAAATCACGCCCGGTCTCGCGCATGGTTGTCAGGATGTAGTTGGACGTGCCATTCAAGATGCCGGTGATCGAATGAATTCTGTTTCCGGCCAAGCCTTCCCTAAGAGCCTTGATTACCGGAATCCCGCCAGCCACCGCAGCTTCGAAATGCAGGCTGGCGCCGCTACTTTCGGCGAGATGCGCGAGCGCCGTGCCATGGTGCGCCATCAAGGCCTTGTTCGCCGTGACGACCGGCTTCCCTGCCGCCAGTGCCGTTTCAACCAGGGTCTTGGCGGCCCCGTCTGTGCCGCCCATCAACTCGACGACAATATCAACCTTGTCGGATGTCGCTAACGCCACAGGATCGTCATGCCACTGCAGCTTGGAGATATCAAAGCCGCGATCCTTTCCGCGATCACGCGCTGATACCGCCGTTACCTCGAGAAACTTACCGCAGCGAATCTCAATGAGGTTCCTTTGCGTTTCCAGTAACTCGAGAGTGCCAATTCCGACCGTCCCAAGACCGGCAAGACCTAGACGCAAAGGGTCGCTCATGAAATTCGCTCCATTATAATCCTACAGTGATCGCGCTACGCTCGGGAACAAAGGCGCGACAGTGGTCTAGCGCTTGCTGGACTGTAATTCCAGAAAGATTTCGGCGCGCCGATTCCAGGCTTCGCCGTTTGCCGTACTTTCCTCATAGACCGGCTTGCTGTCGGAGAGCGCTTCGACCAGGATCGCGGCAGGTGATACACCAAAGTTGCGCAAAGCCTGCGCCACGGAATCGGCCCGCCTAGCTGACATCTCAAGGTTAATTCTCTCACGATCTGGGGCGGAAACCGCGCCTGTTTTGCCGCTCGCGTGTCCCTGCACCTTCAAGACGCCGCCTTCAGCTTGGTGAATCAAGAATACCTGGCGGAGGACCTCTAGATCCTCGCTGTCCAAATCCGCGGACGCGCTATCGAAGTAAATAACCGCGATCTGCTCAGTGGCCCCTGCGACCGCTGGCCCGGCGCTGGCGGTTCGGCGGATGCTTGAGCGCAAAGGCTCAGTGCTGTAATTGGCGGAATCGCGATCGGCAGTCAGTTCCTTAGTAAGGCGCTCGCGTTCTTCCTTGCTGCTCGCTTCGGGTGCTTCGTCGGGGACCGATGCCAAATTCGGGAAGCTCTCCTCCTGGCCTTCGGGCACAACGACCGTTTGGTTCTCCGGCACCGGCTCGGAATCATCGAGCCAACCGGTTGGATCTGCCCACTCAGGAGCTGACGCACAAGCCCCCAGGAAAAGGAGGGGCGCTATTGCTAGAGCCACCCGCCAGCCCCCTCGTATCGGCGACAAACGATGCCACCTGTTCTTGTGCATTTCACACCGGATATCCGAGGATTTCCTCAAGACCTGCGTCACGCCTATTCCCTTCTCTCCTGCCCCCCGAAACATGGTGTCGGAGCATCTCTGGCGGAAAGCAGCATAGAAAAGCCGGGTAGCACTCGCAACAATGCTGAAGCGGTGGCACCCGCATATCCCAAGGCTTGCAGAATACTGCATGGGAAAATCCTGGCGATATTGCCCGCAATCGGCTATCAACCTAGAAATATTGCACCGCACAATTTTCAGTACCTTTGAAGCGCGACCCGAATGCGCTTACATGTTCGGGTGACAGTTGCGCTCATTAGAAGGTTAGAAGGGTAAAAGATGTCGGATCAGAAGGAACAGCCGTCACCGGATATCAACCTGCCAGACCCGGTGGAGTTTACCAAGACCATGGCGAACATTGCCGAGCGCAGCCAGCGCTTGGTGACCGATTTTCTGCAAAACCAGGATCTTGAGGGCAAGGGATCGGTCGATCCGCTGAACATTGGTGGCGCTTTCTACGAGATGACGACACGCATGATGCGCGACCCGGCCAAGTTGATTCAGGCGCAGATGTCGTTGTGGCAGGACTACATGAAACTATGGCAGAACACCACGCAGCGCATGCTGGGCGGCGAGAGCGATCCGGTAGCGGCCCCAGATCGCGGTGACCGGCGTTTCAAGGACCCTGCCTGGGAAGAGAATCAGATTTTCGACTATATCAAGCAATCCTATCTGCTGACGGCGCGCTGGATGCAGAACACGGTGAACGACGTTGAAGGGCTGGACGACAAAACCGCTCAGAAGGTGGACTTCTATACAAGGCAGTTCGTCGACGCCATGGCGCCGTCGAATTTCGCGGTGACCAATCCAGAGGTCTTGCGCACGACCGTCGAAAGCGGTGGCGAAAACCTGATCAAAGGCTTGGAAAACCTGCTGGAGGATATGGAAAAAGGTAAGGGCAAGCTTCGCATCAAGATGGTCGATGACCAGGCCTTCAAGCTGGGCGAGAACATTGCCGTGAGCCCAGGCAAGGTGATCTTCCAAAACGATCTGATGCAACTCATCCAATACAGCCCGACAACCGAGGAAGTTTACAAACGCCCGCTGCTTATCGTCCCGCCCTGGATCAACAAGTTCTACATCCTGGATCTACGCGAGAAAAATTCCTTCGTTAAATGGGCGGTGGACCAAGGCTTTACGGTTTTCATGGTGTCCTGGGTCAACCCTGACGAGAAGCTGGCGAAGAAATCCTTCGAGGATTACTTGGTTGAAGGGCCCTTGGCGGCTCTCGAAGCCATTGAAGCCGCCACCGGCGAAAAAGACGCCAATGTCATCGGCTATTGTCTTGGCGGCACCTTAATGTCGGCAACGCTTTCGATCATGGCGCAAAAGGGCGATGATCGCGTCAAGTCCGCGACGCTTTTCACCACCATGACGGACTTCACCGCGCCTGGCGAACTCGGTGTCTTTATCGATGAAGAGCAACTCAGCGCACTCGAAGAGTCGATGAACCAGCGCGGATACCTCGAAGGCGCGGAAATGGCGAAGACCTTCAACATGCTCCGGGCAAACGATCTCATCTGGTCGTTCGTGGTCAACAACTACCTTTTGGGGAAAGATCCCTTCCCCTTTGATCTTCTCTACTGGAACTCGGATTCCACGCGCATGCCCGCGGCCATGCATTCCTTCTATCTGCGCAAGATGTACCACGAGAACAAACTGGCGGAACCAGGTGGTATAACCTTGTTGGGTACACCGATCGATTTGACGAAGATCAAGACTCCTGTGTTCATGCTTTCAACGCGCGAGGATCACATCGCGCCCTGGGATTCAACCTACGCACTGACGCAACAGCTTTCGGGTCCGAAAAAATTCTGTCTCGCGGCCTCCGGACACATCGCCGGGGTCGTCAACCCACCGGCTTCGGGCAAATACTGCTACTGGACCAACAACCGCACGCCGAAGGATCCCGAAGCTTGGTTGCAAAGTGCCGAGCAGCATGAAGGCTCCTGGTGGCCGGAATGGGCAAAATGGGTCGGTCGCAAAAGCGGCACCAAGGTCCCTGCCCGCCAGCCGGGAGATGGCAAACTAAAGGCGATTGAAGACGCGCCCGGCAGTTACGTCCAGGTCAAGGCCACACCCGAAGATGCTCACGCCATTAAAAAATAGCTACACCAAGAAAACACGTCAAAGTAGCATGGCAATGGCCAAGCTTATAATATGATGCTTGAGCCGATCGACGTAAACGGAGTGCCGCTACCTGGTAGCGAGGAGCCCGTATCGATGCATAGATTCAACCTGCATGATGTCAGAGGGCCGTTGATTGACTACCTAATGGCTTTATGACGCTTGCTTGTGAGCGGCGGCAAGCTTGGCGTAGTTGGCAGCAGAGTATGGAAGAAAGCCGCGCTCCGCTTCGGTCAGCGCCCGTGCATGACGGGCGGGGCTCCCCGCCCACAAGGTACCGCTTTCGACGACCTTACGGGGAGTCAGCAATGCCCCGGCGGCCAACATTGCGCCCTCTTGTACAACCGCTTGATCCATAACGACCGCACGCATACCCACAAACGAGCCATCCTCCAACGTACAGGCATGCAACAAGGCCATGTGCCCAATCGTGATTCCGTCACCTATCAGGGTCGGCATTCCGCCACCTGTCTCGCGGTAATCCCCCTTGGGGTCATGATTGCAGTGGATAATCGAGCCGTCTTGGATATTGGTGCGCGCGCCGATCCGAATCCGATTGACGTCGCCGCGAATGACGCAGCCATACCAGACCGAACTTTCCGGTCCTATCTCCACATCGCCAATAACAACGGCGCCGTCGGCGATGAAGGCCGTCTCGTGAATACGCGGACTAACGCCCTTAAAAGCTTTTATGATTGCCGCCAAGATCCCCTCTCCTGCTTTGCCGTCAGAGCACCTCGCGAGCACCGGGCCAGGCTGGGTCGGTGAAGCGCTGAAACTCCACCGCATGTCCTTCCGGATCATAGGCGAAGAAATGATAGATACCATAGGCCTCGGTTTCTCGCGGCGGCCCATCGGTCGGAATTCCCGCGTCATTCAAGCGCTGATACCAGCCATCAACCTCATGCGCCACGAAGGAAAGGCAGACACCCTTTGGATGAACCTCTCTGTCGGCTCTATGACAGACCCCAATATAGCTGTTGGGCGTTACACGGTAGATCCGACAACCGCCTTTCTCAAAAGTCAGACCCAGACCAAGCGTGTCACCATAAAACCGCCACATGGCTTCCGGTTGCGTGGTGTAAACGAAGGTGATCTGCTCCATGGCGCACTTCCCTTTCTGCTGACCGTCGGTCACCCATCATGCCCGTCACGACAGCCCCCTGCCACCCTTGCCGTCGCTCCCGTCGCGGGTCAGTATTAGCAAGACATTATAAGCTGTCGGAAGGAGCCTAGCGATGCACGCCATCTTCGTCATGGTCAAATGCGATCTGGGTCGCGCCTACGATGTCGCCGCACAAGCGGTCGATACCTTGGAGGAGGTCTCGGAGGTCTATTCGACTTCGGGAAGCTATGACTTGCTGGTGAAATGCTATTTACCGGAAGACTCCGACATCGGACGCTTCGTCACGGAGCGGCTGCAAACCCTGGAAGGCGTGCGCGACACCTTCACACTTATCACCTTCAAGGCTTTCGCCTGACGGCTGTTTCTCGAAAACCCTATATCTCGCCCTACATGAAAAAAGGGCCGCCCAAGCGAGCGACCCTTCTTTCGTTCGGCAATTCCCGTTGCGAATTAACGCTTGGAGAACTGGAAGCTCCGGCGCGCCTTGGCGCGGCCATACTTCTTACGCTCGACGACACGCGAATCGCGGGTCAGGAAGCCTTCCTTCTTGAGCACGGCTCGCAGGTCCGGCTCGTAAAGCGTCAAGGCCTTCGAGATACCGTGGCGTACGGCGCCCGCCTGTCCGGAGAGACCACCACCGGTAACCGAGCAGACAACGTCATACTGGTTGACACGCCCGGCGACCGAAAAGGGCTGCGAGATGATCATCCGCAACACCGGACGGGCAAAGAAGGTCTCCACGTCGCGGCCATTGACTGTTACTTTGCCGCTGCCCGGCTTGATCCAGACGCGAGCAATGGCGTTCTTACGCTTACCGGTCGCGTAGGAGCGGCCCTGGGCATCGATCTGCGGCTCGCGCGTCTCCTCCTCGGCTACAGCAGTCACAGCCGCTGCACCGCCCAGTTCGGAGAGGTCGTTTAGGGTTTGCTGTTCGTCGGCCATGCCCTTACGCGCTCCTCTTGTTCTTCGGGTTCATGGAAGCAATGTCCAGCACGGTCGGCTGTTGAGCCTCATGTGGATGATCGCTGCCCGCATAGACGCGGAGGTTCTTCATCTGCTGGCGCCCAAGGGGTCCACTCGGCACCATACGCTCAACGGCCTTGAGGACGACTCTCTCCGGATGCGCACCAGACAAAATCTGCCCCATGCTACGCTCCTTGATGCCGCCGGGATGACCGGTGTGCCAGAAGAACTTCTTATCGTCCCATTTCTTGCCGGTCATCTGCACCTTCTCGGCGTTGATGACGACAACGTGGTCGCCGCAATCGACATGCGGGGTGAAGGTCGGCTTATGCTTGCCGCGCAGAATCAAAGCGATCTGGCTGGCAAGGCGGCCGAGGACAACACCCTCTGCGTCGACGACGAACCACTTCTTTTCCACCTCAGCCGGTTTGGCGGAGTAGGTTTTCATGGCTCTGCTCCTTCGCAAGGTCGCCCCGATATCCGGGGCGGTTCTCGAACTCGTTGGTGACGACCGCCAGCATGGCAAATGACTAAACCCGCGGCCCTCTCCTATCGGCGGCGAGTTCTAAGGAACTAAAACGATCTTGTCAAAGGAAAACGTCTTAAAATTATAGACTTAGAGATGAGGTATTTAGATACCCCATTTTTAATTTATCGGTTTGGCGGGATCGAATAGGTCGAAGTTGCGTGTGCAACGGGTTCGCCTGACTCTTCGCCATCCGAATGGATCAAGACATCACCTACAGCGAGACGTTTACCGAGCTTCAGCAACCGCGCTTTGGCTATAATGTCTCCCGGTTTGGGGCGACGAAGGAAATTGATGTTGAGATTAATTGTCACAGCCAGTTCAACACGGCCAACCGCCGAAAGGACGGCGCCATACATCGCGAAATCGGCGACAGTCATCATGGCTGGTCCGGAGATCGTACCGCCGGGCCGCAGATGAACCTCGCGGTAAGGCAAACGAACGGTGCAAGCGCCCTCCTCGAGGGATTCCACGGTCATCCCAAGCTCGACTACCCACGGCAGCTCTTTGGCGCAAATATCCTGAATTTCTTCCCTTGTGATCCTGGCCATGGCAACCCCTCTTCCCTATGGTCTCCTGATAACCCTTGAAGCGGGCTCTGCCTAGGGGCCAAATTGCCAATAACGGGCCCTCTCCTGCAAGAGGGTGTGTTTGATGCCTTTTTGTTGGAGCGAGACCTAATGAACGACGAAGCGCCAATCCTGTTACGCGAAGACCGGGAAAGCGTAGCCTGGCTGACCTTGAACCGGCCCCGTGCATACAATGCACTGTCCATCGGTTTGATGACCGCCTTGCAGGCGGAGCTTGAGAGTATCGGCGAAAACGCCGACATACGCGCTGTCGTCATCGGCGCGGCGGGCCGCGGGTTTTGTGCGGGTCACGATTTGAAGGAACTGCGTGCCAACCCGTCTCGTCAATTCTATGAATCCGTTTTCGCCCACTGCAGCAAGCTGATGCTCACTATCACCCGGATGCCGCAGCCGGTTATCGCGCGTGTCCACGGAATCGCCACCGCCGCCGGCTGCCAACTGGTGGCAACCTGCGATCTGGCCGTGGCGGCCGATGATACGCGCTTCGGCACGCCGGGCGTCAACATTGGCCTGTTCTGCTCCACACCCATGGTGGCGCTATCGCGAAACGTTGGACGCAAGCAGGCGATGCAGATGTTGCTGACCGGAGAAACCGTGGATTGTGCGACTGCACTCTCGTTTGGACTCATCAACGAGGCCGTTCCTGCCGACAACCTCGACCGAAGCGTGGAGGCCCTGGCGGCCGCTATAAAAAGCAAGTCCTCCCATGTTCTCAAAATCGGCAAGAAGGCATTTTACCGTCAGGCTGAAATGGGCCTGGAGGAAGCCTACCGCTTTACCGGGCAAGTCATGGTCGAGAACATGATGGCGCGCGACGCCGAAGAGGGCATCGATGCCTTCATCGAGAAACGTCCGCCGGTCTGGCAAGACGCATGACGATGGTTGTCGACACTATGAACAGCCCCAACGCCGCACATGACCATGATCGTTATCCCGATCATTACATCCGTCGTATCCTGGCAAGCACGAAAACCATCGCCATGGTGGGTGCCAGCCCGGACTGGAGCCGCCCCAGTTACTTCGCCATGAAGTACCTGCAGGAAAAGGGGTATCGTGTGATCCCGGTGAATCCGCGCGCCGCCGGACAGACGATTCTCGGAGAGAAGGTCTATGAGCGGCTCGATGCCGTCCCCGCTCCCTTTCAGATGGTCGATGTATTCCGCAACTCCGATGCTGCCGGCCCGATTACGGACGAGGCTATTGCCCTGGCCCAGGACAAAGGCATTCAGGTGATCTGGATGCAGTTGGGTGTGCGCAACGATGCCGCTGCGGCGCGTGCCGAAGCAGCAGGGCTAAGGGTCGTCATGAACCGCTGCCCGAAGATCGAGTGGGGCCGTCTCAACAACGAACTTTCCTGGGGTGGCTTCAACTCCAGGATCATCACAGCCAAACGCCGTAGGATCTGATCGCAATGACCAGCAAAAAGAACGACGAGGACTACGGGTTTGAAACCCGCATGATCCATGCAGGCAGCCAACCGGAACCCATCACCGGTGCGCGCCAGACGCCGATCTTTCAAAGCACGGCTTATGCTTTTCACGATTCCGATCACGCAGCCTCTCTTTTCAACCTGCAGACCTTCGGGTTCATCTATACCCGGCTCAACAACCCAACCGTTGCCGTCCTGGAGGAGCGTATCGCAAATCTCGAGGACGGCCGCGGCACGACCTGTACTGCCTCCGGCCATGCCGCTCAGCAACTTGCGCTTTTCACGCTCATGGAACCTGGGGATTCCTTCATCTCCTCGTCACGCCTCTACGGTGGCTCAATCACGCAGTTCGGCAAGACCTTCAAGAAATTCAACTGGAACTGCGACTTCGTCGACATCGACGATCCCACCGCGATCCGCAAGGCGATCAAACCGACGACGAAAGCAATCTTCGTCGAGAGCTTGGCCAACCCAGGCGGTTCGGTCTGCGATCTGGAAACCGTCGCGGCGATCGCCGAGGAAGCCGAGGTGCCGCTGATTGTCGACAACACCATGGCGACCCCTTACCTCTGTCGGCCCTTCGAGTGGGGCGCTTCACTCATCACTCACTCAACGACCAAGTTCCTTTCCGGTAACGGCACCTCCATGGGTGGCGCGGTGGTCGACAGCGGCAAGTTCGATTGGGCCCGCAACGACAAGTTTGGCGCATTGACTGCGCCCGAGGCCGCCTATCACGGTCTGATTTTCTATGAAACCTTTGGCGACATGGCTTTTACCATGCATGCCCATGCTGTGGGTCTGCGCGACCTGGGTGCGACGTTGGCCCCGATGAACGCCTTTCAGACCCTGCTGGGCATCGAAACGCTGAGCCTGCGCATGGAGCGTCACTGCGCCAATGCACTAGCGGTCGCGGAGTATCTGGAGACTCACGAGGGTGTGGAATGGGTTTCCTATGCGGGTCTACCGTCGAGCCAGTACCGCGCTCTGGCAGACAAGTATATGCCCAAAGGAGCTGGTTCGGTTTTCTCCTTCGGCTTGAAAGGCGGGTATGAGGCCGGCCTGAAATTGGTCGAGAGCGTCAACCTCTTCTCCCATCTGGCAAATCTCGGAGACACACGTTCCCTTATCCTGCACCCGGCCTCAACCACACACCGGCAGTTGACCGAAGAACAGCGCGAAAACGCCGGCGCGGGTAACAACGTCATCCGGCTGTCCATTGGTCTGGAAACCGTTGCCGACCTGATCGCAGATCTGGAAGCAGGTCTTCAAGCGGCTTCGAAGGCCTGACCTACTCGGCGGGCTGAGGTTGTGTGGTGCTCCCGCCGGTTTGTCGGCGATTGGGGATGAAGTTGGCCGCAAGGAAGGCCAGCAGCATCACGCAGCCCGAGAAAATGAACAGCTGGGTAAATTCGCCCGTGCGCCCTTGGATGAATGACACGATCTGCACGGCCAGAGGGCCAGCCGAGAAAGCAAGGACGAACTTCATGCCATAGGCCAGCCCATGACGGTGCTGCGGCGTGAATCGTGCCAGCAGCATGTTCTCCGCCGGTAGCGCCGAGGAATTGAGGAGTACGGCCCCCATCGCCGCGAAAACCAAGGGAACACCTAGGCCGTAAGCGATGAAAAACAGGCAGGGGACCTGGAAGAACAGCCCGAACAGATAGATGTATTTGACGTTGTAGCGGTCCGCCAGATGCCCACCAACCACCTGCATGATGGCGCCGAATCCATAAACCGCAGCGACCAGGGCCCCGACACCGAACAACCCCTCCCCGACAAAACTCTTGAGCCGCAGATCGAACAGCTTGGGCAGCGCCGTCTGAGTTGCCTGGAACACAAGGCCGATACAGAACATGCAGAACATCAAAAGGAAGAAGGCGCGAAAGCGATCCGCCCGGCTGTGGTGTTCGTTGTCTGGCGCCTGAACCCGCTTTTCTTCGACCATCCACCCCTTTAGCAGGCAGAACACCAACGCCAGGCCAATGACAAGCGATACAACCCCGGGAACGATAAAGGCCGCCCGCCAGCTATAAAGGTCAATCAAGGATCCCGCCACCAAACCGGAGGACGCGACACCCATGCCGCCAAAGATGCCGTTGATGCCCAGGGCCTTGCCGCGCGACTTGGCGTTACGCACAACCCAGGCGATGCCGACCGGATGATAAATGGCAGCGAACAATCCGAGTGCTGTCAGGCCAACCAGAAGCGCCGTCGGGCCATCGATCAGGCCGCAGGTTATGGATGCCAAACCCATCCCGATGAACATCAAAGCCATCATGCCGGCCGGGCTCCAGCGGTCACCGAGCCAACCGGCGGGCAAAGCCGCTAGACCGATCATCAAGGCGCCCAGAGTCCATAGCTCGACCAGATCGGCATACGGCAGGTTCCAGGCGTCCTCCAAGCTCACCACAATAATGAAGTAAAAACCCGCAAAGAGGTGCACGAAACTATGGCCGATACTTGAAAATGCGAGCGCAAGTTGCGCCGAACTGGGCTTCATTGACTGTCCTGCTCTATCGAAGATGGAGCGTCATTATGTCCCGACTTCACGAAATCGAACAGCCGGAAGGCTGCATGGCTGCCATTCTTTGGCAATCTGGGTTAGGATCGTTGCCGAGGACTTGGGAAGGAACGGGGAAAAGATGGCTGAGACCAAGGCAAGCAGGGGCCCGAGGCCCACGCCGCATCAGCTTGATTGGCTGCAACGTGGGCTCGATCAACCAGGCGGCAAGCTGCCACTCTTCGACAGGGATGGGCAGGAAATGAATGCTCATACCGTGCGGAGCTGCCTGGAGAATGGCTGGGCCGAGCCTTGGTTCCATAATTTCCTGAAACCCGATTGGCTGGTCTGCAAGCTAAGCGACAGCGGCCGACTGCTTGCCGAAGATGCCGCTGAGAAACTCGGGTCCGGCAACAGCGACGACAAGCATCAGCGCCGCGCTGGGTAATCCTCAAGCGTCATTTTTTGATATCCCTAAAGGAAAAGGCCAGCGGAGGATTCAGCTCCGACTGGCCGGCATTTAGCGGCCGACGCCGTCAACAATATCAGGTCAAAGCATCCGATATCAGTTTTGCGGCGACGACTTTGGCATCACCGGCAGGGTCGGTCTCGTGCCCCATGTGAGCGGTGACAATCGCCCCCTCCTTCAACAACAGCAACGCACGGGCCAATTGCACCGAATCGCGGGCCCCCGCTTCTGCGGTAAGTTTTGAAAGCTGCAGGCACAAAAGCCGCTTATGTTCGGCAGCCTGAGCGTGAATGGGGTGCCCAGGGTCCGGATACTCGGAAGCGGCTTTGATGAACATGCATGACCGAAATCGGGGAGACGAAAACCACTCCGCCAAGGCATCGAACATTGCCAACAACTGAGCTTGAGGAGCTCCCGCCTGCTCCATTCGGCGAAACAGCCAGTTTCTGAAATCCTGATCACGCAACCGAAGCACCGCAAGGATCAGCTCGTCCTTGCTGCGAAAATGTTTGAACATAGTGGTCTTGGAAATTCCCGTCTCTTCCGACAATCGGTCCATTCCCGTCGCGTGGAATCCCTCGCGATAGAAAACTTCGAGCGCCTTCCGGACCAGTTCATCCCGCTTACTCGGACGCATGATATCTCCATTTATGAACAGAACGGTATATATATAACACTGGCGTTATCGTTTTAAACGAAAAAAATATTATTATAAAATAATATGTTATAGCGTTTTCTCTTAAAAAGGATGTTGATTCGGTAATTTTTTGCTTGAAAAAGTGTACCGATCGGTCCAGTTTCAAATTATCAAACTGTACCGTTCTGTTCACTTTTGGAGAGCCACAATGGTCCGACCACCCTTCCCCCCCTTCAATATAGACTCCGCGAAAGCCAAGGTACGTGCCGCAGAGGACGCTTGGAATGGCCGTGATCCGGCTAGCGTTGCGCGTGCTTACACACCGGACACGCGTTGGCGAAACCGCAATGAATTCCTGACCGGACGAGCCGAAGTCGAAGGTTTCTTGACCAGAAAATGGCAAGCCGAGCGAGAGTACAGATTAATCAAGGAACTCTGGAGCTTCGACGACTCACGGATCGCTGTCCGCTTCGCCTATGAGGCAATAGGTAAAGACGGAAAATGGTTCCGGGCCTACGGAAACGAGAACTGGGAGTTCGCGCGCAATGGGCTAATGGCCGTTCGTCACGCCTCGATCAACGACTTACAGATTTCCGAAGACGAGCGCCTCTTCCACTGGCCCCTCGGTCCACGGCCCATCGACCATCCGGGCCTCTCCGACCTAGGCCTTTGAGCTAACGAAGGAACGCAAACAATGACTCGGATCATTCCCGTCACATTTTTGGCTGTCGTTTTGCGAGGAGTACAGGACCCGCGCCCGTCCTCAACTCGGATCAACGGCAAAGTCCGTTGGCGGGAATGGTTGCTCCTGATTCTCGGCGGGAGGCCTGACCGAGAAACCAGGATGACAGGGCGCTAACCCCCAAGCCCGCCACACTTCACACGCATGGTGCCGGTCCAGATAGGGGCCGCCATCCCAGCAACCGGGCTAATTCGCTTCATTAGAGGAGAGAGAAACAATGAGAAAGACATGCGATCACCATCATCATCACGACAATCATGACGGCGACATCAACCGCCGGAGCTTCCTGACGACCGGTGTTGCCGGCGTCGCCGGTGCGGCAGCAGCGACATCCATCCTGGGCGCGTCAAAAGCCGAGGCTGCCGGCATGAGCGCCTATGCTGACCCGGCCGAGCCCGCCCTGCCGCCCTCTAGCATGGCTTTAGAAAAGGGCCGTGCCGCGCTTCTCGTCGTCGATCCGCAAATCGACTTTCTCAGCCCACAGGGCGTGACATGGGGTGTCGTCGGAGAAAGTGTCACGGAACACAACGTGGTCGAGAACATCGGCCGCCTGTTCCGCGCCGCCAAAGCCGCCAACATGCCCGTCGTGATCTCCCCCCACTACTACTATCCGCATGACCATGGCTGGGAATTTGAAGGCGCCCTCGAGAAGGTAATGCACTCGATCGGCATGTTCGATCGGCCCGGTCCGCTCGATGTCGATGGTCTCGAAGGCTCCGGCGCTGATTTCATGGCCGAGTACAAGGACTACATCTTCGACGGAAAGACCATCATCGCCTCGCCACATAAGGTTTATGGTCCCGAGCAGAACGATGCCGGGCTGCAGCTCCGCAAGCTGAAAGTAGACCAGATCATCCTCGCCGGCATGTCCGCAAACCTTTGTGTGGAAAGCCACATGCGGGAGTTTCTTGAGCAAGGCTTCGAGGTTGCGGTCGTCCGCGATGCCACGGCTGGCGCCAAGGTGCCGGAAGGTGACGGCTATCTCGCTGCGCTCATCAACTTCCGCATGATAGCAAATGCGCTCTGGAGCACAGATGAAGCCGTGGAGCACATGCGCGCGCTCAACGCCTGACCCCGCGACAGGCAGCACCGCAAACAAGTGCCGACGACACACCCTCCGGTCACTCGGCACCTGTTTGCGGACAATCGCGCGCACGAGCAAGGCGGTTGGTTCGTTCCCCTGTCGTACCAACCGCCTTCTCACCTAGTTCAATTAATTGGTGCGGCGAAAAGGCAAAAAATAAGCTCCCGAGGTGGGAGCTATTCTTGCTTACTGCATGTTTTCCAGGCTTTAGAATTGGTCGGAGCGGCAGGATTCGAACCTGCGACCCCCACACCCCCAGCGTGGTGCGCTACCAGACTGCGCTACGCTCCGACCGTGTCCGGCGGCGCCGGACGGACCCTATATAACGGCGCAGTCAGAGCAATGCAATCGCCCGTGACGCAAAAGCTGAATTCGTAATCAATTGCGCGGGAGGCGCTTCAATTCAGCGCGCAGGTTGAGAAGATCGCGCATGATTCCTTCGAGTTCCTTCCGCTTTTCGCGCGGCAGTGCGCTTGCTGCGGCCTCGCGGCCCGCCTTGGCCGCTTCCTTGGCTTTGGGGTGTCCCGAACGGGCCAAGGGTTCGGAGGACTGCTCGGCGGCGCTGGCAGCGCCCGCCCGCGTCAACTGACCTTCACGGAGCAACTTCTGAACGCCCTTGATGGTATAACCGTCGTCGTAAAGAAGCTCGCGAATCTGACGCAACAACTCGACATCTTCCGGGCGATAGTAGCGCCGCCCACCGCCACGCTTGAGCGGTTTAACCTGTGTGAACTTCGATTCCCAAAATCGGAGCACGTGCTGTGGGACGTCCAATTCGTCGGCTACTTCACTGATCGTGCGAAAAGCCGCGGCGGATTTCCCATTTCCCCTGGCGGTCGCCATTCTGGTCTCCTCGTATTCTGGAACGCGCAATCATTATCGCACGGTCGGTCAGGATCCGTCGTTGATACGTTCCTTGAGCACATGTGACGGGCGGAAAACCAAAACACGGCGCGGCAGGATAGGAACCTCCTCGCCCGTCTTGGGATTACGCCCTATCCGCTCCCCCTTCGAGCGAACCGAGAAACTGCCAAAGGAGGAGATCTTGACCGTCTCCCCACGAATCAAAGCATCGGAGATTTCTTCCAGCACGCTTTCCACCAGATCGGCGGACTCGTTCCGAGAGAGCCCGACCTCGTGATAAACAGCCTCACCCAGCTGCGCTCTAGTAACGGTTTGTTCTGCCATTTATTCCCCCTGCCCTAAAAGCTTTTGAGCGAATGCTATACCAATCTCGTAAGATTGGTCAATTATTTAATAAAGTCAGATGGATAGCGGGGAAAATTAACGGTTAAGGCAAAAATGACGTCAGGAGCACTCTTAATTTATTACATTAATAATAAGCGTTAAAGCCTTACTAATGCTGAACCCCATGTGAAGCCGCCACCCATCGCTTCCATCAGTACAAGGTCGCCCTTTCCGATGCGTCCGTCCTGCATTCCCTCGTTCAGCGCAAGGGGTATGGAAGCGGAAGAAGTGTTGGCGTGACGGTCCACCGTCATTATGACCCGCTCCATCGGCATGGAGAGTTTACGGGCCATTGCTTCGATGATCCGGGAGTTTGCCTGGTGCGGCACCAACCAATCGATTTCACTCTCCGCAACCTTGTTGTGAGCAAGTGCGGCGTCAATCGCCTCGGCCATATTGGTAACCGCGTGACGGAAGACCTCGCGGCCTTGCATGCGCAGATGTCCGGTCGTCTGGGTGCTGGAAGGACCACCATCGACGTAAAGCGCGTCATGATGCCGGCCATCCGAATAAATATGGGTGGAAAGGATGCCGGTATCGGCCTTATCGCCCTCTCCCTCGCCCCGTTCAAGGACGACAGCGCCACCGCCGTCGCCAAACAACACGCAAGTCGTGCGGTCCTGCCAGTCGAGGATGCGGCTATAGGTCTCGGCGCCAATCACCAGCGCTCGGTTCGCCTGTCCGCAACGAATGAAGTTGTCGGCGACCGCCAGCCCATACACGAAGCCCGAACAAACGGCCTGAACGTCGAATGCGGCACCACGGGTTATGCCCAAGGCATGTTGCACGCGGGTTGCCGTTGCAGGAAACGTCTCGTCCGGTGTCGAGGTAGCGAGTACGATCAGATCGATATCCGTCGCCTGCCGCCCAGCATTCTCCAGAGCTGCCTGAGCAGCGTGAAGCGCAATATCGGAGGTCATCTCACCCTCCGCAGCGACCCGGCGCTCGCAGATACCGGTGCGCTGTCTGATCCAATCATCGGAGGTATCGATGACGTGCGCCAGATCGGCATTGGTTACGATGCGTTCGGGCAGGTAGGCCCCACAACCTGTAAGCTGTGTACGGATCGGCATCGTCAGACCGCCGCCCTTGCGTTGGCTTGGACGCGTCCTAATTTCGCAAAATCTTCCTGTAAGCGCTTGACGAAATCGCCCTTGGCGAGATCGACCGCCAAACCAATTGCATTGGCAAAACCCAAAGCGTCCGTTCCACCATGGCTCTTTACAGTCACACCGTTGAGGCCAAGAAAGATCGCGCCGTTGTAGCGGCGCGGATCGAGACGTTTACGCAGCTTGTTCATCGCACTCTTGGCAAGCAGGTAGCCGATAGAGGCCAAAGGCGATGACCGGAACGACTGACGCAGGTACTCGCTGACCAGCTTTGCCGTGCCCTCCGCTGTCTTCAGCGCCACATTGCCGGTAAACCCATCGGTCACGATCACATCCACGGTCCCCTTGGCGATATCGTCGCCTTCAACAAAACCGTGAAAACGGCCAGGCAAAGAGTCTGCCCCGCGCAGAACTGCAGCCGCGTCCCAAAGCGCGTCATGCCCCTTCTTGTCCTCAGAGCCCACGTTCAACAAGCCGATGCTTGGCTCGATGCGGCCCAGAACGAGATGCGAGAAGACGCTGCCCATAATGGCAAAATCCACCAGATTGTTGGTATCGCAATGCACGTTCGCGCCCAAATCCAGCATGACCGACTCGCCTTTCAGCGTCGGGAAAAAGGACGCAATGGCCGGGCGGTCGATCCCAGGCAGGGTCTTTAACACGAACTTGGCCATGGCCATAAGGGCGCCTGTGTTTCCCGCAGAAACCACACCTTGCGCCCGCCCATCGTGCACGGCGTTGATCGCCAGACGCATGGAGGAGTTCCGGCCGCTGCGTAAGGCGACCGAGGGGCGCTCTTCAGAGCTCACCACGTCGTCCGTATGGATCACCTCGGCAACTGCCTGGAGCTTCTTGTACTTCGCCAAAAGCGGGGCTACCTCGCCCTCGCGCCCGAACAACAGGAACCGCACGTCGGGAAACCGCTGCTGTGCGATATTCGCGCCGCGCAGAACCATTTCAGGCGCGGCATCGCCGCCCATGGCGTCTAATGCGATTGTCAGTGACGCACTCAAGGTCTGGCTTTCATGGCAAATGCGAAGCCTTCAGTCGTGCTTCCGGCCAAAGAGACTGCCAGAAGCACGATGCAGGGCCTCAGACCGCTTCCGTCTCGACCACGTCACGGCCATCATAGTGGCCGCAAGAGGTGCAAACATGGTGCGGCAGCTTCAATTCGCCACAGTTCGGGCATTCATTCGGATTCGACTTTCCAAGAGCGTGGTGCGACCGACGCATGTCACGCTTTGACTTGGATACTTTCTTCTTAGGAACGGCCATCGCTCGTCATCCTCATAGTATTCTAATAGAGAGCGCCTTGAAACGCCCGCTTGTAGCCAAAAAGCCAGCATGCAGCAAGTCCAAGCTATGGACAGCCGCTGCCACCATACTCTGCCAGCATCCCAATCAGGGTTCGCTTTTGGAGCCTTTTACCAAACGCGCAAGGTCCGCAAAGGGATTTGCCCGCTCGCCTTCCTCTTCGACCGCAATGCGCGGTCCAAATTCCGACTGATCCAGGTTGGCACCGGGCCTCCTGGGATGTGGATCCAGCATAATCGCTAGTTCCTGTGTCATAGCCTCGCCCAAGTCCAGAGTCGATTCTTCCAGTACCTCCGGCGGCTCATCGCCCTCCGGGTCCAGGAGATCGCTGTCCTCGGCACCTGCCCCACCAACAACATAACGCTGCTCGAAGTCACCTTCCAGCATGCTATCGAATGCCTCCAGGCTTACGACGCAACTCTGCGAAATGCGCGCCGTAAAACGCCCGGTCACCTCATAAATACCGCCGCCCAGTCGCCGTAACTCAAGGTCTCCGCCTAGCGCTTCGAGCGACACCAAGCCCAATCGACGCGCCAGGGCTTCACATTCCTCGGCCCGCGCATCGATCCGAACGATGCGGCCAGCCTGCCCCAAACCCTCCAGGTCAAAAGGGCGATGAAACTCTGAAGTTGCCTCAACCATGAAGAACGTTCCCATTACTTCCGCAGGCGGCGGAAGGGCGCGAACATAGAAGAGCGGCCCGTCAGGGTCAATGCCGATAACCACCAATCGGCATTACTTCTGTCCCGGCTGCGAAAAGGCAATGATGCCTTGCAGTATATCAGCGCTTTTCTGTTGGCCCAAGAAAGCTGCCTGATGGCGCAGATAATCTGAAATCTGTCCGAGATCGTGCGCTTCGACTTGATCTCTGGTGCCAAAGAGGTTTCTGCGCAGCGCATCATGGAGCTGGGTTTCCTCATCCGCTACAAGCGCCGAAGAATAAGCTGCAACACGCCCCTGAAAGGCTTCCGCCATCTTTTTCACGCGCTTTCCCACACCCATGTCGCCAACGCCCATTTCGCGCAGCGACTGATCCATATCGGCAAACATCAGATCGACGAGACCTTGACCTATGGCGAGACCGGCCTCACCAGTCTCGGACTTCAAGCGATGAAGCACCAAAAAAGTGTGCAGCGAGATCAATTCGAACCGGCCGTCCAAGCTGTCCGGCACCCCAAGATCGCTATAGAAAACCGGATTACGCGCTTGCTCGACCACGGCGACATAGAGCCTATGAGCGCTTTTGCTGTAGCGATCTTTACCGAAGATAATGTCCTTGAGGGGCATTGGTAACCTTCCTAACGGGAAATCCAGTGCTGCTGTGCTTGCAATAAGGCCTCGGAAGGCGGTAATCAATGGGTAGCATGAAATGGCGCCATGAACCCCTTGGGTGAACGGCGCAGACAATGGCGGACCCGATGATGCACCTATCCATTGCGACCCACCGAACCGTTAGAAACAGGAGACTACGTGTCCTCTTGCTTTCGAGTGTTCTCCTACTGGGGGCTTGCAGCAACGAGATCAAGGTTCATGGCAATATGCCGGACCCGGAGGTGCTGGCCGAGATTCACCCTGGAGTCGACAACCGCAATGACGTTCTCAACAAGCTGGGCAGCCCTTCGACGCTTTCCACATTCCAGGATAACATTTGGTACTACATCGGATCGCGAGCCGAACAAGGACCATCGGTATTCCCGGCCGAAGAAATTGAACGCTCCGTTTTTGCAATAAGCTTTACACCGGCTGGGATCGTCCAGGAGACCAAGCTCTATACGCTTGAAGATGCCCAAGAGGTTGAGTTGATCGACCGCGAAACCCCAACCGAGGGCCGCGAGTTGACGATCCTTGAGCAGATGCTGGGCAATCTCTGGCGCCAGCCGATCTCCAGCCGCAGCAAGAACACCAAGTAGCAACCGCCAAACAAATCGGTACAGAACATAAAATAAGCCCCGGAGATGACTCTCCGGGGCTTATGTTTAGGACCGTGCCTGTGAAGATCAGTGGGCCAGAATAGCCAACAGCAACAAGGCAACGATGTTCGTGATCTTGATCATCGGGTTAACGGCCGGACCGGAGGTATCTTTGTAGGGATCACCCACGGTATCACCGGTTACAGCGGCCATATGGGCATCTGACCCCTTGCCGCCATGATGGCCGTCCTCGATGTACTTCTTCGCGTTGTCCCAAGCACCGCCGCCCGAACACATGGACAGGGCTACGAAAAGACCGGTCACGATCACACCCAAGAGCATGGCGCCCAGAGCCGAGAAGGCAGCGGCCCGGCCACCGACCAGATCGATCACGAAGAAGAAGACGATCGGCGAAAGGAGTGGCAGCAGCGATGGTACAACCATTTCCTTGATTGCCGATTTGGTCAGCATGTCCACGCAGCGTGCATAGTCGGGTTTTGAAGTCCCGGCCATGATACCCTTATCTTCACGGAATTGACGGCGCACTTCCTCAACAACCGCACCGCCGGCGCGGCCCACGGCCATCATGCCCATGGCACCGAACAGGAACGGCAGCAACCCACCAACCAACAACCCGGAAACCACGTAGGGGCTGGAAAGCGAGAAATTCACCGGCACGTCTTTGAAGTAAAACGCCAAGTCTTCCGTATAGGTCGCAAAGAGCACCAGAGCACCCAGACCCGCCGAACCGATCGCGTAACCCTTAGTCACCGCCTTGGTTGTGTTCCCTACGGCATCCAACGCGTCCGTGGTTTCACGCACGCTGGCGTCGAGATCGGCCATTTCGGCAATACCACCGGCATTATCCGTAACGGGGCCGAAAGCATCCAGCGCCACGATCATGCCGGCCAATGCAAGCATGGTGGTCACGGCGATGCCGACACCATAGAGACCGCCCAGGCCAAAAGTCGAAAGCAGTCCCGCCACGATCACAAGCACAGGAAGCGCAGTCGATTCCATTGAGACTGCCAAGCCCTGAATGATGTTGGTCGCGTGGCCAGTCTCGGAAGCCTTTGCGACCGACCGGACCGGGCGGTAGTCGGTCCCGGTGTAGTACTCGGTGATCACGACGATGCCCGCGGTAACAGCAAGCCCAATCAACGCACAGGCAAACAGCGACCAACCGGTGAAGCCAGCACCAGCGAAAGGCTCACCAAAGCCGATTGACAGGAGATTGGCGATCAGAACGCCGGGAATGGTCAGTACCGCCGTGACGATCAGGCCACGGTAAAGCGCGCCCATGATCGACTTGTTAGCGCCCAGCTTGACGAAATAGGTGCCTGCGATCGAAGACAGAATGCAAACGCCGCCAATCAAGAGCGGATAAAGCATCAGTTCGTTCACCACACCACTGGCATTGAAAAGGATAGAAGCCAGAACCATCGTCGCGCCAACGGTCACCACGTAGGTCTCGAAGAGATCAGCGGCCATACCGGCGCAATCGCCCACATTGTCACCGACGTTATCGGCGATAACACCCGGATTACGCGGATCGTCCTCGGGAATGCCCGCTTCGATCTTACCGACCAAGTCGGACCCGACATCCGCGCCCTTGGTGAAGATACCGCCGCCAAGACGGGCAAAGATAGAGATCAGCGACGCGCCAAAGGCCAAGCCGATCAGTGCATTCGCAACCGTCCGAGAACCGGCTTCATTGCCGATACCGGTCAGCAGGGAAAAGTAGATCGCAATCGCCAGCAACGCCAAGCCGGCAACCAACATTCCAGTCACCGCGCCAGACCGAAAAGCCATCGAAAGCCCGGCCTCAAGCCCGCCGGTGGCGGCCGCCTGCGTGGTGCGCACATTGGCACGCACGGAGACATTCATACCGATGAAGCCTGCGGCGCCCGAAAGGATCGCACCGATGGCAAAACCGACGGCGACTTCCCACCCAAGCAGAAAGAAACCAATTACGAAGATCACCACACCAACAACGGCAACCGTTGTGTACTGACGCTTCAGATAGGCGTTTGCGCCTTCTTGAATGGCGCCTGCGATTTCCTGCATCCTGGCGGACCCGGCATCAGCCGAGACGACAGCCTTTCCGGTTACGAACCCGTAAGCAATCGCCGCCAGCCCGCAAGCAATGACGAATAGCAATACCAATGTCATGGAACTTCCCTTCCTAGAACAGTCGTCGGCGCGCTAAATCGCCGACCCCACTGTCAGTCCGAAGTGCGGGGGACTCCCTAATTCGGACTACGTTTCCCCTGATAAATCGCGCGGAAAATGCCAGAAGCCGCGCCTTAAAGCAACAGTCTGGACCCCATGTCGCGGTTAAAGCGATCAAAGTGGCCTAAAAATGAGTCCAACCGCGCCTTTCGAACTGCAGGACTTGCCTCTCGCTGTCCAACACTTCCACCCGCGCGGGGCCCGGTAGCACGTCTCCAATGACCGTCAGCGGGATACCCGATTCGCCTTCTATCCTCGCCAGCTCAGGCCGTGCGGACGCGGGGACTGTGAAAACCAGTTCGTAGTCGTCACCGCCGCCCACAACGTTACTCAAAAGTTGCGCATCTGCGTTCAACACCGACCTTGCAGCGGCTGACAACGGCAGCGCTGAAGCATCAAGTTGAATCGTCACCTCTGAGGCCTGTGCAATATGTTCCAGGTCACCAAGCAAGCCGTCGGACACATCCAGACAGGCATGCGCCACTCCAACGAGCCTGTGTCCCAGTTGCAATCGGGGTTGGGGTAGATGGTACCTGTCGACAAGATGGGCTCGGTTCGCCGCATCAAGGCCAAAATTCTTGCCCTGGAGAATGCATAAGCCGAGCGCCGCATCGCCGAGCGTTCCCGATACCACGACGCTGTCACCCGGTTGAGCCCCGCTCCTGGGCAACGCTTTGCCCATGGGGACTTCGCCCAGTGCTGTAAGGGAGAGCACAAGGCCCTTCTCCGTCCGCGTGGTGTCTCCACCCAGCAATGTGACGCCGAACAGCTTCTGGTCCTCCTTGAGACCAGCGGCAAAAGCCTCCAACCAGGGGTCGTCTTGAGACTTTCCCCGGGCCAGACTCAGCAGATAACCGAAAGGACGCGCGCCCATTGCGGCCAGGTCGGAGAGATTGACTCGCAAGAGCTTACGGGCAACACCCGCTGGATCGTCATCACCAAAGAAATGAATACCCTCACAAAGCGTATCCAGGGTGATGACAGTTTCATGTCCGGGTGAGGCAACGAAGGTTGCGGCATCGTTCCGGAGGTCAAATGTTCCAGGCCGACCGTCGGTCAGCGGCGCAAATAGACGAGCGATCATATCGAATTCGCCCGTCACTTCGTTCACCGTCTCACTTGCCCTCGCCCGCAGCCGTGCCAAACTCGTCTTCCCGCAGGCTATGGGCGAGGCGATTGAGTACGCCGTTAACGAACGATGGCTCCTTGCCATCAAAAAAGGCGTGCGTGACCTCCAGATACTCGCTGATAACTGCCCGAGCCGGCACATCGGAGCGCTGCCAAAGCTCGAACGCACCGCAACACAGGATCAGGCGCAAAAGCACCTCCAAGCGCTCCAGCGGCCAACCTTCGACCAACGCAGGCGCCACCATCTGGGTGAGCGCCTCACGGTCTTGTGCGACACCAGCTACGAGATCGTTGAAAAGCTGCCGATCCAATTGCGTCAGGTCCAGGCCTTCGACAACATCGTTCAAGCGATGCTGCAGGAACTCGAGAATGACCCGCGACGGCTCTCCACCATTGACGTCCAGTTGGTACAAAGCTTGCACCGCAGCCAATCGCGCAAGACGGCGCGGACTGGCATTTCGGGTCGTTTGAGGTGCTTGCGGTCCGGTCATTCGCCTGCTTCCACGTCGTCCGACAGAAAGCGCTCTCGCAGTGCGATCATCGCGAGGCAAGCTTCGACGGCATCCTTGCCTTTGTTCTTTCGATCAACTGCGGCCCGCTCCCAAGCTTGGGCGTCGTTCTCGCAGGTGAGGATTCCATAGCCGATGGGCAAGCCCGCGTCCGCAGCCAAGTCTTGAAGCTTGCGCGCACTTTCCTGGCAAACATAGTCGTAATGCGTTGTTTCGCCGCGGATCACGCAACCCAAGGCGACAAAACCGTCGAAAAGCCCGCTTTCAGCCGCCAGAGACACAGCGGCAGGTATCTCGAAGGCGCCCGGCACAGCGATCCGCTCCCAGGTCACGCCCGCTTGCTTTAGCGCTGCCTCGGCGCCCTTTACCATTTCGTTGGCGATGTCCTCATAGAACCGCGCCTCAACGATCAATACATGCGCCATCACGGCCCTTCTTTCCAGATCAGTTACTCAATAGGGCGCTGGTCTACGATAGACAGGCCGTAGCCCTCAAGCCCAATCACCGTTTTACGGCTGTTGGACAGCAGCACCATGTCCTTTACACCCAGGTCCAACAGAATCTGAGCGCCAACGCCATAATCGCGAAGTTCCACGGATTTGCTCACCTCATGACCCATGCGTTTACGCAGTCGATCGGATAGGCTCGTGGCCGAAGGCTCACGCAGCAACACGACGACCCCTCTTCCCGCTTCACCGATGATCTCCATTGCTCTTTGTAGTTCACCGCCGCGACCGCTTTCGCCATCGCCCAGCACATCGTCCAGCACGTTTAATGCGTGCATCCGAACCAGCACCGGCGCGCTGGCGTCTATCTCACCCTTCCATAAGGCTACATGCTCGGCGTAGGCCAGTTTGTTTGTGTAGACCGCCATGTTGAAAGTGCCGCCGTGGCGACTTTCGAAGGATGTTTCAAGCGTGCGTTCCACAATACGCTCGTTGCGGCGGCGATAGGCAATCAAGTCGGCAATGGTCGCGATTTTCAGACCATGGGTTTGTGCAAAGGCGATCAAGTCGTCGCGCCTCGCCATAGTGCCGTCATCGTTCATGATCTCACAGATCACACCCGAAGGGTTCAAGCCCGCAAGACGCGCCAAATCGACAGCCGCCTCCGTGTGGCCGGTCCGCACCAGCACCCCGCCCTCCCGCGCCATCAGGGGAAAGACATGCCCTGGCGTCACGATATCGCGTGGGCTCGATGCAGGATCGATCGCAACCGAAATCGTCCGTGCCCGGTCAGGCGCCGAAATTCCGGTGGTCACCCCCTCACGCGCTTCGATTGACAAGGTGAATGCCGTTGCGTGGCGGCTCTCGTTGCGCTGCTCCATCAGCTTCAAGCCAAGTTGGTCGATCCGCTCGTGTGTCAAAGCCAGGCAAATCAGACCCCGCCCAAACTTTGCCATGAAATTGATCGCTTCAGGGGTCGCCATCTGTGCCGGTACGACCAAGTCACCTTCGTTCTCTCGATCCTCGTCATCGACCAAAATGAAAATGCGGCCATTGCGCGCTTCTTCGATGATCTCTTCGATCGGCGAGATTATTTCCCGGAAGGTAACGCGCCATGCTTCGTCGCGTTCGATCTCGGCCTTGGTGCGGTCCATCATTTACTCCCGGCTGGAAAGTCGTTCAAGGTAGCGTGCAACGAGGTCTATTTCCAGGTTGAGCCTGTCGCCTACTTGAGTCGTTGCGAAAGTCGTGACCTCAGCTGTGTGAGGGATGATGTTAACGCCGAAGCGGCAGCGACCGTCGTCCAGATCCGCCACCTCATTGACGGTCAGCGATACACCGTTGAGGCAAATCGACCCTTTCGGCGCAATAAAACGGCCCAGCGCGGCTTCCACGACAAAGGAAAACCGCCAGGAATCGCCCTCACGGCGGCGCTCGGTTACTTCGGCCAGTCCGTCGACATGCCCGGACACCAGATGTCCGCCCAGTTCCTCGCCCAACGCCAAGGCGCGCTCCAAATTCACTGCCGTGCCAGGCTGCCAGCTATCCAGGTTGGTTTTGGCCAAGCTTTCGGCGGAGACATCGACGGCAAAGTAATCGCTCCCGGTCTCCACGACCGTGAGGCAACAACCGTTGCAAGCGATTGAAGCACCCAAGGAAATTTCCGATGTCGGATAGCGGGTTTCTACGACAAATCGCGAAACACCGCCGTCCTTTCGCTCTCGAATGCGGCCGAGATCCGTAATGATGCCTGTAAACATGAGCTTGATCTAGGTGGCCTTGCTATAGCTTTCCAGCAGGTCTTCGCCCAGACAGCGCAGGAAATCAAGCCGGAACCGAGGTGAATCTTTCAGGCTGTCTATCCCCAATGCCGACAATCCCGCCCGTCCGTCGTCCCCCAGCAGCCGCGCCGCACGGAACCAGATCAAGCGATCGACCAACCCCGCCCGCACCAAACTTGCGGCCAAACCGCCGCCGCCTTCGCACAGCACACGTGTCACGCCGCGCGCCGCCAGCGCTTCTAGAACACCATCCGGTGGCAAAAGCCCGCCCGGTTGATCCGGCCGCAGTTCGATGACCTCGACACCGGCACTCCGATAGGCAGCCACACGCTCCTTGGGATGTCCTTCCCTCGTGAACAACAACGTCGAACAATTTCCCGCCCTGGCCCCCGCATTTGCGACAAGATGATGGGTTAACGGCAAAACCAAACTGCCATCCATGATGACGCGCAGCGGCGACCGCGTTTCCAGGCCAGGTAGGCGACAGTCCAAACGCGGATTATCGTAGAGAGCCGTTCGCCCGCCGATCAGTATGGCATCGTGGGTCGCCCGCAAACGATGCCCGAAGGCCCGCGCACTATTGCCGGTGATCCACTGACTTTCTCCGGTGTGTGTTGCGATGCGACCATCCAAAGTCGTCGCAAGTTTGAGCGTCACTAACGGCCGACCATGCAACCGGTGCAGCAGATAGCCTGCGTTCACCCGTTCGGCCTCATGCCGCAGCAATCCGGTTTCAACAGCGATTCCCGCTTCACGCAACATTTTAACGCCGCGCCCACGCACTCTTTCATCCGGGTCGTTCATAGCCACCACGCAACGGGCGACGCCGGCCTTCACCAAAGCCTCAGCACAAGGACCGGTCTGACCATGATGGGAACAGGGTTCCAGGGTAACGTAAACGGTGCTACCGCGCGCAGCGATGCTTGCTTGGGCCAGCGCTTCGGTTTCGGCATGCGGGCGCCCGCCCGGTTGTGTCCATCCACGCCCGACAATCTGATTCTGGCTAACGATGATACAGCCGACCGCGGGGTTCGGCGCGACACGGCCCAGGCCTCTACGAGCAAGCGACAAGGCCGCTCGCATATAGCCAAGATCAGCGGCGCTATCGGTCAAGGGACTAGTCTTGGTCGGCGCCAAGTTCGCCGACGAACTTCTCGAAGTCCCGAGCCTCGTGGAAATTCCGATACACAGACGCAAAGCGCACATACCCAACCGGATCAAGCTGCGCCAAACGATCCATCACCAACTCGCCGATGGCTTTGCTGGGAACTTCGGTTTCACCATGAGACTCAAGCTGTCGCTGAATTGAACTGGCAATCTGCTCTACCCGCTCCACCTCAACCGGGCGTTTCTGAAGGGCAATTCGCATCGACCGCACGAGTTTCTCACGGTCGAAGGGTTCGCGTTTCCCACTCCCCTTGACCACCGTGAGTTCCCGGATCTGCACGCGCTCGAAGGTCGTGAAACGCGCCGCGCAGTTAGAACACTGACGACGGCGTCGGATGGAGGAATGATCCTCCGTCGGACGCGAATCCTTCACCTGCGTATCTTCGTTCCCGCAGAAAGGGCACCTCATGTCCGACCTCCCCTCAGTTCACCGGCCCCAAGTCACCGACCCCAAGTCACCGGCATTCCTTCGCCGACAGACGACTCCACTGCCGATCCGAGTCTATCCTTACCTCAGATCGCTACATCTTGGTAGATGGGGAAACGATCACACAAGTCCTTGACCTCTTTCCGAACTGCCTGCTCGGTGGTGCTGTTGTCCTCTGGATTGACAGCCAGACCATCCAGAACCCGCGTGATCAGCTGCGCCACCTGTTTGAATTCCGCGGCCTCGAAACCACGGGTGGTTGCGGCTGGTGTCCCAAGGCGAATGCCCGAAGTGACGGTCGGTTTCTCCGGATCGAAGGGAATGCCATTCTTGTTACAGGTGATGCCCGCCCGGTCGAGGCTCTTCTCGGCTATATTGCCTGTCAGCTTCTTCGGGCGCAGATCGACAAGCATGAGGTGTGTATCCGTACCGCCGGAAACGATATCGAAACCACCCTCGAGCATGCCGTTCGCCAGCACTTTGGCGTTTTCGACCACCTGCTTGGCATAGGCCTTGAAGCTTGGCTTGAGACACTCACCCAACCCGGCTGCCTTGCCGGCTATAGCATGCATCAAGGGTCCACCCTGCAAGCCAGGAAAAGCCGCAGAGTTGATCTTCTTCCCCAAATCCTCGTCGTTGGAAAGGATCATGCCGCCACGCGAACAACGCAGTGTTTTATGTGTGGTCGTCGTTACAACATGGGCATGCGGTAAGGGGCTGGGATGCACGCCGCCCGCAACAAGCCCCGCGAAATGAGCCATATCGACCTGAAAGTAAGCGCCGACTGTATCCGCAATCTTGCGAAAACGTTCGAAATCAAGGAACCGTGGATAGGCCGACCCGCCTGCAATGATCAGCTTGGGGCGCTGTTCCTTGGCTACGCGCTCAAGATCATCGTAGTCGATCAGACCATCTTCCTGGCGAACGCCATACTGAACAGCCTCGAACCACTTGCCTGACAAGTTGGGCGGCGCTCCGTGCGTCAGGTGGCCGCCAGCAGAAAGCGACAGCCCCATGATCTTGTCGCCTGGGCTGCAGAGCGCCAGTAGAACGCATTGGTTCGCCTGCGCGCCGGAATGCGGCTGTACGTTGGCAAAGGTGCAATCAAACAGCGCCTTGGCGCGGTCGATCGCCAATTGTTCAGCTACGTCGACATACTCGCAACCGCCATAGTAACGGCGACCGGGATAGCCTTCGGCATATTTGTTGGTCAGGACCGAGCCCTGAGCCTCCAGCACTGCTCGGGACACGATGTTCTCCGACGCAATTAGCTCGATTTGGTCCTGCTGGCGACGGAGTTCTCCGCGAATAGCATCTGCCAGAGCGGGGTCGCTCTCATTCAAATGGGCGCTGAAGAAACCTTCTTCCTTGATCTTCGCGGCGGTCGATTGACTCATAATGTGTTTCCTCTCCTCTTCCCCGGCGGCCGATCGGAAACCGGGAACCCTCAAAAATGTTACCTTAGGAGTGCTATCGAAGCAGGCCTCAAAGGCCCAGTTTTTCCACTCGGCGGGCGTGACGCCCACCTTCGAATTCCGTGCAAAGGAACGCTCGCAGCGTCTCAGAGGCGACCGACGCGCCGATAATTCTGGAACCGAGAACGAGCACATTCGCGTCATTGTGCTGGCGCGCAAGGCGTGCGGTCGTTACATCGTGGCACACAGCGGCCCGTACCGCGGGGTTACGGTTGGCCGCGATCGAAATGCCGATCCCCGTTCCGCAGACCAATAATCCTTGTCCCGCTTTCCCTTCCGCAATCGCGTTTGCAAGTGCTATGCCAAAGTCTGGATAGTCCACCGAATCACCGTTGTGGGTTCCAAGATCGAGAACCGCATAGCCATCGGCTTCAAGTTCGCTTTTCAATGCTTCCTTGAGATCGAACCCCGCATGGTCCGAAGCAACGGCGATAACTTTAGCGTTCATCCGGTGGTAACCCCTTCACTGACAGCAACCGAGAAATTTTGGCGGAACCTATCACGCTGACTCGCGGCATGAAAGAAGCCATAAGAACGCAGAGTCAACCGCCCCGCCAGCGTCAATAAAAACCGTATTTGCGCCCTCCAACCGTCGGACCAATAGCCGATCATTTTGGCCGCTATTGAGATTCAGCCCCTCGACTAGATGAATGCACCGACTATTATGAGCGACGAACGACGGCCCAGGCAACAAATGCCAAAACCCTGATGTGCGTACCAACACAACGCCCGGAGATATTTCATGAGTTCGGTCCAATCCGCACCTAAAACCGTTCCAAACGTTGATAAACCTAGTTTTGTTTGGGATGACCCCTTTCGTTTGGATGATCAACTCAGCGAAGAGGAACGGATGATCCAGGAGGCGGCCCGAGCTTACTGCCAGGATAAACTGATGCCGCGCGTCTTGAAAGCAAACCGCGACGAGAGTTTCGACCGTTCCATTATGAACGAGATGGGGGAGCTTGGTTTTCTAGGCCCCACAATTCCTGATCAGTATGGCGGCGCCGGCGTCAACCATGTGGCCTACGGCCTCATCGCGCGGGAAGTCGAGCGGGTCGATAGCGGCTATCGCTCGGCGATGTCCGTCCAGTCCAGCCTCGTCATGCACCCAATTCATGCCTACGGCAATGAAGAGCAGCGCCAGAAGTATTTACCCCGTCTGGCGAGCGGTGAGATTGTCGGCTGCTTCGGCTTGACGGAACCGGATTCGGGATCGGACCCGGCCAGCATGAAAACCCGCGCCAGGAAAGTGGATGGCGGCTGGCAGCTCAAGGGCGCCAAGATGTGGATCACGAATTCACCCATCGCCGATGTTTGCGTGGTATGGGCCAAGGCTGAACCGGAAGGCGATATCCGGGGCTTTATCCTGGAACGTGGGATGAAGGGACTCACGACCCCCAAGATCGAGGGCAAGTTTTCGCTGCGTGCGTCCGTTACCGGCGAAATCGCCATGGATGACGTCTTCGTTCCCGATGAGAACCTTCTACCCAATGTGAAGGGTTTGAAGGGACCGTTTGGGTGTCTTAACAAAGCACGCTATGGAATTGCCTGGGGTGCGCTGGGCGCCGCCGAGTTCTGTTGGCACGCCGCACGCAGTTACACGCTGGATCGCAAACAGTTCGGACGCCCGCTCGCGCAGAACCAACTCATCCAGAAAAAGCTGGCCGACATGATGACCGAGATTGCTCTGGGTTTGCAGGGCTCGCTGCGCGTAGGCCGCCTGCTGGATGACGGCCAGGCTACACCGGAGATGATCTCGCTGATCAAGCGCAATTCCTGCGGCAAATCGCTGGAGATTGCACGAAATGCGCGTGACATGCACGGCGGCAACGGTGTCTCCGACGAGTACCATGTCATCCGTCACGTCATGAATTTGGAAGCGGTCAACACCTATGAAGGGACCCATGACGTCCACGCGTTAATCCTGGGGCGCGCGCAAACCGGCCTGAACGCGTTCTTCTAGGCATCTGGCCGAGGTAGCGGCGGATGAAGATCACGGGGATCAAGCAATCGCGGCATCGTTTGCCGCTTGACCCGCCCTTTGTTCCTTCGTGGGATACGCGGCCGCGGCACCATTTCGATTTGGACCTCGTCCGAGTTGAAACCGATGAGGGGCTTTGCGGATTCGGAGCGGGTGATTCCATGGCAGGCTTTGCCGGTCATGAAGATCTTTTCATCGGCCAGGATCCAATGAATCTGGATCGTCATGCACGCGTGATCGAGAATATCTCGTTTCACCATGGGCGTTGCTGGCCCCTTGATATTGCGCTTTGGGACCTTGCCGGGAAGATACTTGGTCAACCCGTATGGCGGTTATTGGGTGGCCACAGCAACAAAGTTCGGGTTTATGCGTCCTCCGGGTCCCTCAGAAGCCCCGATGAACTGGTTGAGCTCGCTCTCTCGGTACGGGACGCGGGCATGGAGGCAATGAAAGTGCGGTTTCATCGGCCGCACTGGCGCGAGGATATAGCAATCCTGGAGAAGTTGCGGACCGCTATCGGCGATAGATTGGAGTTGATGGTCGATTGCAATCAGGGTTGGAGGATGCCCTGGGACACCGCGCAGCCCTGGACTCTTAAGGAAGCAACCACCGTTGCTCGGGAATTGGAAAAACTTGCGGTCTACTGGATGGAAGAGCCTTTGCACCGAGGTGATTACCGAGGCATGCAGCAACTACGCGCGCAGACTGATATTCGTATCGCAGGCGCCGAAATGACCCGCGAACTGCATGAAATCCGACACCTTATCGAAGCGCGTTGTCTGGATGTGATACAGCCCGACGCGGCTGTCACCGGCGGCCTATCGGGACTGTCGAGGATTGCCCGCATGGCAATCGATTCAGGGTTAGCTTTCACGCCGCACACCTGGGGGCACGGGATTGGGCTGATGGCCAATGCCCATCTAGCGGCCGGTGTTGCGGGGTCGGCTTTCCTTGAGCTTCCGCACGACCCCCCGGTCTGGACTGCCGAGCGGCGAGACTTCGGCCTGACGGTTCCGATCAAGCCCAATAAGGAGGGTTGGGTCGAGTTGACAGATAATCCCGGACTTGGCCTCGAACTCGACGAAAACCTGTTGGCCAATACGCGCGTCAATTGAAGCGGAGGAACTATGCCGTCAACTGAAATTCTACTGGCCTTCCTTCTGGCAACCGCCGTTTTTGCGTACATGCCGGGCCCAGCGATGCTTTATGCAACGGCTCAAACGCTGGCACGCGGGAAACAGGCTGGCTGGATGGCGGCATTGGGAATTCACGTTGGCGGTTATGTTCATGTTCTTTCCGCTACCCTCGGACTAGCCGCCCTTTTCGAGACCGTTCCACTGCTCTACGCCCTCATGAAGATCATAGGGTCGGGTTATCTAATCTGGCTTGGCGCCCGGCTCATACTCAATCGAAGCGGCACAGCCACCGAATCTCTACATGTTTCCAAGCACTCCGGCGTCCAGGCCTTTCGGCAAAGTGTGGCAGTTGAGGTGCTCAACCCCAAGACTGCCCTCTTTTACCTAGCGTTTCTGCCGCAGTTTACCGCTACCGATGCACTGTTGCCGCTTTGGGCGCAGTTGTTCGTGTTAGGCACAATCGTCAATTTTGTATTCTCTAGCGCGGATGTGCTCTGCGTGCTTCTTGCTGCGCGCCTATCCGATCTAATCCGTAACAGACCGGCGCGCGGGATGATCATCCGCCGCGCAGGCGGCGGCATACTGATAGCACTGGGACTGAATCTGGCGCTTGATCGACAGTGAACAACGCGGTGAACAAACACCCTTACGGTCAGATATTCGGTTAGCGTCGGGCCAATTGGCCCTGGTAGTGAGGCGGCCGCTTTTTCGGTCGTCGAGAAGAGGAGAATTGGCCATGCTGAATTTCATCGCCGTCCTTCTGATTTGCCAACTTGTCGGTGAGGTCCTGCACAAAGCCAGCGGCCTTCCTCTGCCCGGCCCTGTGATTGGCATGGTTCTGTTATTCTTTGGCTTGCTGGTTCGGGGCAGCGTGCCTGATGACCTTAGCCGCTTAACAAAAGGGTTGCTTGATCATCTGTCCTTGCTGTTTGTCCCCGCCGGTGTCGGTGTCGTTGTTCATCTGAGCCTGGTACGCGAGGAATGGCTCAGCCTCTCTGCGGCTCTGATCTTCAGCACGGTCTTTACCATCGGTGCCACAGGGTTGCTGCTTTCCTGGCTCTTCAGAATTTCGAAGAAAGACCCCACTGGCCCCGAGCTAAAGGATTAGCCCGATGCAGCAGGAAGTATTTTTCGAACTCTGGGTATATCTGTCACAGGAACCGTTGCTCGGTTTAACGGTGACCCTAGTTGCCTATCTTCTCGGAGATTGGCTGCATAGAAAATCCGGGCGGAGTCCTCTGGTCAATCCGGTCTTGATCGCCGTGATCGTGCTGGTCGGCATGCTTTGGGTCACGCAAACCGAGTACGAGGCCTATTTCAAGGGCGCTCAATTCGTACACTTCCTCCTCGGGCCGGCGACCGTGGCCCTTGCAGTGCCACTCTACCGCAATCTTCAGCGCATGAAGGAAGTGGCACTTCCGCTAGGACTCTGCCTGATCTTCGGCTCTCTGACCGCTAGCATTAGCGCGGTGGCCGTAGCGTGGTTACTCGGCGTCAGCGAGCAAACTCTGTTGTCCCTGGCGCCGAAGTCGGTGACCACACCCGTCGCAATGGGCGTCACCGAACAACTGGGCGGTTTGCCTTCACTGACGGCAGTTCTGGTGATTATAACTGGAATCCTTGGCGCGACTTTTGGCACCTGGACGTTGAATGCTTTGAAGGTTCGGGATTGGCGCGCAAGAGGCTTCGCTGTGGGTGTCGCCTCTCACGGAATTGGAACGGCACGAGCTTTTCAGCTGAATGAGGTCGCTGGCGCCTATTCGAGCTTGGCTCTCGGCCTCAACGCTTTGGCGACAGCGATCCTCGTGCCCCTGTTGTTCAGGCTGCTGTAAAGATTCGGCGCTGTTCCTGCGGCACTCCGACCAGACCGTCCGCCGCCCAAAAACGTTGGAGCAACGCCAATCCTTTGGAGCTTTGATCGAGCGCTTCTTCCGCTCTTGGATCGCGGGCAAGAAGTTTCGCTTGCTCCGCGAAGAGGTGCGCCAAGCGGTTTGATATCTCAACACCCTTCTCCGACGCCCGCACAAAAATGGAACGGCGGTCGTGGGGACAGCGGCGCTGCAAAAGATATTCGTTCTCGACCAACTTCTTCACGTTGTACGACACATTCGAGCCCTGGTAGTAACCGCGCTGCATCAACTCGCCAACGCTCAGTTCCATAGAGCCCAGATTGAACAGGATGAGCGCCTGAACGCTATTCAGATCGCGCACGTCGATCCGCTCCAGTTCGGCCTTTACCACTTCCTGCACCTGACGATGGAGTCTCTCCACCAAGGCGATCGTTTCTACATAAGATTCCGTCACGGCCCGCATCTCCTCGTTGCGCCTAAGAGGGCATTGCCTCTGCTTGTCGTAAAATTTTAGGCAAACAGGCGTTAACGACGGCTTAACGCGCGGAAAAAAGACCGACAGCCGCAAAACAGGCCGCCGCCAGCTATCTTAGAAGGAGTGCGTTGGGTTACTTCTCGCCGCTTATCATCTTGATAATGGCTGAGTAATCCAATTCGCCGTTCCCTGCATTCACGAACATCGAGAATAGCGCGGCGGCTTCTGCACCCAAAGGTGTTGCCACTCCGGCCTCGCTCGCGGCCTGTTGCGAAAGCCTAAGATCCTTCAGCATCATCGCCGCCGCAAAGCCAGGCTTGAAATCTCGGTTTGCCGCCGAGGTTTCGACAATTCCAGGAACGGGCAGGTGGTTCAGCATGGCCCAACAGGAACCGGAGGATTTCGAGGAAATGGCGAAAAGTTTGTCCGGATCCAACCCTAGGGTTTGGCCGAGAGTAAAGGCCTCGGATACCGCCAGCATCGAGATACCCAGGATCATGTTGTTGCAGACCTTGGCAACCTGCCCATTTCCAGCGCCGCCCGCATGAACCACATTGCGTCCCATGATCTCGAACAGAGGTTTACCTAGTTCGAAGGCCTCGTCGCTACCCCCCACCATAAATGTCAAAGTGCCGGCCTCGGCCCCTGCGACGCCGCCCGAAACCGGCGCATCAAGCATTTTCATGCCTGCGGCCTGCGCAGCTTCGTGGACCGTCCGTGCGGAGCCAACGTCAATGGTGGAGGAGTCGATAAGGAGCGTTCCCTTGCCGGCGGCGGCGATGACCCCATCATCTCCGCAGTATACCTCACGCACGTGCCGTCCGGCGGGCAGCATGGTAACCACCGCGTCGGCGCCCGACACGGCCGCCGAAATCGAGCTTTCCACGCCCACGCCTCTCTTTGCTGCGGCCTCCAGATTGGAAGCCATCAAGTCGAAGCCTCTCACTTCGTGACCGGCCGCAACGAGATTGGCGGCCATAGGGCCCCCCATGTTGCCTAGACCGATAAATGCTATGCGCATGGCGTCGTCTCCCTAACGGCTCTTATTGATTCGTCATTTAACTCTTGCGGCGACAAGCCTCAAGCGAAGGCCAAGTCGCGTGCGCCCAATGAGGTAAAGCTCGCCTCTATTTCTGCCGCCTCGACATCTTCCAATCGAGCTGGCTTCCAGCGCGGCGCATGGTCCTTCTCCACCAAGACAGCTCGGATTCCCTCGTAAAAATCACCGTCCTTCATCATGGCTTGGCTCAACCGGTACTCCATGATCATACAGTCATCGAACGATAACGCCGCGCCGCGACGGAGCTGTTCAAAGGCCAACATCACCGAGAAAGGCGAGCGTTTGCGCAAGGTCTCGAGCGTCTCGCGAGCCCAGTCGCCCGGCATCTCCGAGAGCCGCTGCAATATGGCGAAGACATCGTCCCCACCGAACGCATCGTTGATCGAGGCCATCGCAGAGGCGATAGGGGCTTCGCCAGGGTCGGTACGAAACCCTCCAATAATGTTGCTTGCGACCCGCTTGGCATCGCCCCCTTCATAGTCACCAGAGGCCAAGGATTCGAGCAGGCCGGAGAGCGTCTCGCTGTCGCAATGATCCGTCGCAATACCCAGAAAGCAACAATCCGCGGCTTTCAGGCGTGCCCCGGTTAAGGCTAGGTAGAGGCCCGATTTGCCTGGCAATCGCGGCAGAAAATATGAGCCACCCACGTCAGGGAACAACCCAATCGCGGTTTCCGGCATGGCAAACAGAGTGCGCGCACCAACGACCCTGTGACTGCAGTGAATCGATACGCCAACGCCGCCCCCCATGGTGATGCCGTCGATCAGGGCAACGATCGGTTTAGGGTAGTGGTGGATCAGATGATTGAGCTGGTACTCTTCCCGGAAGAAATCGGCGGTCAGGCCCTGACCGACCTCACCTCGCTTGCCCGCTTCCCAGACTGCACGGACATCACCACCGGCGCAAAAGGCTTTCTCGCCCGCACCTTCAATCGCGACAACCGCAAGCGACGAATCCTGCCGCCACTCCCTAAGCTGACGATCAAATTCCCGGATCATTCCCAGAGTCAGAGAATTGAGCGCTTTGGGTCGATTCAGAGTGATCACACCCAGCGCACCGCTGCGCCGGAACAAAATCTCAGCTTCGTCAGTCATTCGGTTCGGATCCTTCCATTTTCAATTGCAGTCTGTGTCGTTGAATAATTCCACAACCTGTCATGACGCGCGACGATCCGTCACTCCTCCGTCAAGAGCCGACGCGCGATGATGAGGCGCATGATTTCGTTCGTTCCCTCGAGAATCTGATGTACCCGAAGGTCCCTGAGGTATCTTTCGATCGGGTACTCCTTGATGTAGCCGTAGCCGCCATGTAGCTGCAAGGCTTCGTTGCAGACTCGAAAGCCCACATCGGTGGCCATGCGCTTGGCCATTGCGCAAAGCTTCGTGGCCTCAGTACTCCCAGCATCCAAGGCGGCAGCCGACCGGTGCAATAGAAGCCGCGCAGCCTCAAGCTCCGTTGCCATATCCGCCAGCTTAAACTGCAAGGCCTGGAAATCAGCCAGCGGGCGGCCAAACTGTTTGCGGTCCTTCACATGTGCAAGTGCGGCTTCCAGGCAGGCTCTAGCGCCCCCCAATGAGCAAGCCCCGATGTTCAATCGCCCACCATCGAGGCCCTTCATGGCAATCTTAAAGCCCTCGCCTTCTTCACCAAGGCGATGAGACTTTGGTACTAATGCTTTCTCAAATATCACCTGACGCGTCGGCTGGCTGTTCCAACCCAGCTTGCGTTCCTTCTTGCCGAACGACAGTCCCGCCGTATCTTTCTCCACGACGAGAGTCGAAATACCCTTGGAACCCGCTTCGCCGGTGCGACACATTACCACGTAGATGTCGCTGCTTCCCGCTCCGGAAATGAATGCCTTGCTACCATCCAGTTGATAGTCGCTGCCTTTCGCTCCGGCCGTGGTGCGCAAGGAACCCGCATCCGAACCCGCATCCGGCTCCGTCAGGCAGTAACTGGCGAAATGTTCCATGCTCGTCAGTTTGGGTAGAAAACGATGGCGTTGTTCGTCATTGCCAAAGCGGTCAATCATCCAGGACGCCATGTTGTGGATTGAGAGATAGGCGGCCGTTGATGGACAGGCGGCCGCCAATTCTTCAAAGATTATGGCGGCATCCAACCGCGTAAGGCCCGAGCCGCCAACATCCTCGCGAACGTATATTCCACCGAACCCGAGCGTAGCAGCCTGGCGCAAAACCTCGATCGGAAAGGTTTCGTTCTCATCCCAAGACGCGGCGTGCGGCAACATCTCGTTTTGAGCAAAATCACGCGCCACGGCCTGAAAGGCGTGCTGTTCTTCGGTCCATTCAAAATCCATAAACGCCTCACCCCACTATTGCCGTTCTTAGATTGATAATGCCCTGGTTTGATCTGTCAAATAAGCGTGACCTGCCAGCCCTGCGCCTTTGCGCCCTCTTGTTCACTTATTTACTAAATGATACGTTTATTTCATCTATACGATCAGTTGCAAGATCGTGACTCTTTACCGTTCATACGAGACTATGAGGATACAATGGCTGACAAGTATGACGTAGCTATCGGCAAGCGTTTGCGACAACTGCGTACAGACCGAGGATTGACGCAAACACAACTAGGCGAGCTTCTTGATGTCAGTTTTCAACAAATTCAGAAGTACGAGAAGGGTACCAATCGGATCGGCAGCGGACGCCTTTGGGTTATCAGCCGGCTCCTCAAGTCGCCCATTGGATACTTCTTCGAGGATTTGGACGAGCCCGGTTCCGAGAGCGAGGCCGAGCCGGTCGGTGACGGCAGGTTGTCTCGTGATTCCGTGCTGTTGGCCCGCTCTTTGAACGAACTGCCGGATGGTGAAATCAAGGTACAGTTGACCAAATTGGTAAAGGCGATCTCTCGCTGCCAAACACAGCTTGAAGATTGAGTTAGGCATACTTTTCGGAAAAGCCTGTTGACAAAAAGGCTAAAAATCTTTTCCCTCTGACCATTGCGGCGCCGATTTGAAGCACAGCTTGCGGGCGCCTAATAAATGCGGCTAAAGCGTGGGCAAGCTTCCTACGAGGAATAAAGGAACCGCCCAGCAGCTTTGGCCGTGGCGGTTCATTTGTTTTCGGAAGGAAGCCACGGCGATGACAAACAAATACATTAATCCTGAAACCCTTGCTCTTCATGCGGGATACCGCGCTGATCCCGAAACCGGATCGGTCGCCGTGCCCATTTATCAAACGACATCCTACCAGTTCGAACACACCGAACGGGCGGCCAATCTGTTTGCTTTGAAAGAGCTCGGCAATATCTACACGCGGATCATGAATCCGACCGTGGACGTATTGGAAAAGCGGGTAGCAGCGTTGGACGGCGGTGTAGCGGCCCTGGCTGTTTCCTCCGGTCAAGCGGCCTCGGCAATCTCGATCCAGAACATTGCCAAGGCGGGCGACAACATTGTCTCCTCCACTGACCTCTATGGCGGCACCTGGAACCTGTTTGCCAATACCTTGCCGAACTACGGCATAGAAGTCCGCTTCGTCGACCCGAAAGACCCAGAAAGCTTCCGCCGGGCCGCGGACAAGCGCACCCGCGCTTTCTATGCGGAAACGCTACCCAACCCCAAACTGACGGTTTTCCCGATTGCGGAGGTGGCGCAGATTGGCGAGGAGTTGGGTATTCCCCTGATTGTTGACAACACGGCAGCTCCGCTCTTGTGCAAACCCATCGAACATGGCGCCCACATCGTCGTTTATTCCGCGACCAAATACATCGGCGGCCACGGAACCTCAATCGGCGGCCTCATCGTCGACAGCGGTAAGTTCGACTGGATCAAGCATGCCGATCGGTTCCCCGCCCTTAATCAACCGGACCCCAGCTACCATGGCGCCGTATGGACGGAAGCCGTGAAGCCGCTTGGGCCCATCGCCTATATCATCAAGGCACGCGTGACCCTGCAGCGTGATCTCGGGGCAGCGCTAAGCCCGTTCAATGCCTTCCAGTTCATCCAGGGATTGGAAACCCTACCGTTGCGCATTCGGGAGCACAGCCGCAACGCCAAAGCCGTGGCGGATTATCTCGAGAAGCATCCGTTGGTAACGAAGGTGATTTATCCCACCACGCACAGCGATGCCGAGCAGAAACGCCGGGCGCAAACCTATCTGAAAGGCGGCTTTGGCGGCCTCGTCGGATTTGAGGTCAAGGGTGGTGCCGAAGCCGGGCGGCGCTTCATTGACTCGCTACAGCTCTTCTATCACGTCGCCAACCTCGGCGATGCCAGGAGCCTAGCGATCCATCCGGCGACTACAACCCACTCGCAACTTTCAGCAGATGAGCAGAAGGCCAGCGGTGTAACGCCGGGTTATGTCCGTTTGTCGGTCGGCATCGAGCATATCGACGATATCCTTGCTGATCTTGCTCAGGCGCTGGAAGCCGCCAAGTTGGACAGCAAGGCCGCCTGACACAGACTGATGCCTTTAAAGGGGCGAGGCGATGCGACACAAACGCGTGTGGTGTCGCCTCATCCTTTTGTCGAAGCTTGTTGAGTTGAGTTGCCTTTCCTAGACTGCGGCGACAGAGCTTGACCAAAAGACGGCAACAGGAAGTCCAACTGAAATGAGTAACGGCATTCCCCCTAGCCTAGGCACCTACCCTGCTACACGCCTACGCCGCAATCGCAAAGCCGCGTGGCTCCGGCGGCTTGTCGCTGAGAATCGCCTGTCCGCGGACGATCTTATTTGGACCGTCTTCGTGGAGGAAGGGAACGACCGCGAAACCGAGATTCCCTCGATGCCGGGTATTCGGCGTTACACACCCGACCGCTTGGTAAAAGCAGCAACCGAGGCGGTAGAGTTGGGCATCCCAGCCGTCGCCCTTTTTCCCTACGTCGAAGGCGCCCGGAAAGACCCGACCGGCCGCGAGGCCATTAATCCAGAGAACCTGATGTGCAGAACCGTACGGGCATTGAAAGCGGCCTTGCCAAACCTGGGTGTCATCTGCGACGTGGCTTTGGATCCTTACAACAGCGACGGTCACGACGGCCTGCTCCGCGATGGCCAAGTGCTTAATGACGAAACGATCGAAATTCTCTGCCAGCAGGCGATCGTCCAGGCGGCTGCCGGGTGCGATATCATTGCCCCCTCGGACATGATGGACGGACGCGTGGCCGCGATCCGCAGATCACTGGACGAAGCCGGACATGGAAACGTTGGCATCATGAGTTATGCGGCGAAGTACGCCAGTGCCTTCTATGGCCCCTTCCGGGATGCAATCGGTTCGGGCGGTTACCTCAAGGGCGACAAGAAAACCTACCAGATGGACAGCGCTAACAGCGACGAGGCATTGCGCGAGGTGGCCCTGGATATCGCCGAGGGAGCAGACATGGTCATGGTAAAGCCGGGCCTCCCCTACCTTGATATCGTCCAACGCATCAAAGCCAACTTCGGCATACCAACCTTCGCCTACCAGGTAAGCGGCGAGTACGCCATGATGAAAGCCGCCGCTCAGATGGGCTGGCTAGACAATGACAGGGTTATTTTGGAAACATTGCTGGCCTTCAAACGAGCTGGCTGCGATGGAATACTCACCTATAGCGCCGTTGAGGCCGCCAGTCTCCTCAGAACGGCGCCTTAGCAGATTGAAAAAACCCTACAGGTTATTGGTTTTTATGGAACCCGCTTGACGCTAGTCTAGGGCTCCACGGTTAAATGCAGCAGGAGGTTATCATGTCGCTACGTCTCGGCGATACCGCTCCCGATTTCACTCAGGATTCAACCGAAGGCCCAATCTCCTTTCACGAGTACCTGGGTAATAGCTGGGGGGTTCTCTTCTCGCACCCAAAGGACTTCACACCCGTATGCACGACGGAACTCGGATACACGGCTAAACTGATGCCGGAGTTCGCCAAGAGAGGTGTAAAGGTGATCGGCCTAAGCGTCGATCCAGTTTCAGACCACCGGACCTGGGCCAACGATATCGAGGAAACCCAAGGTACGAAGCTGAACTTTCCCCTGCTGGCGGATCACGACCGCAAGGTAGCCGACCTTTATGACATGATCCATCCGAATGCCAATGACACGCTTACGGTTCGCTCGGTCTTCGTCATCGATCCGAACAAGAAGATTCGGCTGACCATCACCTATCCAGCTGCCACGGGACGCAATTTCGATGAGATTTTACGGGTTATCGATGCCTTGCAACTAACCGATAAGCACAAGGTTGCGACGCCGGTAAATTGGAAGCATGGCGAGGACGTCATCATTGTGCCGTCGGTCAGCAACGACGACGCAGCAAAGATGTTCCCCAACGGGTGGGACGAGAAAAAGCCGTATCTCCGCATCGTGCCTCAACCGAAAGGGTGATGGCGACGGTTGACGGCAGGCCTTAACCGCGTAACTGCTTGAAGAAGGCTGAAATTTTCTGATCGTGCCAAGGCACCAACGCCTTTGCGGCGTGGAATCCTACGTGCCCGCCGCCGTCTGCTTGCAAGAGGCGTAAATTGGGGTAGGCCTGCCAATCAACACACCTATAAGATTCAACGGGAATCCAAGGGTCGTCGACGGCCTGCACAAGCAACGTCGGTGTCTTGATCGACGGTAAAAACACGACCGCCGAACAGCGGGTGTAGTAATCCAACGCCCCGTCGAAGCCGTTCGCCGGCGCCACAATGCGATCATCAAAATCATAGATATCCCGCACTGATTCGAGAACCTGCAGCCTATGACCATCCAAGCCGCCCGGCGAGGAGAGTAACTCCCGCTTCATGTTACGCAGTAGCCAGTAGTGATAAACTCTGTTGCGCGGCTTCATAAGGCGTTGCTGACCGGCCCTTAGATCGATGGGCGCCGATACCGTCGCGGCTGCCGTTACCGACCACTCGCTCCCCTCTTCCGCCAGAAATTTGAGCAGTACGTTTGCACCTAGCGAGAAGCCGACGAGAAACAACCCGGTTTCAAAAGCCTTGGGCTCAAGCGCTTGGAATGCGCGCAGCGCGCCGTCGATATCCGCGCTGCGACCAGCATGGTACTGCTGGCGTGCCAGTGCCCGGCCAGGTCCGGCACCCCGAAGATTTAGCCGCAGTACCGCGAAACCCTGGGTGAGCAAAAATCCCGCCGTGGCCCGCAGGTAATGAGAATCTTGGGAACCGGTCAAACCGTGAATCAGCACCGCCAGCGGGCCGCTTGCCGGGGTGGCTGGGTGAAAACTTCCGAGCAAATGATCGCCGGTGCCGTCATCGAGGTCGAGCTCGACCCGGCGGCACGGCCAGGCAGACAGGTCAGCGGGTCGACCAACAAGCAGGTTCCGAACCGTCTGCAGGTCGCCGGTCAACCAGGGCAGCCTCGGTTTAAACGGTTCAGCAAGGTTTTCGGGCGTGGTGATCTGCTTCATCGCGAGGGTATAGGCCGAAGTACGCTTCCAATCCAAGAGGTCCACCGTCATTCGGCTCGCTGGAGATAACAAATCCAATAGACCAGCGCGACCGAACCGCCGCCTAGAACGTTGCCAAGTGTGACCGCGGCCAAGTTCGCTATGCTATCGCCAAATCCGAATTCACCGCCCGCCAGCGTTCCCATGGAGAAAAAGTAGAAATTTGCAACCGAGTGCTCAAACCCAAGGGCCACGAAAGCGGAAATTGGGAAGACGATAGCAAATACCTTGCTGACGACTTCGCGCGCGGCCATGCAAAGCCACACGGCCATACACACCAGCGTATTGCAAAGAATGCCCAGGAAGAACGCCTCTGAAAGAGGCAGAGCCGCTTTGGCTTCAGCAATTCGAACGGTTGTTTCGCCCAAGGCACCGCCCCCTAATCCCGGTCCGCCGGCGAGAAAAAACAAGACTGCGCAACCAGCGGCGCCGAAGGCATTGGCGAGATATACAATCCCCCAATTTCGAAAGACCTGCTTGAGCGTGATTTTTCCGCTGACCCAGGCCATGACGATGAGATTGTTTCCTGTGAACAGCTCCGCACCTGCGACGACAACCAGCACCAACCCAAGCGAAAAAGCCACACCTCCCAACAAGCGCGTTGGACCAAAGCCCAGCGTGCTTCCGGTAATCGTCAGGCTGTAGAACATGGCCCCGAAGGCGATAAACGCCCCTGCAAGGAGCCCAAGCATCGCGGTTTGGACAATGGGTAGTTCTGCTTTCTTTACCCCCACACTCTCGACAATCGCGGCTACCTGCGCTGGAGGGTAGGCGTCCAAAGGTAGAGGCGCTGTTGCCTCGGGCGGAGTCAAAGGCGCTGTCCCCGATCGATTTTCCGGCTGCGTTTCCGGCACCATGGAACACCCCTCCCTTAGCTTCATCACATCGCTTGAGGAGTATTATTCACCGCTCTTGTCACAAATAGCCTTGATGTGAATCAAAGAATAAGGAGGCGCATCAAGCGGCAACAACCGATGGCGCTCCGGGTCCATCGCTCAACTGTGCGGCTACGGGGTCATCCATGACCGTCACGAATGTCTCGGGATAGAACCCATTGAAACGGGTGGCGATCGCGTTCGAATATGCGCCGATTTGATCAATCTCGATCCAATCACCCTCCTTCACGTCGACCGGCAGATGGAAGGCCCCGGGTACGACATCGACTGAATCACAGGTCGGACCCATCATTCCATAGGTTTGGAATTCATTGGCTGTGCCGCCCTCCAAACGGACCAGCCGTGCCGGAGGCCGCATGTCGCTGGTGGTCAGTTCCTGGAGGCTGCCGTAGATTCCGTCGTTGATATAAAGCTGATCGCCCTTGCGAAGCTGGACCTGAACCAGAAGGGATACCCCAGTAGCCACCAAGGCCCGGCCCGGTTCGCAGAAAACTTCCACCGTGGGCGGCAACTTGATACGACGCAGCCCCTCGCGCACCGCGTCGATGTATTGCTCAAGTGGCGGCGGCTCCATGTTTGCGTAGCGGGCAGGGAATCCCCCTCCGACGTCCACGCACTGCGGCACTATACCCGCCTCTGCAATGACACGCCCGACCATCTCCAGCGACGACGTGTAGGCGCCTGGATCCATACATTGGGAGCCGACATGGAAAGCAATTCCCACTTCCATTCCCAGTTTCTTGGCCTTCTTGAGCAAGGCAACGCTCTCGGCCTCGCTTGCACCGAACTTGCCGGCAAGATGGAACAATGTGCCTTCGGCTTTCGGAGTGGTCATACGAACCACCGCTATGACATTGCGTCCCTTCTCCGTTTCCTCGTAAAGCTTCTGCAGCTCGTCAATATGATCGACGACATAGTGTCGAATTCCATAAACGCGGTAGGCCATCTCAATGGCTGCCCGGGTTTTCACCGGATGCATGAAATAGGAATGCGCATCCTCATAGGCCTCACAAATCTGAGCAATTTCGGGCAGAGATGCTGTATCGAAATGCCGGATTCCGCCTTCATAGAGCGCCTCCAGCACGCGGGTGTGCGGGTTGCATTTTACCGCATAAAGAACATCTCCGGGGAACAGCTTGATGAAACGCCGCGCATTGCGAACCAGAACTTCTGGGCGCACGCAGTAAACTGGATAGCTGGGTTTAAGCTCCCGCACAACCGAAGCTATGTCAGTGAAGACCCTATCGCCCTTTGCCAAATTTAACCCCTATTCGCCCGCGGTGTACGAAGATCTTCAAGCGACAATACGCCCTGGCCGGAGCCAAGGAAACCCCACCTGCAAGGCCATTTGAAATGGTTCGCTTACACAACACCTGTAGCTCAAGCCGAGCGGCGTTGCTCACTTTCACTAGATTTTCGGCTTGCCAAGCCACGCGCGGCCTTCAGCAGTGCCTTGACGTCACTGCTGGCTGCAATCCGTCTGTCGGACGCATAGGATTCATGATTGGCCTCCATGCTTTCCGGCAGATAGCGATAGTTCACCATGATCCCATGAGATTGCCGCAATCCCTTGGTGGAAACATCGCCGCGCCAATTGACCCGCTCAAGCCTGGCGCCGTTGCGTAGGTGGAATCGGGCAACTGGGTCGATCGGCTCCCGGTTGTCCCGGCGCTCTTGGAAATAGGCCGCAACCAGACGCATCATGGGCTCTTTGAGGGACTTGCAAAGCTTCCTGTCATCCGACCAGCCATTGCGCGACAGCAACGCGCGCAATGCTACCGCTGGATCTGATTCCGACGCAGCCTCTGTCAGCTTGCCTGAGTCGTCACCAACCGCAGCCCGTAGCAAGTCGTCATCAACTTTCGCCAGCCAACGCGCAAAGCCCGGGACCGGCGAAAGCGTGGCGAAAGTCTTGATATTCGGCTGCTCGGCGCTCAAACGGCGCACCGCGCATTTAATCAGGAACTCGCCGAAGGAAATTCCTTTCAGACCGGCCTGAGTGTTGGAGATGGAATAGAAAATTGCCGTGTCCGCCTGGGAAGGATTGGCAAGTGGTGCTTCCTCATCCAAAAGGTCCTGAACCGACTCCGCGAGACCGTCGTGCAGCGCAACCTCCACAAACGCTAGTGGTTCTTCAGGCATGCGGGGGTGGAACAACGCATAGCAACGGCGATCAGAATCCAAACGGTTGCGGAGGTCGTCCCAAGAGCGAATTTCATGGACGGCTTCATAGGCAATCAGCTTTTCCAGCAGAGCCGCGGGAGAACTCCAGGATATCTGCTCCATATCGAGGAAACCGAAATCGAACCAGCTCAGGAGTAAATCTCGAAAGTCAGCATCCAACGCAACCAACGCCGGGGTCGGGTTTGTTTCCGCAAGCAGATCAGCTCTAAGATCAACTAAAAATTTAACACCATTATCTAATGCACTGAATTTACGCAATAATGCAGAACGAGAGGGAATCAATGATTGGCGCAGTTCATGGGCGGCCCGATGCCGCTCCGCCTCGTCAACCGCAGCCTCAAAAGTCGCGGTAGCTTCCTTTACTTTCGCATAATCGACGCCGAAATCCTCCGCCAGGACCTGCCGGAAACACGCCCGGCCCGCAGGGTCGGCCTCCAGATAGACCTGGCCAAGCTCCGCTGCCTGCATACGCGCCGACACCTCGCCTCCCTTGGCGTCCAGGCATTCACGCATAAATCGCCGCAACGCCCGGCGATCAGTTGGCGGGAGCAGTGGTTCAGGCAGGCCGATTGTCCGGGCTGCGGAATTAGCGACATCACGCCAGGCGCCCGTCAGGTTCGATAGCGCCCTTTCTATCACCGTCTGCCTCTGTTCCGCCGCAGCCATTCATTCGTCTCCTACATCATCGTTTCATACTATAACCAGCATGTAGGGTCGCATCGGTGCCATCGCCATGGGCAAAGCTCAGATTCCCGGCCCCATGAGATAGGTCGGCAGCCACAGCGCAATTTCAGGGAAGATGCATAGCAGAACAATGCCCAACACCATGCAGAGCATGAAGGGCAAGGCGCCGAGCAGGATTGTCTGCAGCTTCACTTCTGGCACTATGCCATTGATAACATAGAGATTTAATCCCACTGGCGGTGTGATAAGTCCAATCTCCATGTTGATTGTCAAGACGACCGCAAACCAGATCGCATCAAAACCGAGGCTCTCCACGATGGGCAGTAAGGTAGGCGCCGCCATTAAAATCACCGCAACCGGTGGCAGGAAGAACCCGGCCACGAGCAGGAAGAGATTGATGCAGCCCATCAACAGCCAGCGATTGATTTCCAGGTCGCCCACCCAAATCGCCAGAGATTGGGTGATGAAGAGAACGGACATCATGTAGCTAAAGAGATCGGCGGCAGCGATGATCATCAAAATCATCACTGACTCGCGCATCGAATCCTGGAAAATCCGCCAGATCGCCTTGCGGTCCCGCATTTTATAAATAATGACGACCAGCAGCAGGCAGAACATCGCACCGACACCCGCCGCTTCGGAAGGAGTCGCCACGCCACCGTAAAGAACCCAGAGAATGCCAACGATGATCGCCAGGAAAGGACCGACTTTGGGCAGCATCTCCACTTTTTGCTTCAAGCTATAGCGAAGACCGGGCTCGATGAATTGATATCCATGGCGCCGCGCCGAGTAGAGCCCCCAGAGAATGAAGAGCCCCGTTAACATCAAGCCGGGCATCAGGCCCGCAAGGAACAGCCGCCCAATCGAGGTTTCGGTGGCGATGCCGTATACGATCATAGTGATCGACGGCGGGATCAGGATGCCGAGGGTCCCGCCTGCGGCAATAGATCCGGTTGCAACAGAATCCGGGTAACCGCGCTTGCGCATCTCGGGGATGCCCATCTTGCCGATGGCAGCGCAGGTGGCCGGCGATGATCCGGAAAGCGCCGCAAAGATTGCACAAGCGCCGAGGTTGGAGGCCATTAAACCGCCTGGCACCCTGTAGAGCCAACGGTCCAGCGCCTCGTAAAGGTCAGCCCCTGCCCGCGAAGAAGCAATGGCCGCCCCCATCAGGATAAACATAGGAATCGATAGCAGCGAGAAGCTGTCCAACCCGCCGTAAAAGATATCAGCGACAAACGAGAGGGATCCCAATCCATCGAAGATGGCGAGAAACGCGAGGGCGACTATGCCCAAGGAAAATGCCACCGGAGCGCCAGTCAAAAGGATGACGACGGTGACAACCGCGATGAGCGCGCCAATCTGCAGTTCACTCATGACCTTTGGCCTCCGCTGTCATGCCGAATGGCGCTTCACGACCAGTGATCAGCGCCAGAATATCCGCAACGTATTGCAAAGCTACCAGTCCCAACCCCAGGGGAATGGACAGGTAAGGTATCCACAGGGGCGGCGACCAAACGGTCTCGGCTCGCCAACCATTGGTCAAAGCTTCCAGCCAAAGCTCGAAACCGACATATCCGACGATCGCGCAGAAAGTCAGGGATAGGAGGGCAGCAATCAACGCCAGGGCCATGCGCGCACGATGGCCAAGATAATGTGGCAACAAGTCGACATTCACATGCCCCTTGGTCAACAGCACATAAGGGCTGCCGATGAACGTGGAGCCAATCACCGCAAATGTAACGAACTCATGCTGCCAGATTGCCGACGCCTCAAGGATGTAGCGAACGATCACGAGATGGCAGACTGCCAGCACCGCTGCAAGTAACAGGAGTACCGAGACAACGCCACATATTCGAGAAATCGTTCGCACTCCGGCGATGAAGCTATCCATGCCTTCCCCCAGATTCCTGAATCAGAAGATCAAAAGGACAAAGGCACAAAGAGGCGCGGCCAGTCCTGGCGCGCGCCTCCCTTGCCTTTTAAGCGCCCTTTACTGAACAGCCAGCGCCTTTTCGATCAGCTCGGCGCCACCGGGAACTTCCTCGGCAAAAATCTTGTAGGAAGATTTTTTGGCGACTGCCAACCAAGCATCGAAGTCGGCCTGCGTCATGTCACGAACTTCAACGCCTGCCTTCTTATAGGTTTCAACCAGCTCGTTATCCAAGCCCTTGGCCGCATCGAAGAAAAAGTCTTCTGCAACCTGACCGGCATCCATCAGCGCCTTTTGCTGTTCCGCCGTTAGTCCGTCATAAGACTTCTTGGACATCAGGATTGGCTCGTACATGAACCAGAGGGCATAGTCTCCTGGAGGCGTCAGGCACTTCACCTGCTCGTAAATTCGGTAGGAAACGAAGCTGCCCGAACTAGTGTTCGCTCCATCCAAAACACCAGTCTGCAAGCCGGTGTAAAGTTCAGAGCTTGGCATGGCGTTGATCGACGCACCGGCTTCGGCCAGCATTTGCTCGAAGGCCGGACCAGCGGCCCGCATTACCTTGCCCTGAGCGTCCGCAGGATTGGCGATGCAGCTGTCCTTGCCGACGAAACCGCCCGCAAGCCACGCATCTGAAAGAACGACCACGCCCGCGTCGTTAATGATCTTTTTGATGTCGGCCATGAAAGGCGAATCGTTCAAACGTTTCGCATGATCATGGTTTTTCACCAAGCCAGGCATCAGGGTTGAGCTAAACTGCGGATGCCTGCCGCTGGCGTAATCCAAAGGGAACGCCGAAATATCGAGCTGATCCTTGACCATCGCATCCCACTGCTGCTTTGCCTTGAACAGCGAGCCACCGGGATAGATCTGAATCTCCAGACCAACGTTGGCTTTTTCCACTTCGCGCGCGATGATCTGAACCATCTCGTCACGAACGTCACCCTTCCCACCAGGCCACTGATGCGAAGCCTTCAATTTGGTTTGAGCTTGGGCAGAACCGATTGCCATCGTACCGGCAACAGCCAGGCCCATTAGCCCTAACAATAGCTTTGAAGATTTATTCATTGAGGTTTCCTCCCGCCTCGGTTTGATCGTGCTCCGGGCTATCCCGGATTTTTGCTTGGATCGTACGTCCTTATTATTGGCAGCTTCTTGCACAACACTGCCTTTCGAACATGAACGGTATACTGCTCCAGGCATACTGTCCAGTCTTGTATACAAGAAACACTTTCTTGCATTACAGGTTCCTGATAAGCTCCTTCACGAAAGGTGGTGACGCAGCATGAGCAGTGTGAGTACGACTCCGAAACGAACGGCCGACATTGTGCGTCGAACGTTGGAATCTGAGATCGTATCCGGCGCCCTTGGCCCTGGAGAGCGCCTCGACGAAACCGTGCTGGCTCGGCGTTTTGAGGTTTCACGCACCCCTGTCAGGGAGGCCCTCATGCAACTGACGTCGGGTGGATTGATTGAAATGCGTCCCCGCCAGGGAGCGATCGTCGCAACTGTCACCGCCAAGCAGCTTTTCGAAATGTTCGAGGTCATGTCCGAGTTGGAGGCACAATGCGCCAAGTTCGCTGCGCGCAGAATGACCACGACCGAACACGAAGCGCTCCGCAATGCCATCGAGGCTTGTCAGGCGGCCGCGGATAAAGGATCGGCGGACGCGTACTACGACGCCAATCGGTCCTTCCACGAGGCCATCTATGCGGGAAGCCATAATAGTTTTCTCGAGCAGCAGACTACAGCGCTGCGAAACAGGTTGTCAGGCTATCGCCGTATTCAACTGCACCGCGGCGCGCGCATTCTTTCTTCGCTGAATGAACACAAACAAGTCCTGGCCCATATTCTGGCCGGTGACGGCGACAGCGCCTCATCCGCCATGCGCGGCCACGTAATGATACAAGGTGACGGCTTCATCGACCTCCTGTCGAGCCTGAACCTGGGCGACAGCGCCCAAAGCCGCGTCGGCACCTGATCACCCGACGGCCGAGACCCCCGCCCTATCGAAAAGGCTGAAGAACCCATGAGCGATAATCTTTACGAGCTATTCCAATCTCGCTTTCCGGCTGACCGCAAAAACTGTTTCATCGAGACCGCCGACGGCACGAAGTACAGCTACGCCGACCTCGAGGATATCTCCGGGCGTTTTGCACGTTTGTTGCAGGACCGTGGCGTAAGGAAGGGCGACCGGGTCGCCGTGCAAACGGAGAAGTCGCCTGAGGCTGTATTCTTCTACCTCGCTTGTTTGCGGGCCGGCGCAGCTTATCTGCCCTTGAACACTGCCTACACCAAGTCGGAAATCGCATACTTTCTCGGTGATGCGGAACCGGCATTGGCTTTGTGCCGCCCCGAAAGTGAGGCTGAGTTCACCGAAGCCGCCGAGAACGCTGGCGTTGGTACCGTTCTAACTCTTGGCGCTGACGGAAAAGGCAGCCTGACCGAGGCAGCCAGCGGCTTGACACCTCTGAAAGGATGCGTCTCTGCCGACGCGGGAGACTTAGCCGCAATTCTTTACACCAGCGGAACAACAGGCCGGTCCAAAGGCGCCATGCTGAGTCATCGCAATTTGGGTTCGAACGCACTGGCACTGCACCAAACCTGGGGATTCAGACCGGGCGACGTCTTGCTTCACGCCTTGCCGATCTTCCACACCCATGGACTATTTGTCGCGACAAATTGTCTGCTTTTGAATGGCAGCAGCATGCTATTTCTAAACAAGTTCGATGCAGACAAGGTCGTTGAGTTGCTGCCACGGGCGACCGTTATGATGGGCGTACCGACTTTCTATGTCCGGCTTTTGGCTCACCCTGATTTCGGACCCGATGCCTGCAGGAACATGCGTCTGTTCATCTCCGGTTCAGCGCCCTTGCTTGAGGAAACATTCCAGCAGTTCAAGGAGCGTACCGGGCACAGCATTCTGGAACGCTATGGCATGACGGAAACCGGCATGAATACATCTAACCCGCTGGAGGGGGAACGACGCGCAGGCACCGTGGGATTTCCCCTGCCCGGCGTAGAGGTACAGGTCCGCGGCGAGGATGGCGGTCTTCTTCCTTCGGAAAGCGTGGGTGTGTTGGAAGTCCGAGGCCCGAACGTATTTTCAGGATATTGGAGAATGCCCGAGAAAACCGCCGAGGAGTTTCAGCCAGACGGCTTCTTCATAACCGGCGACGTGGGGAAAATCGATGCCCGCGGATATGTTCATATCGTCGGACGCGCCAAGGATCTGATCATCTCCGGCGGATATAACGTCTACCCCAAGGAAGTGGAACTGGTGATCGATGCGCTGCCCGGTGTCGGCGAATCGGCCGTTATTGGGCTGGCACACCCTGATTTCGGTGAAGCTGTTGCGGCTGCCGTGACCCTGGACGGCTCCGCCGAGGTTGATGAAAAGGCGGTCATCGACGCCTGCCGCCAGCAACTCGCCAATTACAAAACGCCTAAACGGGTGTTCGTCGTCGATTCCCTCCCCCGCAATTCGATGGGAAAGGTGCAGAAGAATCTACTGCGCGACGCTTACAAGGACAGCTTCACGGCCTGATAGCCAAGCATGTCACCCGCCCGGCAAAAGAACTTTGAGGAACAACGACACGATGAGTGAAACATTGAGCATCAATCTGGACCCGCGCCTGCTGGCAAACGAACTTTCGAGCCTGCATCTGATCAACGGTGCACTCGTACCCGCAACATCCGGGGAAACCTTCGATGTCATCTATCCAGCGACACTGGAGGTCATTGGCAAGGCAGCAGCCGGTGACCGGGACGATGTCGTGTCCGCAGTTGCCGCCGCTAAAGCCGCTCAGCCCGGCTGGGCCGGCCTTTCGGCTCGCGAACGTGGCAAGCTCATAGTTGAATGCGGGCGTAGACTAACGGAGCACGCAGAGGAACTGGGGCGCCTGGTAGCGCTGGAGACCGGGAAGGCGCTACGGACGGAAAGCCGCGTCGAGGCGTCGGTTCTGGCGGACGCGTTTGTGTTCTACGGGGGCCTCGGATCCGAGTTGAAGGGCGAGACCGTACCGTTTAGCCCAACGATGATGACCCTGACTCAACGGGAGCCAATTGGCGTTGTTGCGGCCATCATCCCCTGGAACGTTCCGATGATGTTAATGGCCTACAAGATTGCGCCAGCCCTGGTCGCGGGAAACACGGTGGTGGTCAAATCGGCGGAGGAAGCCCCCTTTGCCGTCTTGCGTATCTGCCAGATTATGAACCAGGTCTTGCCCGCGGGTGTCTTCAATATTCTGTCCGGCATGGGCCCCGAATGCGGCGGCCCGCTGGTTGCCCACCCAGACGTAGGCAAGGTCACTTTCACCGGCTCGGTGGAAACCGGCAAGATCATCTACCGTGCGGCGGCCGAGAAGCTGATCCCTGTTACCTTGGAGCTTGGCGGGAAGAGCCCGATGATCGTCATGGCCGACGCTGATCTCGACAAGGCCGTGGACGGTGCTGTCGGCGGAATGCGCTTTACCCGACAAGGTCAGAGCTGTACGGCAGCCACCAGAATCTACGTCGAGGAGCCGCTTCGTGAGGCTTTTGTCGAGAAGCTGACAGCCAAGGTAAATAAACTCAAGATGGGCGACCCGCTGGACGAGGCCACAGACATCGGCACAATCGTCTCGCAGCAACAATATGAGCGTGTCACCTCCTTTATCGAGATTGGCAAGAAGGAAGGCGCTACTGCCCATGAGCTATCGGCACTGCCGCAAGCCGGCAGCGGGTTGGACAAGGGCTTTTTCGTGCGCCCCGTCGTTTTCACCAATGTCTCCGACGAATCCCGACTGACTCGCGAGGAAATCTTCGGCCCGGTCACTTGCGTCTACGGGTTCAATGGTCTGGAGGAGGCCTTGAGACTTGCCAATGACAGTGTGTACGGCCTTGCCGCCACGATCTGGACTCGTGATCTGAAGACTGCCATGACCGCGACACAGCGCCTGCAAGCAGGATTTGTTCAGGTGAACCAGAACTTAGTGGTCATGCCGGGCTTGTCCTATGGCGGCATAAAGCAATCGGGCCTTGGGCGGGAAGCCAGCCTCGAGGCAATGCTAGAGCACTTCACGCACAAGAAGACTGTTATCATAAACATGACCTGATCTTCGTGCGGCTATAGGGAGTAGTTTTGGCGACCCACCACAATAAAGGCTCTGGATTGAGACGTGGTGGCCTTTGGGTTGCGCGGGGCGTCGCCCTTGTTATGTTGCTGGCGATCATCGCGGCGTTGGCAATCCTCTTCTATCTACGAAGCGCACTTCCCCAAACCGAAGGGCGATTAGAGACGCCGGGCCTGCTGCAGCCCGTTGAGATATGGCGTGACGGGAATGGAATCCCGACGCTGCGGGCTCGGAACGAACCCGATGCTTATTTCGCTCTGGGTTTCCTGCACGCGCAGGACCGGCTCTGGCAGATGGATTCCATGCGCCGGATCGGTGCTGGCCGCCTATCCGAAGTGGTCGGCTCGGCAACTCTCAACCTCGACCGCATGATGCGTACTCTGGAACTTTACCGGGTCGCGCAGGCCATGTACCCGCGGCTCTCGGACGGTGCACAAGCCGCCCTAGCAGCCTATGCCAAGGGCGTTAACGCACAGCTTTCGACGAGACTTGCCCCCTTGCCGGCTGCCTTTCAAATCCTGAACTACGAGCCCGAGCCTTGGACGCCAGCCGATTCCATAGTCTGGGGGAACTTGATGGCGCTGCAGCTTTCGGGGGATTGGCGTGAAGAGATATTGAGGATGCAACTCTCCGGTCGGCTTGATGAAGCGGCCATCGATTTTCTCTGGCCTTCTGATCTTCCCGACTCGCCAACGACGCTCGAGAGCGCAGCGACCAAGGTGCGGACTTCTACAGCTGTTCTTGAATCGCTTTCGAAGGCCCTGCCCTGGTCCCTGGGTCCAAAATCCGCTTCGAATTGGTGGGTTCTTTCCGGTGATCGTTCAACAACGGGCGCTCCGCTACTGGCCAACGACCCGCACCTGGCATTGTCAGCCCCCGGCACCTGGTATCTGGCGCGGTTGGAATGGCCGGGCCAGGTTCTGGCAGGCGTCACGGCCCCGGGCGTCCCCTTCCCGATTATCGCGCATAACGGCCGCATCGCCTGGGGGTTCACCACGACACACAGCGATACACAGGACCTTTTCATCGAACAGCTTAGTGCCGATGGCTTATCTTCCAGGACCGAGCAGAACTGGGAACCGCTGCAAATCCGCGAGGAGGTGATCGAAAGCGCAGATGGTCCTCCTGTTACCATTCAGGTGCGGCGAAGCCGGCATGGAATTTTGATTTCAGATGCCGTATCTGAAGTTAAGAACATTCTGGACAGCCAAGTAGCGCTGGCTTTGTCCTGGCCTCTCTACGATCCGGAGAGCCGCAGTCCAGAGGCTTTCTACCGTCTGACCAAAGCTGCCGACCGGGCCGAATTCTTGGACGCCATGCGCCTGATGTCCGTCCCCCAACAGAATGTGGCTTACGCGGACGGCGGCGGCGGTATCGGCTTCATAAGCGCTGGTTGGACTCCCATTCGACGATCGGGTGATGGAAGCCGTGCGCTACCGGGCTGGAGCGCTGACAGCGGTTGGAATGGCTACATACCTTTCGAGGACCTTCCGCAAGTATTCGATCCAGAAGGCGGCACATTAATCAACGCCAACAATCGCGTTGCCGGAGACGGTTATCCTTATCTCCTGTCTCGATACTTCCCCGATCCGGCGCGCTTTGAACGGATAGCGGAACGTTTGGCGAAGCAGCAAAGCTTCAATCCAATGGAGGCCGCCGCCATCCAACTTGATATCCTCTCCATCACCGCGCGCGATCTACTGCCCCTTTTGCTTTCACAGCTATCGGAAAAGGATCGCCAGCGCCCCGAAATCACGGCGCTTGCGGCGTGGGATCATAGAATGAGCCGCGACCGTCCGGAGCCCCTGATCTTCGCAGCCTGGATGCGGCACTTAATGAGAGCCTTGATTGCAGACGAAGTCGGCACCGCTTTCGACGACCTTGCGCGTCCCGATCGACGGCTCATCTTACGTATTCTCGAGGAAGCCCCTGAATGGTGTGACGACGTTTCCACGCTCCACATCCATGAAGCCTGCACAGAGCAAATCGCAACAGCGCTTTTGCAGTCACTAGACGAACTGCGATCACGCTTGGGCGGCGATTGGCGGCAATGGCGGTGGGGTCAGTTTCATCTGGCCCCATTCCAGCACCCGGTTTTTGGGCGCGTCCCATTAGTCGCCGATGCTTTATCCCTGGCAATCGAAACCGATGGCTGGGACGACACCGTAAGTCGGGGCGGTACTGCACTCGGTTGGTCCGATCCAAATCGCATGTTTCAACATCGGCACGGCGCCGCCTTGCGTGCGCTTTTCGATCTTTCAAACCTCGATCAATCGCTGTTCATGATTGCGCCGGGCCAGTCCGACAACCCGCTGTCGCCCTACTATGGAAATTTCGTCACTAGGTGGCGCGACGGCCATTATGTAAAACTGGTCGGCAAGACGACAGCGCAAGGTCCAGCTTTATTGCTCACTCCAGTTCAGTAAACATATAACTGCTACTGTCGAGAGACCATTCTGGAATTCGGAGCCCTGTTGAACCTTCGGCACGGTCAAACACTGCAACCAAGGGGTAGCCCCAATGCCTGTATCAATTGATGACATCAAAGCGGCTGCCCAGGTGATCGATGGACATATCCTACGCACGCCCGCAGTACGGTCTCCGCGCTTGAGTGAGGAGTTAAACTGCGATCTCGTCCTCAAGCTGGAGAACCTCCAGGCCACGGGTTCTTTCAAGGAACGTGGCGCTATCAACAAGCTTTCCAGTTTGACGGCAGCCGAACGCAAGAAAGGCGTCATCGCCATGTCGGCGGGAAATCACGCCCAAGGCGTGGCCTATCATGCCCAACGGATGGGCATTCCCGCAACGATCGTCATGCCTGATTTCGCACCGATCACGAAGGTTGAACGAACGCGTTCCTTCGGAGCCCGCGTTGTGCTGAACGGCGATACGCTTGATGCCTCGGCCGTTGCGGCCCGGCAGATTGCAAAGGATGAAGGCCTCACCTTCGTCCACCCCTATGACGACGAACTGGTCGTTGCCGGCCAAGGCACAATCGGGCTGGAACTTATGGAGGATCACCCGGACCTGGAGATAATCGTGGTCCCTATCGGCGGTGGCGGCATCGTGTCGGGCATCGCCACGGCAGCGAAAGCCATCAAGCCAAGCATCCGGATTATCGGCGTCGAGGCAGAATTTTATCCGTCCATGTACCAGGCAATTCATAACCTGAATCCAATCAGCGGCGGACAAACCCTGGCGGACGGCATCGCCGTGAAGAATCCTGGCACGGTAACCCGCAGGATTATCGAGAATTTGGTCGAGGACATCATCCTCGTGGATGAAAGCGCCATAGAAAGCGCTATTCTTGCGCTGGCCGAGAAGCAAAAAGTCGTCGCCGAGGGCGCGGGCGCCGCGGGCATCGCCGCAATCCAGGCACACCCTCAACGCTTTGCAGGCAAGAAGGTCGCAACCATCATCTGTGGCGGCAACATTGATGTACGAATCCTTTCAGCCGTCTTGACCCGCGGCTTGGTGCGCGACGGTCGGATGGCCCGGCTTCGCATCGATATTTCCGACCGGCCCGGCGTGCTTGCCAAGCTTGCTGGCATCATCGGCGATGCCGGCGGCAACATCATCGAGGTTAATCACCAACGGCTGTTCCAGGACGTCCCGGTTCGAAATGCGGAGATCGACATCATCATCGAGACGCGTAACGCCGATCACGTGAAGGAGATCGTCGCCAGCATGCAGAGCGCCGGGTTCCGCACAAGGGTCCTTTCCACACGCTCCATTGACGAACCGGTGCGCTAGGGATCTCAAACGAGCCTCCTTCCCATTATCTTCACGGTTGTGGCAAACCCGGACTGGCAATAGACCGGTCGCGTCCCTAGATTTGGGCTGCAAGCGAATCCCTCCGCGAGGCCACCGAAGGATATACGATTAATGACCGCCCAGAGTACCGCCGCCGCTCCGGTTTTTCAGAATGTGATGGAGGCCATTGGCAACACGCCGCTCGTCCGCATCAATCATATCGATACCGGACCGTGCGAGCTCTATCTGAAGCTTGAGAACCAGAACCCCGGCGGCTCCATCAAAGACCGTATTGGCCGGTCGATGATCGAGGCGGCTGAAGCCGAAGGGCATATCAAACCCGGCGACACCCTGATCGAGGCAACCGCAGGGAATACCGGGCTGGGACTTGCACTGGTCGCCGCGCAAAAAGGTTACCGCCTTATCATCGTCGTGCCGGACAAGATGGCTCAGGAGAAGATATTCCACCTGAAGGCATTGGGCGCACAGGTCGTTCTGACCCGCTCGGACGTTGGTAAGGGGCACCCTGAATATTATCAGGACATGGCCGAGCGTATCGCCGCGGAGGAAGGCGCGTTTTTCGTCAACCAATTCGGCAACGCCGCAAACCCCCTTGCTCACGAGACAACGACCGGCCCAGAAATCCTTGCGCAAATGGATGGCAGGCTTGATGCCGTCGTCTGCGGCGTTGGATCGGCCGGCACTATTACCGGCCTATCCAACTTCTTTGCAAAGAATGCGCCGGCGGTGGAAATGATCCTGGCCGACCCGGAAGGATCCATCCTGACGAACTATGTCGAGACGGGTGAGATATCAAGCGATGTCGGTTCTTGGATGGTGGAGGGAATCGGCGAGGATTTTCTGCCGCCCATCGCTGACTTCACACGGGTGAAGAAGGCTTACACCATTGGTGATAAAGAGGCGTTTTTGACAGCCCGGGATGTCTTGGCCAGAGAAGGCATCCTTGCCGGGTCTTCGTCGGGCACCTTGATCGCCGCCGCGCTTCGGTACTGCCGTGAACAAACGGAACCGAAGCGGGTCGTCACTTTTGTATGCGACAGCGGCAACAAGTACCTCTCGAAGATGTTCAACGATTACTGGATGTTGGATCAGGGATTTCTCGAACGCGAACCGACCGGCGACTTGCGCGATCTTATCTCACGGCGGCATACGGATCGGGCCACAGTGGTAGCCGCACCCGATCATACGCTGTTGATGGCCTATGGCCGTATGAAACTTTACGATATTTCCCAGCTTCCGGTGCTCGACGACGATGGCAAGGTTGTCGGCATTCTGGACGAGGAAGACATCCTGCTGAAGGTTTTTGGCGACGAGGCTCAGTTCAAGACGCCGGTCCGCGAGGCAATGACCAGCCAGCTAGAGGTCGTATCCGAAGACAGCCCCATTGGCGAATTGCTACCTATCTTCCATCGGGGACATGTCGCCATTGTGATGAGCGGTCGGCAGTTTCTTGGCTTAATTACCCGTATGGACTTGCTTAATCACCTTCGTTTGAGGATGAGATGACAGAACAAAAAAAGCGACCAAACCGTCCTTCCTTCGCCACGCGGACCATCCATGCCGGTCAGAGCCCGGACCCCACGACCGGAGCCATTATGCCACCGATCTCGCTCTCCTCGACTTATGTTCAGGAAAGCCCCGGCGTTCACAAAGGCTTCGAGTACAGCCGAAGCCACAACCCTACCCGCTTTGCCTATGAGCGATGCATCGCAGATCTGGAGAATGGCGTTGCCGGTTTTGCCTTCGCTTCTGGCCTGGCATCCATAGCAACGGCTCTGGATATGCTGGATAGCGGAAGTCACGTGATTGCCATGGATGACCTCTATGGCGGCAGCTATCGCCTGTTTGAGCGGGTTCGGCACAAGTCCGCAGGGTTGAATTTTAGCTACGTGGATCTCAGCGATATCTCCAAGCTAGAGGCAGCAATCCGCCCTGAAACAAAATTGATCTGGATAGAGACCCCCACCAATCCGCTCCTGAAGCTCGTGGATCTGGAAGCCGTCGCTGCCCTGGCCAAAAAGCACGACATCATCACGGCCTGCGATAACACCTTCTGCTCGCCCTACATCCAACGTCCCCTCGATCATGGCATTGACATGGTGATGCACTCGGCAACCAAGTACCTGGGCGGGCATTCCGATGTCGTTGGCGGGGTTCTGGTGGTCGGCGACCGCCCCGAGCTGGTCGAGAAGATGACATTCCTGCAAAATTCCGTCGGCGCGGTGCAAGGACCTTTTGACTCCTTCATGGTGCTCCGCGGTTTGAAGACACTTGCCTTGCGCATGGAACGTCATTCGAGCAATGGCTTGAAGATGGCAAAATTTCTGGAGAGCCGCGAGGAGATCGACAGGGTGTATTATCCGGGGCTCGACAGTCACCCGCAGAAAGCCCTGGCCGACCGCCAGATGACCGGCGGCGCCGGAGGCATGGTGACAGCGGTCCTGAAAGGCGGATTGCCGGCAGCCAGACGCTTCCTGGAAAGGGTCGAGCTATTCGCACTTGCCGAATCCCTGGGGGGCGTCGAGAGTCTGATCGAGCACCCAGCTATCATGACACATGCGTCGATCCCCCCGGATCGTCGGGCCGCGCTAGGCATAGACGACGGTCTTGTGCGTTTCTCGGTCGGGGTGGAGGACGTTGACGATCTGATAGCAGACGTCGAACAGGCCTTGGCCTGACCGGATTTTCCCACTACCTATGAAAGATGATGCGTGGGATGAGAGATGGGCATTTACCGATGAAACTGCATTTCCCGGCCCGAACGGGCGATGCAGCCTGGGAAGGTGAAGCGCCCGACGCTCTTGAGCATCCGGAACTCTATGACGGGCTGGCTCTGCGCCGATCTCTGGCTTGGTTTTTGGACATGATAGTGCTGTTCTTTCTCGGCGTTACGCTATGGGGAGTGGTCGGGCTATTGACGGTGGCCTCATTCTTCGCCCTTACGCCTCTTACAGTCCCCCTAGGCATTCTGATGGCTGCCTTCTTACCACTGCTCTATCACAGCTATTTCATTGGGAAGACAGGCGCATCTCCGGCGATGGCGCTGTTTGATCTGGAAGTACGCTCTTGGAACGGCAGTCCGGCGTCGATGGCTCAGGGCTTTCTCCACAGCGCTATCTTCTTCGCAACAGTCATGCCCAGCACCTGGTTGATCCTAGTGGTCGCTTTCCTCAACACGAGGCGACGCTGCCTGCACGATTTTCTTGCCGGTACGGTGGTTGTACGGGCCAGCAGGCTGCGCAGCTATCAAGCGTGAGGTGAGAGACAATGGCTGGCCCTGATCGCTTATCCGGCACCCAGCGCATCCAACCGCTACACATCTTGACCGAGACTCCTTGCCCCTACCTGCCCGGTCGAATGGAGCGCAAGGTTCTCACCGTGCTGGAGCCAACGGCCGCAACAACAGAGCTGTACAGCGAATTGTCACGGGCAGGGTTCCGACGGTCCCAGCGGTATGTCTATCGCCCGGCTTGCCGCAATTGCGACGCGTGCCGCCCGGTGCGCATCGACGCTTTGGGCTTTGCGCCGACTCGCAGTCAAAAACGCATCATGGGCCGAAACCGCGACTTGAAAACGACGTTGGTGCTACCTGCTTCTACCGCCGAACATTTCGCGCTGTTCCGGCGTTATCTCGATTCTCGACATGATGACGGCGAGATGTCCGGGATGACGGCTAGCGATTACCGCAACATGGTTGAGGACACCCCTGTTAATACACAGATAGCGGAGTTTCGGACAAGCAGCGGAAAGTTGCTTGCCTGTCTGTTGTTTGACTGGCTCCAAGATGGTCCAAGCCTGGTCTATAGCTTCTTTGAGCCGGATGAAGAGAGGCGGAGCTTGGGAACCCAAGCGGTGCTCTGGGCGCTTTCTGAAGCACGGACGAGACACCTGCCCTTCGTCTATTTGGGCTACTGGATTCCAGAATGCCGTAAAATGGCCTACAAGGACCGCTTTCAACCACTCCAGGAACTTCGGGGCGGCCAATGGCGCCAAACCAAGCCCCCTCGTGATTGATCAAAGCACTACGGGCCCAACGTCCCCTCCGGAATATCGGACCCGCGGCTGATCAATACGACGCAAGCCCCCGTGTCAAAACCTCAGGAAATCAGAAGCTCAGGGACACATCGTTGTGGTGTGATCGGCAGGCGGCCACATCCAGCGCAATGTCATCCGGCAAGCGGCTTTGCTGACGCAAACCAAGGTTGTGCTTGATCGCGCCTTCATAGGCACTTAAACCCGACAACAGCGCTCCTTGTGCATTCTGACGCCAAGCAACTTCGCCATCATAAGCTTGCAGCGCAGCAGCCAGCCGCTCCGCGACCTCCTGTTGATCGGTACCTTCTTTGCGAAGCTCCCGTCGCGCCTTAGATAGCTGCGATTTGATGTCGCTTGTGCCATCGATTTCATTGAGACGGCTTTCCAGTTCCTTCAAACGATCCTGGGCTTCTTCCGATGAACTGGAAGCCAACAGGTTTTCAAGCGCTGTCATATCATCGGCAAGAGCCACCAAGGCGTCGGTCTGGTCTATCTTAATCTTGATAGCTGCCACGGCCTCGTAGGAGCCGTCAGACGTCCGGCGATAAAGGTTGAGTTGCTTCTTGTGCTCATTGGCCAGCTTCACATAGGCCGCGTGCTTTTCTTCCCAGATATCCGGAATGCTTGCCAAGGTCGTGTCGGACATAGCTTCCAACTCGGCGATCCTGCTCTTGATCCGCTCGATCCGTTGGGTGTTGGGTTCCTCGGCGCGCGAGATTCGCGTTAAGGTTTGGTTCAAATCGCTGAGTTCGTCTTTGATCTTGATAATGTCCGCCTGCGCGGCGCGCACACTGAGATGCAGGTCTTTGTACTCGGGCAGGTAAGCGTCGATGGCGGTTTGGGCCGCACGGACCGCCGCGACCCTCTCGAAAATCTCCGACGCCTTCTCCAGAGCTGCATTCAGATCACTCTGATCATCCTTGGGCAGCGCCCCGATATCAAGATTGCGCGCAGCTGCGATACTGGCGCGCAAGCTATCACCCTCCTCGTCATAATAGGTGAAGAGGTTCTGTTCTATGCAGGCCTGCAAACGCGGATTCAAAGGCGGCGGTGCGGTTTCGGACGTTAGGTAGACCCGGTTTGGAAGGTAATTCACCAAGCTTGGCAGGAACGCCACAATGACCAGCGCCACAAGCTGCAATCCGATGAAGGCCACTACGCCCTTGTACATGTGCAGCGTCTTAACGATGGGCGGAGCCACTCCACGAAGGTAAAAGAGAGCGAAACCGAAGGGCGGCGTCAAAAACGACGTCTGGATGTTGAGGCCAATCATTACACCCAGCCAGACCGCCGTGACATTGGCACCCGGATCGGCCAGGAGAATGGGCGCCACGATCGGCACCACGACAACCGCGATTTCGATGAAGTCCAAAAAGAACCCCAGGACAAAAATCACGGCCATCACAACAAAGAACTGTGCCCAGAAACCACCCGGTAAGCCGGTCAAGAACTCACGCACGAGCTCTTCACCGCCAAAGGCGCGGAATGCGGCCGTCAACATCGCGGCGCCCAACAGGATGATAAAAACCATCGAGGTGGTCTTCGCGGTGTCGATCATCACTCCCTTAAGCGTGTCACCGATCTTGATTGTTCGCCAGCCGCTCCACAAAACCGCGAACAGGAAGACCGCGACGGCCGCCAGAGCAAGAGTGACACCTATGTAGTCATCGCGCGTATCCATACTCTTGATGTTCAGATCGAAATACGCCAACAACACGAATATGACTATGAGCGACAAGACGGCGAGAACCGCCGGGATGTAGGCGCCTTTCTCCCCTTCCTTTAGTCGATAACCTGCCATGATCGTCGCACCAACGGCGCCGATGGCACCTGCCTGGTTGACAGTTGCAATACCAAGCAGGATTGACCCCAACACGGCGACAATAAGCGCCAGCGGCGGCACCAGCGACAACACCACATTGATGGCGAAGCGGGCGTCGTATTTTCCTTCATAATGGACTGCAGGCGCCAGCTTTGGCCTGATGATGGCGACGACCAGAATGAAGACCATATAGAGGCCGACCAACAAGATGCCCGGGATGAAGGCACCCAGGAACATGTCACCTGCGCTGGTTGAGACCACATCCAGTTCGGACGGCATCGAAAATTCGCCAGTCGCTAGCTTGTAGGCTGCTTTCCGAGCCGTGCTTGCCTGATCCGAAGCGCTCGCCAACTGGTCAGCCAGAATGATAAGGACGATCGAAGGCGGGATGATCTGCCCAAGCGTACCGGAGGCTGCGATAGTGCCCGTCGCCAAGGCTTTGGAATAATTGTTACGCAACATGGCAGGCAGAGAAATCAAACCCATGGCGACGACCGTGGCGCCGACGATCCCGGTTGTCGCGGCAAGAAGCGCACCCACAAACACAACGGAGATACCCAGGCCACCGGGTATTGGGCCAAACAACTGGGCCATGGTGACGAGCAGGTCCTCGGCGATCTTCGACCGCTGGAGCATGATCCCCATGAAAACGAACAGGGGAATGGCGATCAGAGTATCTCGTTCAACTTCCCAGTAGACGCCACGGAAGTTGGTAACACCGGCACTCAGCCATTGGATAGGCCCGTCCTGCGTAAAGTACTCGGATGCATTTCCAGCAAAAAGGTATCCCGCCGCCGCAGCTGCGCCGATGGTCAGGATCGCCGACCCTGGCAAAGCAAAAGCCACGGGAAAACCCGATGCCAAAGCAGAGGCCATGATTAGGATGAGCAGAGCCAGGAAGAAAAGTTCCATGATTGTATCCTAAACGCGCGCCTTAGTGGCCCGCCTCGCTGTCAAGGTCACGACGGCCGGGCTCATCCCTGGCGTCTGCTACGCCTTCCAATAAATAGCTGGCGAACTGAATCATCATGGTCACAGCAAAAATCGCCAGGAACCCCGCCATTAGGTACTTGCTGTACATACCGAAGCCAGACTGTGTGACCTCATAACTCAGTAGCGGGCTATTGATAATGAACGATTTTTCCCACATGCCGCGGATCAGGATGACCCAACAAAGAGGAATCCCGAGCAACAAGGCCCCCAACGCATTCACCAAGCCTTTGCGTTGCGGCGTGAAGCGCGTATAGAGCACGTCGACCCTGACGTGCCCACCTTCGATCAAAGTGTAAGCGCTGGCGAACAGGAATAGCGCCGCGTACCAAAATCGCACGAGGTCTCCCATAAATGCCTGCTCATAGGAAAAAATGAACCTCGCCACCACGATTTGCAGTTCAGCAAAGACGACCAGCGTCGCAAGCCAGATAAAGCTGATACCCCGGGTCAAGGCCGCAATTACCAGCGAGGCCCCAATCAGTGGGTAATGCACATAATCTCCGCGAAACTGAGGGCGGCCCAAGCTGTCAGAGAGGCCTTTCCCGACAACGCTCTCAAGAAAGCCTTCAACCCGGAGGAATGATATGGCGGCGTCCGCCAATCCGATCAGTAGAACGGACCAGAAGGCGGCACGCGCGATAAAGGCGGCAACGCCGGAAAGGCGCTCCACATCAGTGCGCAACCGCGTCCTGCTCGACCGAAAGGCATAAAAGCTACAACCTAACACTGCGAGAACATAACCGAGCGTCTGCGCGCTTGCTTGAAACAAGGGCGCACCGGTCAGATCTTTACCCTTCGAATCCGCGCCGAGCCACCCCAGGTCTCCCATAAGCCCGGTGACCCCCGGCCAGCCACGCCAGAAAATAAGGTAGTTGTTGATCAGAAACAAAAGCACGACAGCCGTCAGCGACCACGTCAGGGCGCGCAACAGCAAAACCCATGACGGATAGCTTTCATCCGCATAAGCGGCAGGCCGCGTAGCGTCGAGATCTACAGACATGATTTCAGAGTTCTCATACCATGAGCGGGACGGAGCCGTTCACGGCTCCATCCCTACTTCATGAAATAGCCTTAAGCTCAGACGCCCAGGACGCGGTTACGTTGAGTGATATAGGCGACCTCGGCGAGGTTACCCCATCCACCAACGTCGGCACGAGCCGCTACAAAGCTATCATGGACGGTGCTCGCCAAGTCACTATGTGCGCGGACCTCGTCAAACACTTCATCAGCTGCCTCGCCGAAGCTATCGTAAATCTCATCACTGAACTTACGAAGCTGGACACCCTGCTCCTTGATGAGCTGTGTCAGAGATGTACCGTTCTTAGCGTTGAACTCGGACATCATGACATCGTTTTCCATCGAGGAAGCCGCTTCAATGGCAAGCTGATCCGACTTGGAAAGCGTGCTCCACCAAGATGCATTCATACCCAGCGACAACATCGCGCCCGGCTCATGCATACCCGGATAGTAGTAGTACTTGGCAGCCTCGTAGAACTTCATGACCTGGTCATTCCAGGGGCCAACCCACTCGGTTGCGTCGATGGCGCCGGAAATCAGGTTCTCATAAATCTGGCCACCGGGGAGTGAAACCGGAGACGCGCCCAACTTGGCCAAGACGTCACCGCCCAACCCAGGAATACGCATCTTCAGACCTTTGAGGTCATCGGCCGTGTTGATTTCCTTGTTGAACCAACCGCCCATCTGCACGCCCGTATTGCCGCACATCAGGCACTTGAGGCCGAAGTCTCCAGCCAATTGGTCCCAAAGTTGCTGGCCGCCCATGAAGCGAATCCAGGCATTAATTTCGGTATAGGTTAGCCCGAAAGGAACCGCTGTGAAGTAAGCCCAAGCCGGGTGTTTGCCCTTCCAGTAATAGTCGGCCGCGTGATAGGCCTGCGCGTTGCCGGAAGCAACTTCGTCAAAAGAGTCGAACGCGCCAACGCGCTCGCCCGCCGCAAAGTACTGGACGTTGATGCGCCCCTCGGTCAGGTCCGAAACACGCTGTGCAAAACGCTGCGCGCCGGTTCCCAAACCCGGGAAATCGCGTGGCCAGGTGCTCACAATCGCCATATCGATGCGCTGCTGCGCAATTGCCGGAGCGGGAAAAGCGGTGGAAGCCGCCGCTGCCGCACCAACACTCGCAACACTTGCATTTTTAAGAAAATCGCGCCGTTTCATTCGTTAAACCTCCCGTGGTTTTTTTTATTACGTGCCATTTAGACTACGCCTAAGTCCGCTCTATCAGCCTCGGAGCGATTTTATTGTTGTGCTCCGACCCCTGCCAATCACCGAACTTGCGATCGGGTGTGATGCTATAAGACCGTCTTGGAAAAGCAAAGCTGTTTCATGGCAATTTGAGCATAAAAATGCCGCATTGCAGCAAAAATGCGGGAACAAGTACGGAACCTGACATAAATGCAAGGAAAAAAGGGCGGGTATAAGCCCGCCCTTTCTAACAGAATCCGGTAAAAATTACCGTAAAATCGAATCTACAATGCTGCAACGCGGATAGAAAATTCCTATTCGACGAACCCACTTTTCCGATCAGCGCAACGCCATGAGTTTCCATGCCAACGGCATCAGCACTGCCGCCAAAGCGATCTTCAAAGCTTCACTATACAAGAAGGGCATCAACCCGAAGGTGATGGCCTTGTCGAAGCCGATGAGGCTGGCAAGCCAAGCTAGGCCCAAGGCGAAGATCACAAACGTGCCGATCATCATTGCAACCAACGTGGAGCCGACGTTGCGGTCAAACCCGCGTTCGGCAAGCCACCCCACGATACCGGCCGCAACCAGCATTCCGACAAGGTACCCGCCTGTCGTACCCAGCATGTAGGCAAGGCCCAGACCGCGCTCCGGCGTTCCGGTGAATACCGGCAACCCCATCAATCCTTCGGCCAGGTAGAGCGCGACCGTCGCCATCCCCAACCGCCAGCCATAGGCCATAGCCAGGACCATCACGACAAAGGTCTGCATGGTCATGTCTACAGGATAGAATGGCACCTTTACTTTGGCCGAAACGGCCAGTGCTAGGCTGCCGACAACGACCAGGAGAAGCGCACGCGCTGCCTTTGAAGCTCCGTCGGAAGCGGGCCAAATCACAGCAGAAAGTGCTGGCTGTCCGGCTGCATATGTTGTCATTGAATACCTCCTCTATTGGCAGGAAAGAGCGTCGTGTACGCTCGTTCCACGGTCTTTATTCATGCCTTATAGCATGGCCCAGGCATCTGCATAGCCCCAGTATACATCCTCTGCAAATGAGGACGATCAGTCGAACCGATTGCTGCGCGGAAAGCCACGCGGCGGCAATCGACCCGCAGAAGCGCGTTTACCCAACCACGGCGTTAGGTCGGTTTCGGTACGTGTCCGCTCGCCGCTTCCACCCATCGTCCAGCTCAAGCCTTCCGATCGCTGAAACACCTGTGCATCGGCAAGCCCACCATCGCGGTATCGCTGCAACATAACGCCGCGCCCGCGTGACATTTCCGGCAACTCATCAAGCCCGAATACCAGGAGTTTATGATTGTCACCAACCACCGCGACACTATCAGCCGTTTCCGGAATCCGGCGGCAAACCTGCGTCTCAACCTCACCGCTGACATTGAGGGCCTGCTTGCCATTCTTGGTCTGGGCGATCAGATCATCTTCCTTTGCGATAAATCCACGTCCGTCCGACGAAGCCAACAGCAACCGTCCCCCCGGTTTGTGAACCAGCAACGATACGACATCATGGTCATTGGGTAGATCGATCATTAAACGGACCGGCTCTCCGAAACCGCGACCGCCCGGCAACTTGTCGACCCCGAGGGTATAAATTCGTCCGTTCGTGGCGACGACCAACAATCTATCCGTCGTATGGGCGTGAAGCGCGAAGCGCTCGCGATCACCGTCCTTGTACTTTGCACTCGACAGGTCATCCATGTGCCCCTTCATGGCACGTATCCAACCACGGTCGGAACACAGGATTGTCACCGGCTCGCGTTCAATGACCGCTTCCAAGGGAACGACGATGTCGGCCGGTGCTTCAGCAAGCTGAGTGCGCCTGCGCCCGAGATCGGTTTTTTTGCTGAAGGTTTTGCGAATATCGGCAATCTGTTCCGAGATTACACGCCACCGCCTCGGTTCGTCCTCCAGTAGCGCCGCCAGATCGGCGCGCTCCTCGGACAAAGCAGAGTGCTCCTTGCGGATTTCCATCTCCTCCAGCTTACGCAAATTGCGCAGGCGCATATTGAGGATTGCGTCAGCCTGCCCTTCAGTCAGATCAAATGCGGCGATCAATGAGGCCTTGGCATCGTCCTCTTCGCGAATGATCCGGATAACTTCATCAAGGTTCAGATAAGCAATCAGATACCCATCAAGCATTTCCAAACGCTTGATGATCTGCCCCAGGCGGTGTCGGGTCCGGCGCTCAAGCACCTCATGCCGATGGTCGAGGAAAGCCTGCAGAACCTGACGCAGATCCATGACACTGGGTGTGTGGCTTGCGTCCAGAACGTTCATGTTCAAGCCGAACCGTGATTCCAAATCTGTCTGCTTGAACAGGTGCTCCATCAGCATCTCTGGTTCGACGTTGCGACTACGCGGCTCCAAGACGATTCGAACATCGGCGGCCGATTCATCCATGACGTCGGCCAGCAACGGAAGTTTCTTCTGATGCAGAAGGTCGGCAATGCGCTCAATCAGCTTCGATTTTTGCACCTGGAAAGGAATTTCTGTGATGATGATCCGATAACCGCCACCACGGATATTCTCCTGCTCCCAGCGCGCCCGGACGCGGAATGAACCTCGGCCCGTGCGGTATGCTTCAACCAATGCGGAGCGGTCTTCAACCAACAGGCCACCGGTTGGAAAATCGGGACCTGGCATCAGATCTACGAGTTTCTCGATCGTTGCGTTTGGGCTCTTGATCAGATGCAGAAGTGCATCGCAAATTTCCTCGACATTGTGCGGCGGAATCGATGTTGCCATCCCCACCGCGATACCTTGAGAGCCGTTCGCCAACAGGTTCGGAAAGGCCGCCGGAAGAACGACCGGTTCCAGGCCCTCGCCGTCGTATGTCGCCCGAAAGTCAACGGTGTCCTCATCGATACCCGCAAGCAACGCCTCGGCGACAGCTGTCAGCCGCGCTTCCGTATAGCGCATGGCTGCCGCGTTATCCCCATCAATGTTGCCGAAGTTCCCCTGGCCATCGATCAACGGGAACCTCAAGGCAAAATCTTGCGCTAAGCGCACAAGGGCGTCGTAGATGGATTGATCACCATGCGGGTGAAACTTACCGATGACGTCACCGACCACGCGGGCCGACTTCTTATAGGGTGAATCCGGATTCAAGCGTAGTTGCCGCATAGCGTATAGCAAGCGGCGATGGACCGGCTTCAACCCGTCGCGCACGTCTGGCAGGGAACGCGCCATGATGGTCGAGAGCGCATAGTTGAGATACCGCTCGGACAGCGCATCCGCCAAGCGCACAGGCTGTATCTTTCCGCCGTTCTCGATCTTAGCTGCGGACATGGAGTCTCCTTGATTTAAACGCGATATATGGTAGTCGCCACGAGATAGAGCTACAAGATCAAGATGACATCAGATCTTAAAGCGTGGCTATTTGAGTAAAATCGTCCGGGATATCCCCTGCCCACACCTGACAGTCAACCGCAAAAACCTTCGCCAACGGCGGCCCCTCCTTCAGCAACACAAGCATGCGATCAACCGACGCGGTATCTCCGCATAACAGCGCTTCCACGGTACCATCGCGCCGGTTTCTCACCCAACCGCTAAGCCCCAACTCGCCTGCCTGTTCTTTCGTCCAAGCGCGGAACCAGACTCCCTGAACGCGCCCGGAAACAATTGCGGTGACGGCTTTCATTTCCTCCGCCCTCCCTGGTTCAGTGCATAAAGCACATCGAATGCCATCCGCACGGCACGCCGGGCATGGCGCCCCCACTCTTCACGTCGTGTCCAATGATCCTCGATCGTGAAGGCTGGCTGACTGCGATTCTCATGTAGAAGACTGTTGCGCAGTCCCCGCAGCCAGGAGCGATCCCCCGACGATCGACTCTCCGGATACCCGCGATGAAATTCCTGCGCATCCACCACAGCGGCGGCGAGCAAAACGGTTGCGGCCCAGGCACCGGCGCAGAACGTCGTCTGCATCTCGATTACCAGTGCTTCCGCTTGCTCGGAAAGTCGACCGACTCCCTGGCTTGCTGCTGCTTGACGGTGTTCCTCGAACCAGAGGCGCCGTTCGTCCCAGGTTTCCTCGCTCGGATGTTCGAGCTGCTGCATGGGGTCTCACTCGGATATCGGCTACTCAAACTCCAGGATGGCCTGATCCACAGCCAAGCTGTCACCCGGCTTTGCGCAAACCCTGGAAACCACACCATCATTTACCGAACGAAGGATATTTTCCATCTTCATTGCCTCGACCACCGCAAGTTCCTCGCCCGCCTTGACCTCCTGACCCTCGGTAACCGCGACGGAAACCAGAAGCCCCGGCATCGGTGACAGGAGGAATCGGGAGAGATCGGGCGGCGCTTTGACCGGCATCAGTCGTGCCAACTCAGCGATACGAGGCCGCAGCACCTGTATTTCCAGAGCCTCTCCTTCCAGCGATAGACGGTCTGCAGGGCCTCTGCGATCCAATTGAACCGCTACCGGCTGCCCCTCGATCCGGCCTTTGAACAGCAGATCTCCTGGTCGCCAGGACGTGCTGACGGTCAAGCTATGCCCCTCCAACTCGACCCAAAAGTCCTCGCTTTTCCGCATCACGGAGATCGGCCTTTCCGTCAAGCCGTAACGCGCCACCCAATCGTTGGGCACCGCCTGACCGGAGATCACGGCATCCCTTTCTTCGCGAATGAAGCGCAACACTGCCGCGGCGGCCACCAGCAGATTCTCTGTTTCCGCTGTTGGGGAGATACCTTCAAAACCGTCCGGGAACTCTTCAGCTATGTAATTCGTGGTCAGACGCCCCTCACGAAACCGCTCTTGGCCCAGCACTACGGACAGGAAGTCCATATTATGGTTGATGCCGCGAATGTAATACGAACCAAGCGCGGTCCGCTGACGGTCTATCGCTTTGTTTCTGGTTTCGCCCCAAGTGACCAGCTTGGCGATCATGGGATCGTAGAACATGGAAATCTCGGAGCCTTCTACAACGCCGCTGTCGACGCGCACGCCATCTCCCTCCGGCTCGCGGTAGCGTGACAAACGACCGATGGACGGAAGGAAATTGCGTCTCGGGTCCTCGGCATAGACCCGGGTCTCAATGGCCCATCCCTTCCAGCCGATGTCCTCCTGCTCCAAAGCCAGCGGCTCGCCCGCAGCCACGCGGATCATCCACTCCACCAAGTCGATCCCGGTCACCATTTCGGTAACCGGATGTTCGACCTGCAATCGCGTGTTCATCTCCAGAAAATAGAAATTGCGGTCCTTATCGACGATAAACTCAACGGTACCGGCAGAGCTATAATCCACAGCTTTGGCCAACGCTATCGCCTGTGCGCCCATTGCCGATCGCGTTTTCTTGTCAAGAAACGGCGACGGCGCTTCCTCGATAACCTTTTGGTGGCGGCGCTGAATGGAGCATTCGCGCTCGCCGAGATGCAAAACCTTCCCGTGGTTGTCGGCCAACACCTGAATTTCGATATGACGCGGTTCTTCGATAAACTTTTCGATAAAAATTCGGTCATCACCGAAGGAGGATCGCGCCTCGTTCTGGGCCGAGCGAAATCCTTCCTTTGCCTGCGCATCATCATAGGCGACACGCATGCCCTTGCCGCCGCCGCCAGCCGATGCCTTGATCATCACCGGATAACCGATTTCACCTGAGATCTTTACGGCCTCATCAGCATCCGCAATAAGCCCCATCGTACCGGGCACCGTGCTGACCCCCGCCTTGGCCGCGAGCTTTTTTGATTCGATCTTATCGCCCATCGCGGCAACGGCAGGTGCCGGCGGGCCGATGAAGACGATACCAGCTTTAGCCAAGGCCTCGGCAAAGGCCGTGTTCTCGGATAGGAAGCCATATCCCGGGTGAACGGCCTGGGCTTGGGTTTTCTTGCAGGCTTCGATTATCCGCTCGATAACCAGATATGATTCCGCCGCCGCTGCCGGTCCGATGAGAACAGCTTCATCAGCCATCTCCACGTGCAGGGCCCCGGCGTCCGCTTCGGAATATACGGCAACCGTCTTGATACCCAGGCGCTGCGCCGAACGTATGACCCGGCAGGCAATCTCACCACGGTTGGCAACCAGTATTTTGTCGAAGGGTTTCTTCTGGCTCATCGGTTGGATGCTTCCTTGCAAGCTGACAGCGGACTACAACGGGAGATTGTCGTGCTTCTTCGGTGGGTTCTCGAGTTGCTTGTCCCGCAACATCGAAAGCGCCCTGCAGATGCGCCGCCGCGTATTGCGCGGCATGATCACATCGTCAATGAAGCCTCGCGATGCAGCGACGAAAGGATTGGCAAACTTCTTGCGGTACTCTTCCGTCCGGGCCTCGATCTTTTCGGGATCTCCCGCATCCTGCCGGAAAATTATCTCCACGGCGCCCTTCGGACCCATGACAGCGATTTCGGCGGTGGGCCAGGCATAATTGACGTCGCCACGCAAATGCTTCGACGCCATAACATCGTAAGCGCCGCCATAGGCTTTACGCGTAATAACCGTAACCTTCGGAACTGTTGCTTCCGCATAGGCAAAAAGCAACTTGGCGCCGTGCTTGATGATGCCTCCATACTCTTGCGCCGTGCCCGGCAAGAATCCGGGAACATCGACAAAAGTCACGATCGGAATGTTGAAACAATCGCAAAACCTGACGAAGCGAGCCGCCTTGATCGAGGAGGAGATATCCAGACAACCCGCCAGCACCATCGGCTGGTTCGCGACAATGCCCACGGATTGACCGTTGAAACGTGCGAACCCGATGACGATGTTGCCGGCATAACTTGGCTGAAGTTCAAAGAACTCGCCCTCGTCCACGACCTTCTCGATTAGCTCCTTGATATCATAAGGTTTGTTCGGATTGGTTGGCACAAGGCTATCCAACGAATGTTCGGCGCGATCCACCGGATCCTCGGTCGGCCGCAGCGGCGCTTCTTCCCGGTTAGAACCGGGCAAAAACCCCATGAAACGGCGCAGTTCCATCAGCGCCTCGACGTCGTTCTCGAAAGCCAGGTCCGCCACACCAGACTTCGTGGTATGCGTGATTGCCCCACCCAACTCTTCGTGCGTTACGGTCTCGTGAGTCACGGTTTTCACCACGTCCGGCCCGGTGACGAACATGTAGGAGCTATCTTTGACCATGAAGATAAAATCGGTCATGGAAGGTGAGTAAACCGCACCACCGGCACAAGGCCCCATGATCATCGAGACCTGCGGCACGACACCCGACGCCAACACATTTCGCTGGAACACTTCGGCATAGCCTGCAAGTGAATCGACGCCTTCTTGAATGCGCGCACCGCCGGAATCGTTCAAACCTATTACTGGCACGCCAACCCGCATTGCCTGGTCCATAACCTTGCAGATCTTTTCTGCGTGAGCGCCCGAAAGAGAGCCGCCGAAAACAGTGAAATCCTGGCTGAATACAAAAACGGGCCGACCATTGATCGTACCAAAGCCCGTCACCACGCCGTCACCCGGCACACGCTGCGTCTCCATCCCGAAGTCATGACTGCGGTGTTCGACGAACATATCCCACTCTTCGAAGGACCCGTGGTCCATCAGAACTTCAATCCGCTCGCGGGCTGTCAATTTCCCCTTGGAATGCTGCGCCTCGACGCGACGCTCGCCCCCACCGCTACGGGCTGCGGCACGCTTTTCCTCAAGCTGACGGATTATGTCCTGCATGCATGCGGTCCCCCATGAAGGAATTGTGTCATCAAGGTCGTGCTTGCTGATAGCACGGTCCCGCCGTCACGCCAAGCATCAGCGCTGCGTCGCAAAATGAACGGAAGGGGAAGAAAAAACGACCGATAGCGCCACTTACTTGCGCTATCGGTCGGATATTAGAGAACACCCTCTCAATGGGCTCTCGAAGGACGGACCCAGCTACCGAAGGGGACGACCAGTCGGGTCCGAATGGAGTTCCTGCTCATCTCCTCTCCCAAAGCGACAAACAGGAAATCCCGGCCAGGCGTGAAACCACGACCTCGCTACGGTCAAAAGTTTACGCATCACATATGAATCCTTGCAAGCTTTTCGTTCACGTTTTCGTGAAGTCCGACAATTTTGATTTAATTTTTAATTAATCAAATACATTCAATAAAATTCTTAATATCTTGTAATTCCTTTAATAATGCCTTTCTGTTCCTCTCCGCCTCAGCATCAGCACCCCAAAACTCTTGTTGATACAAACTGTCAAGTTCCGCCGTGGAGAATGCCTCGTCTGGCCCCAGACGCCCTTTGAGCATAGCCAATCCAACAAGCAGCGAATTTGTCGCAGCGGCGATGCTGGACAAGGCCGCCAACCGAAAATCATCCAATGCTGAAAGTATTTCCGAAATCTTTTGCAGGGCTTCTTTTGGTTGTGGTTGATGGATAACGCCGACAGAGACCGTCAGTTCAACACCCAGGTCGCCGGCTGCCCAATCAAGAATGGGCTGCCATTCCTTTCGTTGCCGCTCAAGAAGAGATGCTGGCCCCTCCGCCCAGTAACACAGAAGGTCATTCCCTCCGTACGACAGCAGCGTTGCCTCCATCTCCTCGCGATTTGGTGCTATTCGGTCCAGTGCCGTGCAAGCCAATGCCATCGATGGCATGTCCGAGACATTGATCTTCTCGGTCTGCCTGTTCCACTCCTCCGCAATAGCCTGCGCCATGGCGAAAGTCGGCAGTCGCAGTTCCGCACGCAATGGCGTCTTCAAAGGTCGGCCATCGAGCAGGACGCGACTGCCATCCGGCGACGGCTCGGCTATCGCGCTCTCATAGAAACGGTCGGCAGACTTGTAACCAGGCAGCATGCATCAATTCCCAAAGAGCTTTTTCAGCCCCTCTGTCGCACCCTGAACCGGATTACTGCCACCGCTACTCCCGTCAGTCGTGCCGCCCGACGCGCCGCCCGTTAACGTATCTTGCAGCAACTTAGGCGCATTGGTGATGGTTTCCTGTATACCGCCCGTTGGCGATGGTTGGACGGTACCGGCCTCTTCGACCGCCACTTTGCAAACATCGGCGCCGGTCGCACCACCACTGGTGCTGGTTTGCTGGCCGACGATAGCCCCGATACCGGCAACCGGATTGATGGCTACACCCGCGGCTTTGGCGAGCGCCGCCGCTGCTCCGGCCACGTCCGGCGACGCTTTGGGATTCTTTAGCGTGCCGCCGACCCGGAAAGGTATCGCAAGGCTGGCAAGGCTGGCCTGACTGGTCTGGGTATCGAAAAGCAGGTCAAGCTTCTCGGTTCTGAGATCAATGGTCCCCGCCCCTGAAACCGTCAGCACCTCACTGGCAATGACAATGGCATTGCTGGTGGCCAGACCATTTTCAACGTCGAAGTCGACCAGAATGCAATAGAGCTTGTTGCTTTCGTCTTTGTTGAAGAGGTTCTGGAGATCACCCAAACCGGCAGTCAGGACCTTGAGCAGCTTGTCGTCAAGCACACCTTCACCACCCTCAATCAGAATTTTGCCATTCAAGGAAGATGCGATCGCTCGAGGAGAGGTTCCCGCACCTGTCAGATCCAGATTGGAGCTAATGGTACCCTGCATCTTTTCATAGATACCCTGCTCGCGCAGAATTCGACCGTAGTCGATGTTGGCCGCACCGAAGCCTAAATTGAAGCTTGGGTTTTTCTGAGCTGCATTCAGGAGGGTCTCAACAGTGATTTGCCCCCCACCAAATAGGGTTTTGAGCGGTGTCACGGTCAGTTTGCCGTCCTGCAAACCCAGAGCGAGTTGCGTTTGCTCCAGCGCCACCTTCTCATCCAGAACAAAAGAGCCGACAGCTAACTTTACATCCATAGTCGCCGTGCGAAGTGCTTGCAGGTCAAACGGCTCTTCCTTGAAAACATAGGGGGAGCTATCCACGGCCTCAGCGGCACCTTCACGCTCGCTTGCAGGCCCTGTGAAGTCGCGTAAATCTATGCTTTCGGATTGGAGAACACCCGTGATCTTGGGCGTCTTTCCACTTGTAAGAGCCAGGTTCCCGGTCAAGTCGCTGTTGCCAATCTTCGCCTGCAAATCATTGAGACGTAGGCTCTGCCCTTCAGCCACGATCTTGGAGGAAATATTGATATCGAGGATCGGCGGCAGTTCGGCGCCGGACAACTTCGCGAAATCATCCAATGAATTGGCTACGAAGGTCATCGAGATGTCCGCCTGAGGTCCAGCCGGAGTCTGCCCGACCTTGCCTTCGACCGAGTACTCTGCGCTCCCGACACTCCCCTTCAACGCCAAGCTCTTAAGAGCATCCGGGTTGGTGAGTTGCGCTAAGGAACCCAAGGTGCCGTTAACGGCAAAGGGCACTTCCTGATAACTGCCCGCCGCCTCGATCCCGACCGGCGTATCAACGCCCGCCGCCGTCGCTCGCACTAGGTCGAGCGTCAAGGAGAGCGTTTCACCGCTCTGGCCATCCTTGAAAATGAGCCGACCCTGCTCGATCAGGAGTTCATCAACACTGGCTTGAATATCACCGTCACCGCCGGAACCGCTATCAGAACCAACACTCTTCTCTTCGCCCAGATCAAAAGCCCAGTTCCCGTCCCCTTGTTCGTTTGTCTGAAGAAGAATAGTCGGCTCGACAATTACCAGACGCTTGACTTGTATCTGGCTGGAAAGCAGCGGCAGCAATGCGACCTCAAGCTCGAACCTGCGAACTGACATCATTTCCTGCGCGTCGCCCCAAGCCGCATTGGCGAGCCCGACGTCATTCAAAACAATTGCCGGCGTCAAGGAAACCTTGAGATTCATTTGGCCGTCGATCCGCACCTTGCGACCCGTGGCCTTTTCGGCTTGCGCGATTATCTCGTCGCGATACTGATTGATATCGAGGCTGCTAATGACGGCGTATCCGGCAACCAGTACAGCAACAATCAGTACCAGAAACCCGATAAAAAAATGCTTCAAGCGCATGAACCAATCCTCCTAAATCCAGCCAGTATCGCCGGCAGCGCCGCCATTTCCCGAGCCAACGCTTGCGCGCCGGCCGAAAGCAATGCTTCCTCGGCGTGGTAGCCCCAGGTGACGCCAATTGCGGCCGCACCGGCCGCTCTTGCCATCATCATATCGTATGAGGTATCGCCGATCACAACCGTTTCCTCGGGATCTGCTCCGGTTTCGGCCATGGCCTGCTGAACCATACCGGGATGCGGCTTTCCCGGATTGCTGTCCACCGTCTGGATCGTTACGAAGCGGTTTTCAAGTTTATGGAGCGCCAGGCTGAAGTCGACACCACGACGCGGTCGGCCGGTGGCGATCCCCAGACAAACATCCGGTAGATCCAACTGATGAATGATCTCCCGAGCGCCCTCGTAAAGCGGTTCTTGATATCCAGGGACGTCACGCTGCGCGATGGCGGCCCGCTTAAAGAGAACCTGCAGTTCCTGGTGAACCGACAAGGGCGTATCCGCGGGGGCCAGACGCAAGAATGCGTCTTCGAGCGTCAATCCGACGATCTGGCGAACAGCCTCGCCATCCGGCGGCGGCAAGCCGACACCGCCAAAGGCTTCACCCATGGCGGATACGATGTGATGCTGGCTATCGACCAGCGTACCGTCCATGTCAAAAATGATCAGGCGGAAGCCATGTAACCGTTCAACCAGTGTCAATTTCACACATTCCGTCTTCTATGAAGTTCCATCAAGCCCAAGTAGCCCCAAACTCTCAACCATATGAGCGGATAGCGGAGCGTGTATCCGCAACAGAGAACCGGTACCAGAAGGATGTGGCAAACTGATGTCGCGCGCGTGAAGATGCATGCGACGCGGCAACGTCATCCCCTCGATATAGGCGTCCGCACCGCCATACTTGCCATCGCCCAGAATAGGCGTCCCAAGCCCGGCACAATGGGCCCTGAGCTGGTGTGTACGCCCAGTAATAGGCTGCAGTTCCAACAAAGCCGCTTTCTTCCCCGCGTGATCGAGAGTTCGATAGAGCGTCACCGCGCGCTGTCCCTCTTCGGGATCGATCCACACCCTTTCATTACCTTGTCCGGCAGCGTTTGGCACCGCCCCTTTCGTGAGTGCCGCCTCGATGCGCCCTTCATTGGGGCGCGGCAAACCAACCACGATCGCCCAGTAGGTTTTCTCCGCATCCTTGCCCCGGAAAACCGCTGCTAGGCTACGCGCCGCCGCCGCACTTCGCGCCAGCAGTAGAACACCGCTGGTATCCTTATCCAGTCGATGAACGAGACGCGGCCGTTCGCTCGCATCAAAACGCAAATGATCCAGCAAAGCATCCACGTGCCGGTTTTGCTTGGTGCCTCCTTGGACGGCCAGTCCGGCAGGTTTGTTGATGGCGAGGACCCAATCGTCCTTGAACAGCACCGCAGCTTGCAGGTCCAATATGATGCGTTGATCGGCCTTGCTGATGACACGCGGCGTATCGCGGACCGTCGGTGCGTCTCCCTTGCCGAGATCACCTGCTTCGAGTGGCGGAATACGAACGATCTGACCGGCTTCCAGGCGCGTTGAGTTCTTTGCGCGCTTTCCATCGACGCGAATCTGCCCGGTACGCAGCAACTTAGCCAGTTTCCCAAAAGGAAGGTTTGGATAGTGTTGCTTGAACCAGCGATCGAGACGCTGATCACCTTCTCCGTCTGCGACTTTTCTGTTCTCGACGCCTGTCATGCGAGGAGGCTCCGAACCAGATAGAGGCCCAGCACAAACCCGCCTATGGACAAGAAAACCGATAACAGCACGTAGGCACCGGCAGACAGAACTTGGCCTCGCTGCAACAGCAATACGGCGTCGAGGGAGAAGGTCGAAAAAGTTGTGAAGGCGCCGAGGAAGCCCACGGCGATCATGGCCCGAAGCTCTGGCGAGGGAGACCAGGCAAGCGCTGACAACTCAACAAGGAGTCCCATGAGGAAGGAGCCCAGGATATTGACCACCAAGGTTCCGGACGGGAAGTCCAGGCCGATCAATCGGCCTACGAAACCAGCGGAGTAATAGCGGGCCACCGCCCCCAGGGCCCCGCCTGCGGCCACAGCCAGCACAATTTTCATGAGCTCACTCCAAGAGTGCCGAGAATCCAGGTCGTCAGGGTGGCTTGCTTTTTCGCCGGGATCAAGCCACTCCCTGCTCTGAGCGCGGGTTCGCCAGCCACAGGGACAGGGCATCCGCGCCGATCAGATAGACACCTAAGCGGCCTAGTTGATTCAACGCGATATCATCGACCTGACAACCGGCCGCATCCGGCACCACGATGACCCTGTAGTCCCGGGCGCAGGCTTCATAAACCGTGGGCCGAACGCCACATTCAAAATCGCTGCCGATCACAACCACTGTGGTGGCGCTTCCCTTACGAACGTATTCGTCCAACCGGGTGCTATAGAACGCGCCCCAACGCGGTTTACAAAAGGCCCATTCATTTGGTCCAAGCTCCTGAGCGTCTCCCTCCAGAAGCTTCAGCGCGTTCAAACGCTTATGACCATCGGGTGCAATTCCGTCCACTAGCTCAGCACCGGAAGTTCCCGGCATGAGGACGCGCATGCCCTCTTCGACCGCTTGGCGGCGAGAACGCTCAACATTGGATCCGTCCGGCAGAAAAAAGCGGACGCTGTGATAGATGGGCAATCCAGCCCTTCTAAAAGCCGATACCACCGTTGCGCATTGACCTATGCATCGTCCAGCCGAACAGCGCGTCAGGGGCGAATTGGGCTCTAGAAAGTCACGCTGCAAATCACTGGTAACCAGAACCACATGTTGGCGCTCTGGGACCGTATAGTCTGCCATCTGTACTTATTGCCTCCAAGAAGTCCTGGCCAATCAAGGCCAGCAGATTTCTACAATCTGTCCTAATGCGGACCATACTCCGGGATGAACGGGGAACAAGGGCGAAAGAGTCATAACTGCATTCGCCTCAGTGCATAAGCACCCAAGGAATGACGACAAAACCGCACTAATCCTTGCTATCCCGCTTTGATTTTTCCGCGCGCAGACGCTGAAAATAGGCTAGGCGCTTGTGGATTTCCCGCTCAAATCCCCGTTCGACAGGCTGATAAAATTCCTGCCGCTCCATTCCATCGGGAAAATAGTTCTGCCCGGAAAAGCCATCCTTCTGATTATGGTCGTAGGCATACCCCTCCCCATAACCCAGATCCTTCATCAACCCCGTAGGTGCATTGAGAATATGCAGTGGCGGCGCTAGCGACCCTGTGTCCCGAGCCGCCCGGCTTGCTGCCTTGAAAGCGCTGTAGCTCGCATTGGATTTTGGTGCTGTTGCCAGGTAAAGCACGACCTGAGCCAGTGCCAACTCGCCCTCAGGCGACCCAAGCCGTTCGTAGGTTTGCCACCCGGCAAGAGCCTGCTGGACGGCTTGCGGATCGGCGAGAGCTACATCCTCGACAGCAAAACGTGTGAGCCGTCTGGCAATGAACCTTGGATCCTCACCTCCTGCCAGCATGCGTGCAAACCAGTAAAGGGCGGCATCCGCATCCGAACCGCGCAGCGACTTATGAAGGGCGGAAATAAGATTATAGTGTTCTTCCCGGTTCTTGTCGTAAACCGGCGCGCGCTTTTGAACCAGATTTGTCAGTGCTTGGGTGTTCATCGCCTCAGTGCTGCCCGCAGCTTCGATCGCCTCGACAAGATTAAGCAGATACCGACCATCGCCGTCGGCCATGGCCCTAAGACTGCTGCGAGCCTCACCATCAAGCGGCAGGGCGTGTCCCAACTCTCCCTCAGCGCGCGTGAGCAGAGCCTCCAGAGCCTCATCGTCCAATCGGCGGAGCACGAAAACCTGGCAGCGCGACAACAAAGCGGCGTTAAGCTCAAATGACGGGTTTTCGGTCGTGGCGCCGACAAGAATGACTGTTCCGTCTTCCACATAAGGGAGAAAGCCATCCTGTTGTGCACGATTGAAACGGTGTATTTCGTCGACGAAAAGGAGTGTGCCCTGCCCGCCGGTACGACGTTGCCGGGCTCGTTCGAAGACCTTCTTCAGGTCTGCAACACCGGAAAAAACCGCGGACAACGGCTCAAACTCCAAACTGCATCCTTCCGCCAGCAAACGCGCAATCGTCGTTTTACCGCAACCCGGCGGCCCCCAAAGCAGCAAGGAGGTCAAGCGGCCACGCGCCACCATTCGACCAATCGGTGCTTCGTCTCCCAACAAATGCGACTGCCCAACCACATCGACCAATCGTGCCGGGCGCAAGCGGTCGGCGAGCGGCCTTGGCGCGTTGGAATCGAAGAGCCCGGCCATCAATCTAAGTCCTAGAAAGTTACATCGAGGGAAAGCAACCTGCCGCCTCGTTCAATCTGCACTTGCCAACGAGGTCCTCCCTCCGCGAGCAAACTCTGTAACTGTTCAGTGGATTCTACTCGGCGTTTGTTCACCTGAACGACAATATCCCTGGGCTTCAGCCCACTGCGTGCGGCCGGACTGCCGCGATAGGTTCCCAACACAACCACGCCGCTCCAGGCCCCCTGTAGCTCGATCTCCTCGGCAAGGCGGGGCGATAGATTGGCGACCTTGGCACCTGCCAACGGGTTGCTGCCATCCATGACACGTTGATCCGGCTCCGGCTTATCCGGTGCCGGGTCCAGTTTCATTTCTAGCAGCAGTTCCTTTTGCCGCCGCCACACGCGCAATGGCATCATCGAGCCCATCTTCCCCGTGGCGATCCGGAACCGCAGACTCTCAAGATCAAGAACCGGTTGACCACCGGCATCCAGAATGACATCGCCGCTCTTCAAGCCTGCTATCTCGGCATTCCCACCCTTGAACACCTCGTTGACCACAACGCCGCCGGGCCGTCGTAGACCGAATCCTTCCGCCAAATCGAGCGACAGGTCTTGCCCGACAAAGCCTAGCCAGGGGCGCACCACCCGTCCCCCCATCCCGGCGCTGGCAATGATGGTGCGGACCATGTTTGACGGCACCGCAAAACCAATACCTATGGAACCTCCGCTGCGCGAATAGATCGCGCTATTGATGCCGATCAGGCGACCATCCATGGTCACCAGAGCGCCGCCGGAGTTTCCGGGATTGATGGCTGCATCGGTCTGAATGAAGAAATTGAAATCGCTAATCCCAACCCGCGTCCGCGCAAGGGCCGAAACAATTCCGCTGGTTACCGTTTGCCCTACTCCAAAGGGATTGCCGATCGCCAACACCAAGTCACCGACCTCGATATCATCCGAATCCCGTAACTCCAGGAACGGCAACAGTTCGTCGCCGGATTGCACCTTCAAGAGCGCCAAATCGGTTTGCTCATCATCGACTATCAGTTCTGCGGCGAACTCGCGGCGGTCCGCCAAGACGACCTTGATCTCGTCCGCACCGGCAATTACGTGATGATTCGTAATGATGAGACCGGATGGATCAACGATCACACCGGAACCAAGAGCATTCTGCTTTCGCTCTTTCTCGGGAACTTTGAAAGTGTCGCCAAAGAAACGCTTAAAGAAGGGATCGTCGAACAACGGCGACGACGGCCGACTGCGCGTAACCCGGGACGTGAAGATGTTTACGACAGCAGGCGCGGCCTTTTTAACCACCGGCGCAAAGGAAAGCTGGATCTCTTCCTGACTGGACGGCACTTGTTGCGCCAGCACGCTAGCCGGGCCCCAACTCACAACCTGCAGCATCATGAACAACGAGCCAAGAAGGGCTATCGGTGAAAGTTTGATCATTAACGTCGGGTCCCTTGGTCAGTGCTTCTACACTTTCAAAGTACAGCTCAACAGTTAGGCAATCCAAAGGCGCCAGAAAAGGAAAAAGGCGGTCCAGGTAGGACCGCCTTTCTCAGATCAATTCTGACCGACCTCGATACCGAACTCAGGCCTCTGCCTCATCGCCGTCGTCCGCAAGCTGTACCGGGCCGGAGTCCAGGCCCTTGGCTTCCGGATCGCGATCCACGAGCTCGATGACGGCCATCGGCGCCGCATCACCATAGCGGAACCCAGCCTTCAGAACGCGAGAGTATCCACCCTTACGGTCCTTGTAGCGCTCGCCGAGGATATCGAAAAGCTTGGTGACCATGGCGTCATCGCGCAACTGCGCAAAAGCCTGACGGCGCGCATGCAGGTCGCCGCGCTTTGCCAGCGTGATCAGGGGATCGATTACCCGTCGCAGATCCTTTGCCTTGGGCAGGGTCGTCTTGATCTGCTCGTGCTTGATCAGGGCGTTGGCGAGATTGGCAAACATCGCCTTGCGATGCGACGTGGTACGATTGAAACGACGACCGGAAAATCCGTGACGCATGATCCTCTAGCTCCTCTTAATCCTGGCATCGCAGCGCGAAGCCGATTTCGCAACCACCTCGCCCGCCACGCCCGAAACTCCAGGCTTCCTTTGCGGTACGAAGGGCTTGGGTCACCGTGACCCGATATCAATTTACTTAGTAGGGCTCTTCCAATTTCTTGGCGAGTTCCTCGATGTTCTCGGGCGGCCAATTCGGGATTTCCATTCCCAAATGCAGGCTCATCTGCCCCAGAACTTCCTTGATCTCATTCAGCGACTTGCGGCCGAAGTTCGGCGTGCGAAGCATCTCGGCTTCCGTCTTCTGAACCAGATCGCCGATGTAGACGATGTTGTCGTTCTTCAAGCAGTTTGCCGAACGGACGGACAGCTCCAGTTCATCAACCTTGCGAAGCAGGTTCTTGTTGAACGGGGGTTCGCTTTCCTTGTCCTCGGCAACCCGTGCCTGGGGCTCCTCGAAGTTGATGAAAAGCTGCAATTGGTCCTGCAGAATACGCGCGGCCAATGCCACGGCATCCTCCGGCGAAACCGCGCCATTGGTCTCAACTTCCATGGTCAACATATCGTAGTCGGTTACCTGACCAACGCGCGTATTCTCAACCTTGTAGGCAATCCGGCGTACCGGCGAGAAAACCGCATCGACCGGGATCAGTCCGATCGGCGCATCCTCGGGGCGGTTCATCGAGCTTGCGACATATCCCTTGCCGGTATCGACCGTCAATTCCATGTCGAGCCGCGCGCCATCATCGAGCGTGCAGATCACCAGGTCAGGATTCATGACCTCAATGTCATGGCCCGCCTCTATCTGACTTGCAGAAACCTCACCCGGGCCATCGGCGCGCAACCGCATACGCTTGGGGCCTTCACCGTGCATACGCAAAGCAATCTGCTTTACGTTCAAGACGATGTCTGTCACGTCCTCGCGGACACCCTGGATCGAAGAAAATTCATGCAGGACACCGTCGATTTGAATAGACGTGACCGCTGCACCTTGCAGGGACGACAGCAGAACGCGCCGCAACGCATTGCCGAGCGTCTGGCCAAAACCGCGTTCCAGCGGCTCGGCAACAACTTTGGCAAAGCGCGTCGCATCATGACCCGACTGAACATCAAGCTTCTGCGGCTTGATCAAATCGGTCCAATTTTTCTGCAAGGCCTGTGTCTGTTCTTTGATAGCCGACTGGGACATGGGAACCTACTGCCTCTCTAATACGGGAGGCGACGGCCCAAAATGGCGTCGCCTACCTTCATAACACTCTGTGACTATCAGGGCCGCTCTAAGCCGCCCCAGCGCCAACGGCAGTTAGGCCGATGGCGATAAACGAATTAAACCCGACGCTTCTTCGGCGGACGACATCCGTTGTGCGGAATTGGCGTTACGTCCTTGATCGCCGTAATCTGGAAGCCAACGGCCTGCAACGCACGCAGTGCGGATTCGCGGCCGGATCCCGGGCCCTTTACATTGACTTCAAGGATCTTCATCCCATGCTCTTGGGCTTTCCGGCCAGCGTCTTCCGCCGCCACCTGAGCCGCATAGGGCGTGGATTTCCGAGAGCCTTTAAAGCCCTGCCCGCCCGCCGACGACCAGGCAATCGCGTTGCCCTGAACATCGGTGATGGTGATGATCGTGTTGTTAAAGCTCGCATTCACGTGCGCAATACCAGAACTGATGTTCTTGCGCTCGCGACGGCGCATCTTCTGCGGGGCCTTGGCCATGGTTTATTCCTTAACCTTTCGTCCGACGCAATCCGTCAGGGTTACTTCTTCTTACCGGCAATTGCCTTAGCCGGGCCCTTACGAGTCCTGGCATTGGTGTGGGTGCGCTGACCCCGCACGGGCAAGCCCTTGCGGTGACGCAGTCCGCGATAAGAGCCGAGGTCCATCAGACGCTTGATGTTCATCGCTACTTCGCGGCGCAGATCGCCTTCCACCAGGTAGTCCCGGTCGATGGTCTCGCGGATACGAACGATCTCGTCGTCCGTCAATTCGTTTACCCGACGTTCCTCGGGAATGCCCACCTGACCACAAATATCCACGGCCTTCGTGCGACCGATGCCATGGATCGACGTCAGAGCGATATGCACCCGCTTGTTCGTCGGAATGTTGACGCCAGCAATACGTGCCACGTCGAACTCCTCTTACCTTGCGTTAATCCACCTGGGGACACGAAAGCCCCTTGCTCCCGTATCGCCACCCAAAAACGGCAATAGCCGCTCGTTCCGAACACGGGCGGCTCCGGGTGCGCGGATTATAGGATTCCGCCGCGCCCTGTCAACCACCGCGAAACGTCTTCGTCTCAGTGCAGGACAGCTTTGATCTGTCGTGTCACCTCGTCGATGTCCGCCATTCCATCCACGGCATCCAAAACGCCCCGCTCCCGGTAGTACGGGAGGATCGGCGCTGTCTGCGCATGATAAATCTCCAACCGTGCCCGCACGGTTTCCTCATTGTCGTCGGCGCGCCGCTTAAACTCGGTGCCGCCACAGAAATCACAAACTCCGTCAACCCGGGGGAGCTGAAACCGATCATGGTACCCAGCGCCGCATCTCGAGCAGGAGAACCGACCGGTGATTCGCTCAATCAAAGCGGCTTCGTCGACCGTTAGCTCCACTACGTGGTTAAGCGTCAAACCCTTGCGCGCCAGCATCACATCAAGTGCGCGCGCCTGAGCTTCAGTCCGAGGAAAACCATCCAGAATGAAACCCTTGTCGCAATCCGGCTGGCCGATCCTCGATTCGATCATACCCACCATCAAATCGTCCGGCATGAACTGGCCGGCGTCCATAATCTCCTTGGCCTGCCGCCCGAGCACGCTTCCGGACGCAACCTCGGCGCGCAGCATGTCCCCCGTAGAGAGCTGAACCAGCCCGTAAGCGTCTTCCAATCGTTTCGCCTGTGTACCTTTTCCCGCCCCTGGTGGGCCCAGGAGAATGATATTCATCGACGCCTTCCCCGCAGCTTGCTCTTTTTGATCAGCCCTTCGTATTGATGCGCCAGCAGATGCGAATGAATCTGGCCCACTGTATCCAGCGTGACGGACACCACAATCAGAAGGCTCGTACCACCGAAGTAGAACGGCACCGCATAGCTCGAGATCAACATTTCGGGCAGCAAACAGACCACTGTCAGGTAGAGAGCGCCCACACAGGTCAAGCGAGTCAGAATGTAATTCAGATACTCGGCTGTATTCTTGCCCGGACGAATTCCGGGAACGAAGCCACCATGCTTCTTCAGATTCTCGGCCGTGTCCTCCGGATTGAACACGATAGAGGTATAGAAGAAGGTGAAGAACAGGATCAGTCCGCCGTAAAGCAGCATGTAAAGCGAACCGCCCCGGCCGAGGTGGGCCGTGATCGTCGATAGCCACTCAGGCCCTGCGCCACCGGAGAAGCCAGCGACCGTCAAAGGCATCAACAGCAAGGACGAAGCAAAAATCGGCGGAATGACGCCCGAGGGGTTCAGCTTCAGCGGCAGGTGGGAGGATTCGCCGCCAAACATGCGGTTACCGACCTGACGCTTGGGATACTGCACGACCACCCGACGCTGCGCGCGCTCCATGAACACGATAAAAGCAACCACGCCGACGGACATGATCAGCAAGAAAATGATGAACAGCGTCGACAAGGCGCCGGTGCGACCCAACTCAAGCGTTCCCGCCAAAGCAGACGGCAGGTTCGCCACAATTCCGGCCATGATGATCAACGAAATACCGTTGCCGATACCGCGCTGTGTGATCTGTTCGCCCAACCACATCAAGAACATGGTGCCACCGGTCAACGAAACCACCGTTGTCAGACGGAAAAGCATGCCTGGGTCGATGACCGCAGAACCCGAGGGACCCTGCATGTTCTCAAGACCAATGGAAATACCATATGCCTGAACGGCGGCCAGAAGCACGGTGCCATAACGGGTATATTGATTGATCTTCTTACGGCCGGCCTCGCCTTCCTTCTTCAGCGCTTCCAGCTTCGGCGATACGGCCGTCATCAACTGCATGATGATAGAGGCCGAAATGTAAGGCATGATGTTCAGAGCGAAGATCGTCATACGCTCAAGCGCACCGCCCGAGAACATGTTGAACATGCCAAGAATACCACCGCCCTGCTGCTGGAAAATAGCACCCAGCGCAGCGGGATCGATGAAAGGCATGGGAATGTATGTCCCCAAACGATAAACGACCAAAGCCGCAAGCGTGAACCAGATACGCTTCTTCAGCTCAGTCGCCTTCGAAAAGGCGCCCCAGTTCACATTCGCGGCTAATTGTTCGGCAGCAGAGGCCATTTACCCATCACCTTCCGCGCTGACGCGCTTTGCTCAGGCGTCTTTTTTCTTCTTCTTCTCTTCGGCAACAACCGGCGCCGCCAAAAGCGTCACCTTACCACCGACCTTTTCGACCGCAGCTAGGGCGCCCTTTGTCGCACCCGAAACCGTGATGTCGATCTTCGCCTTCAGTTCCCCCTTACCCAGCAAGCGAACACCGTCACGGACCTGCTTGAAGAAACCGGCAGCTTGCAGGACTTCCGCATTGATTGGCTTTTTCGCGTCGATCTTACCCGCATCGACCGCCTCTTGCAGACGACCGATGTTGACCTCGACGAAATCCTTGCCGAACAGGTTCTTGAAACCGCGCTTGGGCATCCGGCGGTAGATTGGCATCTGGCCACCTTCAAAACCCTTGTTCACGGCGCCGGAGCGCGCCTTGGCGCCCTTGTGACCACGCCCGGAGGTCTTACCAAGACCCGAGCCGATGCCACGACCGACGCGCTTGGGCTCCTTGCGGGCACCTGCGTTATCGGAAAGCTGGTTCAGTTTCATCTTATTCTTCCCATTCCCTCCGTCGGATCATTGGCAGCGCCCCAAAGCGCCCCGGCCCAAACGGCGAGTTAAAAGCGTTTAAACTCAGGCTTCACCCTCAACGCGCACGAGATGGGCGACCTTATTGATCATCCCGCGCACAGCAGCGGTATCTTCCAATTCGCGCGTGCGATGCATCTTGCCAAGGCCCAACCCGACCAAGGTCTGATGCTGGTCCTTTGGACGGCCGATCGAACTGCCGGTCTGCGTGACGATCACAGTCGCTTTACTTTGCTTAGCCATCTTCAACGTCCTTCTGTTCAGGCCGCGCTCTCGTCGGCGTCACGTCGGCCTTCGAGAATGTCGCTTACCTTCTTACCGCGGCGCTGGGCCACCATACGCGGGCTTGCACAGTTGTTCAGACCATCAAAGGTTGCCCGAATCATGTTGTGCGGATTGGCGCTGCCAACGGACTTGGCAACGACGTCTTGCACACCCAATGCCTCGAAAATGGCGCGCATCGGACCGCCGGCGATGATACCCGTACCTGGCTCGGCCGCCCGCATCACGACCAGCCCGGCACCGTAGTGACCGTGTACATCGTGATGCAGAGTGCGCCCCTCGCGCAGAGGAACGCGTACCATGCTGCGTTTGGCGGCCTCGGTCGCCTTGCGGATCGCCTCGGGGACCTCGCGGGCCTTACCATGCCCGAAACCTACCCGTCCCCTGCCGTCGCCGACAACCATCAGTGCGGCAAAGCCGAACCGACGACCACCCTTGACCACCTTGGCGACGCGATTGATTCCGACCAGCTTCTCAATGAGATCGCTGTCTTCGCGGCCGCGTTCTTCGCGTGGAGCTCGTGCCATTACCTGATTCCCTTAAAAGTCCAGTCCGCCTTCACGCGCGGCATCCGCCAGCGCCTTGATGCGGCCGTGAAAAATGAAGCCACCACGGTCGAATACGACCTGCTTTACACCGGCGGCGGTGGCGCGCTTGGCAACCAGCTTACCGACGGCAGCAGCAGCGGCAGAATCTGCGCCGCCCTTACCGCTGGACCGCAGTTCCTTATCGACGGTCGATGCCGAGGCGACTGTTACGCCCTTAGCATCGTCAATGACCTGGGCATAAATATGACGGCCAGAACGATGGACCGACAAGCGCGGACGACCGTTGCTGTGCTTGAGAAGCGCGGAACGCACACGCAACTTGCGGCGTTTGCGCAGTTCGTTTGGCGACTTCATTTCTTTTTGCCTTCCTTGCGCAAGATGTACTCATCCGAATAGCGCACACCTTTACCCTTGTAGGGCTCAGGCGGACGGTATGCGCGAATTTCCGCGGCAACCTGGCCAACAACCTGCTTATCCGCACCGGTAATGCTGATCGATGTCGGCTTTTCGCAGGTCACCGTAATCCCGTCAGGGATCGGGTGGAGTACGTCATGGCTGAAACCGAGCTGCAGGTTAAGTGCCTTGCCCTGAACCTGCGCACGATAACCAACGCCGGTAATCTCCAGGTTTTTCGTGAAACCCTCGGAGACACCCTGCACGAGGTTCTGGATTCGCGCGCGCGTCGTACCCCAAAGAGCCCGCGCCTGCTTCGACTCGTTGCAAGGCTTTATCCAAACCTTGCCGTCGTTGACAGACATCTCGACCTCGTCGGTTGCCTTGAAGCTGAGTTGCCCGAGCTTCCCTTTGGCCGTTACCAAAGCGCCATTGAGGGTAACCTCAACGCCGCTCGGGATCTCGACCGGATTTTTGCCTATGCGGGACATAGTCTATTCCCTTTGCCTTTCTTCGGATCCACGCCCGCGTCTTAGTAGACGCGGCAGAGGATCTCTCCGCCAACATTCTGTGCCCGTGCTTCATGATCCGAAAGAACGCCACGCGGCGTTGACAGGATCGTAACACCGAGACCGTTGAAGTAGCGCGGCAGCTCCTTGATCTTGGAGTAAACCCGCCGACCCGGACGGGAAACGCGGGCGATCTCTTGAATCACCGGACGTCCGTCATGGTACTTCAGCTCGATGTTGATGGTGCTATGGCCGGGTTCACCATCCTTGACCTGATAGTCACGGATGTAACCTTCGCGCTTCAGCACCGCCAGCACGTTCAGGCGTAGATTCGATTTCGGCGCCACTACAGTGGTATGACCCGCGCTCTGCGCGTTGCGGATACGGGTCAACAAATCCCCGAGAGGATCGCTCATCGACATTGCGCGATTCCTTTCCTACCAGCTCGCTTTGGTCATGCCCGGGATCTGACCGATCGAGGCCAGGTCACGCAGGGCAATCCGCGACATCTTCAACTTGCGATAATAGCCACGTGGCCGACCTGTAAGCTGGCAGCGATTGCGCACACGCATACGGGATCCGTCGCGTGGCAATTGAGCAAGCTTCAGGTAGGCCTCGAACCGTTCCTCAGGTGCGAGTTCACGGTTACGGGCAATGGAACGCAGGGCCTGGCGTTTGTTCGACTGCTGCTTGGCCATGCGTATACGCCGTTTGTTTTTCTCAATAGCGCTCTTTTTTGCCATTTTTTTCTACCCTCTCCCGTTCTCAGCTTTTTGAGAACGGCATTTCGAAACCGCGCAGGAGTGCACGGGCTTCATCATCCGTCTTCGCCGAGGTGCAAATAATGATGTCCATCCCTCGAATTTCGTCCACGCGGTCGTAGTCGATTTCCGGGAAGATGAGCTGTTCTTTGACACCCATGGCGTAGTTGCCGCTCCCGTCGAAGCTCTTCGGGTTCAACCCGCGGAAGTCACGGGTACGCGGCAGCGCTATCGTCACCAGACGGTCGAGAAACTCGTACATTCTCTCGCCACGCAAGGTTACCTTCGCACCAATTGGCATTCCCTCGCGCAGCTTGAAGCCGGCGATGGATTTCCGGGCGTGGGTCACGACGGCCTTCTGGCCCGCGATGGTCGTCAGTTCCTCGGCGGCCGCCTTGACCTTCTTGGAATCCTGAGTGGCCTTACCCACACCCATGTTCAGAACAATCTTCTCCAGCTTCGGCACGGCATGAACGTTCTTGTATCCAAGTTCATCCATCAGCTTCTGCCGAAGGGAGGTTTCGTAATGCTCACGCAAGCGCGCTTTCATGGTCTCTCTCCGCCCTTGCTCAATCAATGGCCTCGCCCGACAGGCGGGCGACACGGATTTTGCGGCCTTCGACCACTTTGAAGCCCACACGGGTCGGCTTCTTCTCGCGCGGGTCGATATGGGCCACGTTCGAGACGTGGATCGGAGCTTCTTTCTCCTCGATCCCGCCCTGGCTCGTGGGTGTCGCACGCTGGTGACGCTTCACCATGTTCACGCCGGCGACAAGAACGCGTGACTCGGCAGGCATCACCCGCAAAATCTCGCCTTCCTTACCCTTATCGCGACCGGTCAGTACAATGACCCGGTCGCCCTTCTTAACTTTCATCTTTACGGCCATCACAGCACCTCTGGGGCCAGCGAGACGATCTTCATGAAATTCTTGGCGCGCAACTCGCGAGTCACCGGCCCGAAGATACGCGTGCCAATCGGCTCGCCCTGCTTATTAATAAGAACCGCGGCATTGCGATCGAAACGAATGACAGAGCCATCCGGACGCCGAATGTCATAAGCTGTGCGCACGATCACAGCGCGGTGCACCGTTCCCTTTTGCACACGGCCACGGGGAATCGCTTCCTTAACGGAAACAACAATGATGTCACCAATACCCGCGGTCTTGCGCTTAGAACCGCCCAACACCTTGATGCACTGGACACGGCGCGCGCCGGAGTTATCGGCAACATCCAGGTTTGACTGCATCTGGATCATCGGTCCGGACCCTTTCTACTAACTTACTATCTCAGCCAATTTCCGAGTGCCGCCGATCACGCGCCGGCTACATCCTGAGTGGCGCCGGTAGCGTTGATAACCTTCCAGGACTTCGTCTTGGAAATCGGACGGCATTCCTCGATCTGCACAACGTCGCCAACCTTGTACTGGTTGACCTCGTCATGGGCATGATAGCGCTTGGAACGCTTGATAAACTTCTTGTACAGCGGATGCATGATGCGACGCTCGACAAGAACGGTCACCGTCTTGTCGGTCTTATCACTCACCACGACACCTTGCAAAACACGACGCGGCATCGACCCTTACTCCCCGGCTTCCGCCGTTTGCTTCCCACCCAAGGTCGTCTTGATACGCGCAATATCGCGACGCACCTGACGCACACGGGCGGTGTTCTCGAGCTGTCCGCTCGCCTGCTGGAACCGCAGGTTGAACTGTTCTTTCTTCAACTGGACGAGCTGTTCCTTAAGCTCGTCCTGGCTCTTGGCCCTGATTTCTTCGGCCTTCATCTTCAGCCTCCTTCACCCAAGCGGGTGACGAATTTTGTCTGCACCGGCAGCTTGGCGGCGGCCAGGCGGAAGGCCTCTTCAGCCATCGGGCGCGTCACGCCATCCAGCTCAAAAAGCACCCGGCCAGGCTTCACGCGGACTGCCCACCACTCGACCGAACCCTTACCCTTACCCTGACGGACTTCGGCAGGCTTCGAGGTGATCGGCACATCCGGGAATACCCGGATCCAGAGTTTACCAATACGCCGCATGTGGCGAGTGATCGCACGGCGCGCCGCTTCGATCTGACGAGCCGATACACGGCCCGGCTCCATCGCCTTCATGCCATAAGCGCCAAATTGCACGGTGGTACCGCCCTTGGCGGTGCCGTGAATACGGCCCTTATGTTGCTTCCTAAACTTCGTACGCTTTGGCTGCAGCATCTTTCTATTCCTCTAGCCTCGCGGCCCTTCCAAACGGTGCGTAATCAACCACGCGGTTGAACGCCCTGCTGACCTTCCGTCTGGCGTTTTTCGTGAGCCATCGGATCGTGGGCCAAAATCTCGCCCTTGAAGATCCAAACCTTGACGCCGCAGGTGCCATAGGTCGTCTTCGCAGTGGCTTCACCATAATCAATATCGGCACGCAGTGTGTGCAACGGCACCCGGCCCTCGCGGTACCATTCGGTCCGTGCGATTTCCGCACCGCCCAAGCGACCGGCGCAGTTGATACGGATGCCCTCGGCGCCCAGGCGCATTGCCGACTGAACGGCACGCTTCATCGCGCGGCGGAAAGCCACACGGCGTTCCAACTGGGAGGAAATATTCTCCGCGACCAACTTCGCATCGAGCTCCGGCTTGCGGATCTCCATGATGTTCAGCGCCACGTCGCTGCCAGTGATCTTCTGCAGATCTTGGCGCAGCTTCTCAATGTCCGCGCCCTTCTTGCCGATGATCACACCGGGACGCGCACTATGAATCGTGATCCGCGCGCGCTTGGCGGGTCGTTCAATGACAACCTTCGACAAACCGGCCTGCGGCAAACGCTCTTCCAAATATTTGCGCAGCTGCAAATCCTCGTGCAACAGGTCGCCATAGCGGCCGTCTGCGAACCAACGAGAATCCCACGTGCGGTTGATACCGACACGAAGACCGATCGGATTGACCTTATGACCCATTACGCCGTCTCCTCGCGCTCACGAACGATGATCGTCAGGCGGCTCCAGGGCTTCAAAATCTTGCCCATGCGCCCCCGCGCCCGCGCCCGGAAGCGCTTCATTACAAAAGACTTGCCGACCGAGGCCTCAGCTATCACGAGCCTATCCACGTCCAGCTGGTGATTGTTCTCAGCGTTGGCAATCGCCGACTGCAACACCTTTCTCACATCCACCGCGATCCGGCGCTTGGAGAAAGTAAGCTGGTTCAAGGCTGCCTCGGCGCTCATTCCACGAATGGAAGCGGCGACCAGGTTTAACTTGCGCGGGCTGGTGCGCAGATTCGTGGCGACGGACATCGCCTCGTTCTCTGCTACCCGGCGCGGTGCGCTACTCTTGCCCATCGTCCTTAACCCCTCTTCGCCTTCTTGTCCGCGGTGTGACCGTAGTAGGTACGCGTCGGCGCGAACTCGCCAAACTTGTGCCCAACCATCTGTTCGGTCACCAAAACCGGCAGGAACTTCTGGCCGTTGTAGACGCCGAAGGTCAAACCGACGAAATGCGGCATGATCGTCGAACGACGTGACCAGGTCTTAATGATCTCATTGCGCCCAGACTGACGAGAGGCATCCGCTTTCTTGAGCAGATAGCCATCGACGAAAGGGCCTTTCCAAACCGAGCGAGCCACGGTCAAGCTCCCTTATTTCTTCGCATGACGGCGGCGCACAATCAGGCCATCCGTCTTCTTGTTGTGACGCGTTTTTGCGCCCTTGGTCGGCCGACCCCACGGGGTTACCGGATGACGACCGCCCGAAGTGCGACCCTCACCACCACCATGTGGATGATCAACCGGGTTCATGGCCACGCCGCGCACGGATGGGCGCTTGCCCAACCAGCGCTTGCGACCGGCTTTTCCGAGTTTCACGTTGCCCTGATCCGGGTTAGACACGGCACCAATCGTGGCCATGCACTCACCGCGAACCATACGGACCTCGCCGGAGCTCAAACGCAACAACGCATAACCACCGTCGCGACCGACGAGCTGCACATATGTTCCTGCCGAACGAGCGATCTGCCCGCCCTTGCCGGACTTCAGCTCAACGTTGTGCACGATGGTGCCGACCGGGATCGACTTAAGCGGCATGGCGTTGCCCGGCTTTACGTCGACACGCTCGCCGGCGACGACCTTGTCGCCCGCCTTCAAACGTTGCGGCGCCAGAATGTAGGTTTGCTCGCCATCCTCATAGGTCACCAATGCGATGAACGCAGTACGATTCGGATCGTATTCCAACCGCTCGATCGTCCCGACCACATCGAACTTGCGACGCTTGAAGTCGACCAAACGATACCGGCGCTTTGAACCGCCACCGATACGGCGAGCCGTAATGCGACCAGTGTTGTTTCGTCCACCGGACTTCGTCAAACCTTCGGTCAGCGCCTTGACAGGCTTGCCCTTGTACAGATCCGAACGATCGACCTGCACCAGATTCCGAAGACTGGGCGTTACCGGATTGAATGTCTTCAATGCCATGACTTTAGACCCCCGTGGTCACGTCGATGGAGTGACCCTCTGCCAGGGTCACATAGGCTTTCTTGGTGTCCGGACGCCGACCAATGATGCCACGGAAGCGCTTGATCTTACCCTTGGCCCGAAGCGTATTGACCGCCTCGACCTTGACCTTGAACAACGCTTCGACAGCCGCCTTGATCTCCGGCTTGGAGGCATCCAGGGGAACCTGGAACACCACCTGATTATGCTCGGAAGCGAAGGTCGTCTTTTCAGTCACGACCGGGCTAACCACCAAGTCGTACTTGCGCGCCTCGCTCACCTTGATCTCGTCCTTACGGACAGCACGTCCCTTGCTCATTTCAGTCGAGCCTCCAGCGCTTCAACCGCATCTTTGGTCAGGACCAAGGTATCGCGGCGTAGAATGTCATACACGTTGGCGCCCTGCTGCGGCAGCACGTCGACGCCCGGCAAGTTGCGTGCGGCGCGCGCGAAGTTTTCATCCAACTGCGTTCCGCCGATCACCAGAACAGAGGCCCAGCCAAGCGTCTCAAAACGCCCACGGAGGTCCTTCGTCTTGTGTTCCTTGGCGACAGCAGCGTCGAGAATGATCAGCTTGCCTTCGGCGGCCTTCGCCGACAGCGCCGTCTTCAACGCCAGCTTGCGAACCTTCTTCGGCAGGTCGAAGGCGTGATCGCGTACACGCGGACCATGCGCCTGGCCACCGCCACGGAAGATGTTCGCCCGGATGCTGCCGTGACGAGCCCGACCGGTTCCCTTCTGCCGGAAAATCTTCCGGGTCGAACCAGAAACCTCGCCCCGCTCCTTCACCTTGTGGGTGCCGGCACGGCGCTTGGCGAGCTGCCAATTAACCATGCGCGCCAAGAGATCCTTGCGCGTCGGCAGTGCGAAGATCTCGTCAGCGAGATCAATGTCACCGGCCTTCTTATTGTCCAGAGTTGTAACCGGGGCCTTCATCGTTATGCGTCCTTCTCTTCCTCAGCCGGAGCTTCGGCGGCAGGTGCCTCAGCCGGCTCCGCCTCGGTCGCTGCCGCGGCGCTCGCCGAACTCTTCAGACCCGCGGGGAACGGCAGACCTTCCGGCGCCGCACGCTTCACCGCATCGCGAATGAGAACCCAACCACCCTCGGAGCCCGGAACGGCACCACGAACCAGAATCAAGCCACGGTCCTCATCGACCTCAACCACTTCAAGATTGAGCGTCGTAACACGGTGAGCGCCCATGTGCCCGGCCATCTTCTTACCCTTAAAGACGCGGCCGGGGTCCTGGTTGTTACCCGTTGAACCATGACTACGGTGGGAAACCGACACGCCGTGACTGGCGCGCAAGCCACCGAAGTTATGACGCTTCATGACACCGGCGAAGCCTTTACCAATCGACGTCCCGGTAACATCCACATATTGACCCGGCACGAAGTGCGCAGCGGAAAGCTCCGCGCCAACCTCAAGCACCGCATCAGGCGCCACGCGGAACTCCGCGACATTGCGCTTGGGCTCGACCTTTGCCTTGGCGAAGTGACCGCGCAGACCCTTGGTCGTATTCTTGACCTTCGCCTTACCCGCACCGAGCTGCACGGCGACGTAGCCGTCCTTTTCCTCGTTGCGGACGGCGACTACCTGGCAGTCGTCCACCTTGAGCACCGTCACGGGAACCTGATTCCCCTCACCGGTGAAAACTTGGGTCATGCCCAGTTTCTGTACAATCAGGCCGGTTCGCATGGCCTTATCCCTTCAACTTGATCTCAACATCCACACCGGCAGCCAGGTCGAGCTTCATCAGCGCGTCCACTGTCTGCGGCGTCGGATCGACAATGTCGAGAAGACGCTTATGCGTGCGCATCTCGAACTGCTCACGGCTCTTCTTATCGATGTGCGGCCCGCGCAGCACGGTGAAACGCTCGATCCTCGTGGGTAGAGGGATCGGGCCACGCACCTGCGCGCCGGTCCGCTTTGCGGTATTGACGATCTCATGGGTCGACTGATCGAGGACCCGGTGATCGAACGCCTTCAGGCGTATGCGGATATTTTGGCTTTCCATGGCGGTATCGCCCGTCCTTCGTTCCCGACGCCCTACCGCCGAAGCGGTAGGGGTCAGAGGGTTATTCCAAATCTTTACTTAACGACCGCGGAGACGACGCCGGCACCGACGGTGCGGCCGCCTTCACGGATAGCGAAACGCAGGCCTTCGTCCATGGCGATCGGCGCGATCAACTCGACTTCCATCGCCACGTTGTCGCCCGGCATCACCATCTCCGTGCCAGACGGCAGGGAGACAACTCCCGTCACGTCCGTCGTCCGGAAGTAAAACTGCGGACGATAGTTCGTGAAGAACGGCGTATGACGGCCGCCCTCTTCCTTCGTCAGAATGTAAGCCTCGGCCTTGAAGTTCGTGTGCGGCGTGATCGAGCCCGGCTTCGCCAGAACCTGACCGCGCTCAACGTCCTCGCGGCCAACACCGCGCAGCAGCGCACCGATGTTGTCGCCCGCCTCGCCCTGATCCAGAAGCTTGCGGAACATCTCAACGCCCGTCACAACCGTCTTCTGCGTGTCGCGCAGGCCGACGATCTCAACTTCCTCGCCAACCTTCACCACACCACGCTCAATTCGGCCCGTCACAACCGTGCCACGACCAGAAATCGAGAACACATCCTCAATCGGCATCAGGAACGGCTTGTCCTTCGGACGCTCAGG
>NZ_JACHXA010000004.1:312788-332505 GCF_014191775.1 Limibacillus halophilus | reverse complement strand
GCCTCGATCGCCGGTCTCCTGATCACCACCGAAGCGATGGTGGCGGAGAAGCCGGAGAAGAAGGAAGCCGGCGGCGGCATGCCCGACATGGGCGGCATGGGCGGCGGCATGGGTGGCATGGGTGGCATGGGCTTCTAAAGCTCCGCTTTCCAGAATACCCGATGCGGTAATGCAAGGAGGGGTCGCGGTGGACATCGCGGCCCCTTTTGCTATGCAAATGGGCGCGAAGCGGCTATTCCTTCAGCATGAAAATACATACTCAAAGCGTCATCGACATCCTCAAGGAAACCGCAGAAACCGAAGTGATGCCTAGATACCAAACCTTGGCAAGTCACGAGATACGCGAGAAAGACAAAGGGGAGCCGGTGACGGTTGCCGACGAAGCGTCAGAGCGCCGGCTGACGGCAGCTTTAACTGCCTTATTGCCGGGCTCGAAGGTCGTGGGCGAGGAAGCTGCTGCTACTGATCCGAAAGTATTCGATCTGCTAGCGGGTGCCGAGCCGGTATGGATTGTTGACCCCATTGACGGAACCCGAAATTTTTCTCACGGTCGGCCGGTTTTTGCGATCATGGTCGCGCTGGTACGAGCGGGCGAGACCGTCGGTGCCTGGATTCTGGAACTGCCGAGTGGCCGCATGGCGGTGGCGGAGAAAGGGGCGGGCGCTTGGATGGATGGTGTGCGACTTAAGATTGCACCCGCGCCTTCAAGCGTTTCCGAACTGACGGGTACGTTTCACGCAAGCACTTGGGCTTCACCTGAAATTGCAAAAGCTGTTGAACGCAATCGTGACAGCATGCGCCCTTTGAAGAGCTTGGGGTGTGCCGGCGCCGAGTATTTACGATTGTCCGAAGGAAAGATGCACTTCTCACTCTTCACCAAGCTGATGCCCTGGGATCACGCACCTGGCACACTCATCCATGCGGAAGCTGGCGGGCTCGCGCGAACGTTGGAGCAAGTTGATTATCATCCGCTCCTGCGCCAGACCCAAGGTCTGGTTATGGCACCCGACGAGGCCACTTGGCAGACTCTAAGTCGAGTCCTGACCGAATGAACCTCGCCGATGCATCCTTGGTGTTTCCCACATTCACAGGCTCACTAGTGCGATAAGACCAGCGAGCACGATTAGACCGCTACGAAAGAGTGGCAGTTTATGTTGCCGTTCGATTTCGTAATCGGGAAAAGCGCGCTGTTCGGGTTTGTGAGATACGCCCGGGTTCTCCCGACGAAGGACCGACATATAAGTTTCTGTGAACACTGAAAGTAACATTTTATTTCTCCTGTGTAGCGGTTTCTCTAGACAAAATATAGGTCAGATAAGAAAATGATGAGACTCAGGAATAATTTTGATATGTAAGTAGGAATTACATATGAGATGGCATGATCTTCCTTCGCTATCGAGCCTTCGTGCATTCGAATCAGCGGCCAGGAATCGGAGCTTTAGTAAGGCGGGTCGGGAAATGAACGTGACCCATGCTGCAGTCGCACAGCAAGTTCGACGTCTGGAGGAGTGGCTTGGCGTGGGTTTGCTTTTCCGGGAAGGGCGGGGATTGAGTTTAACCGCGGACGGAAAGATCCTGGCAGAAGGTCTACTGGAAGGATTCTCTCAAATCGCGGAGACAATCGAAATGGTTGCGAGCGGGGGGCGTGATCGTCCTCTGAACATATCCATGACGCCAAGCTTTGCGGTTAGCTGGCTGATGCCGCGAATTGGTGAGTTTAGGACCAAGCACCCATCGATAGAGTTAATGCTAAACCCTTCTGTGGATGTTGTTGACTTCCGGCGCGACACAATCGATTTGGCGATACGCTACGGAGATGGCGACTGGCCCGGGTTGATATCCGCGCCCTTTATTCCAGCGCGTTTTACCATCGTGGCTGCAAAGTCACTCGTGCAGGATCGAAAAATCGACAGCCCTCAAGATCTCCAGGATTTGCCGTGGCTGCAGGAGATGGGGACTAGGGAGGCTTTGCAATGGCTGGAAAGCCAGGGTGTGGATTTATCGTCCCGAAAGCTCAATGTAACTCATTTGCCGGGCTACATGCTGCTCTCTGCATTGCGCGCAGGTCAGGGCGTGGCTTGCACTACCAGCGTTTGGGTGGAAGAAGATATTGCGGCCGGCCACTTAGTTTCGCTCTATCAGGAAGATTCCAGCAAATCATATCACATCGTGCACCGGCCAAGTGTACTGCGCCCGGAGGCGAAAATCTTCATTGACTGGATGAAACAAACCGAACGTCGTGACCGGCAACAAGCGACAACCTCAATGGGTGGAGAATAAGCTCATTCGTGACGCGAGAAGGCAAAAGGCCCGAACGCCTGCATGGTCGGCATTAACTCAAGAACATTGATGTTGACGTGGCGGGGTAGGGTGGCGGCCCAAAAAATAGCCTCTGCAATATCGTCCGCCGTCATGTGATCAATTTTCTGGTAAGGCTGTTGGGCTTTCTCGGCATCTCCTTTGAAGCGGACGAGCGAAAACTCTGTCTCTGCCAATCCAGGTTCAATACTTGTCACGCGCACATTCTTGCCTATCAGGTCGGCACGCAAATTAAGCGAAAACTGATGTACGAAGGCTTTGGTTGCGCCGTAAACGTTCCCGCCAGGGTAGGGGTAGCTGCCAGCGACGGATCCTATGTTTATCACGTGTCCCCGGTCGCGCTCGACCATACCCGGGAGAAGCGCTCTTGTGCAGTAAATCAATCCTTTACAGTTGGTATCGATCATCTGCTCCCAATCATCCAGATCCGCACGCTGCGCCGGCTCAAGTCCAAGAGCAAGGCCGGCATTGTTCACGAGGAGATCAACCTCGCGGAAAGCGTCGGGGAGCGACGAGACCGCCTGGGCTACAGCCTTCTCGTCACGTATGTCCAGTGTTATGGGCAAGAAACGGTCGCCAAGCCTGCCATGGGTCTCTTTCAATCGGTCATCGCGCCGACCTGTACCGATAACTTTAGCGCCGCTGTCGATGAAGCGGCGGGCGGTTGCGGCACCAAACCCAGAAGTCGCGCCAGTGATAAAAACAGTAAGATTTTCGATTTTCATAAAAATCCTTATTTCAGATAGTTAAGACGTATCATAGTTCTGTTTTCTTAGCCTCCTGCCAACGGTTCTCGAGATCAGTCAACGAGGCGTCGGCAAGGCGCATTCCGGCATTTTCCAGCGAGCGTTCTATAAATTTAAACCGTTGTTCAAACTTTTCATTTGTCCGCCGCAGGGCGCTCTCGGGATCGAGGGCAAGGTGACGGGCAAGGTTCACGACCGCAAACATCAAATCACCGAGCTCAGCCTCTAGATGATCTTTCGAGCCGTTTCGGGATAACTCTGTACGTAACTCGTGCAACTCTTCGTCAATTTTTTCTAGAACAGGATCAAGATTATCCCAATCAAAACCGATAGTTGCTGCACGCTTTTGAAGTTTTAATGCGCGTGTAACTGAAGGCAGGTTGGTGGCAATACCGTCGAGGAGGCTGCTGGCTTTGCCATTGCGGTCGGCTTTCGTACGCCTTTCCTCTTCTTTTTGAGCCTCCCACGCCATTGTCTGTCCGGAAGAGTCGTTTATCGTTTTATCGTCGCCAAACACATGCGGATGCCGACGTTCCATCTTGTCGGAAATAGCGGTAGCGACATCAGCGAAAGAGAATTCACCGAGTTCCTCAGCCATTCGGGCGTGAAACACCACCTGGAGTAACAGGTCACCGAGTTCCTCCTTTAAATCGGAGATGTCGTTGCGCGAAATCGCATCGGCAACCTCGTAAGCTTCTTCAACCGTGTAGGGGGCAATGCTGCGAAAGGTCTGAGCTATATCCCATGGGCATCCGGATTCTGGATTGCGTAGTCGCGCCATTATGTTGATGAGCCGAGCAAGAGTGGCTTCTGGGGAAATTGCTGGCATGTTTGCGTTTGGGCTCTCAGTCATGAATGTAATCATATGCTAGGGATCGAGAGGCGCAAGGTTTTGGACCCGTGAGGGACGTCCATATCACAGGCATCTCTCGCCAATCATAAACGCGCATAATGTATATTATGGAAAAAAATAATCACTCCAACGAGGTGAGCAGTTTACTAAGCAACATGTTAAGAGCCGCCTGCTCCGAATCAGAAAGCGCCTGCTGTATAATTTTTGTGTGATTTTTCAAAACCTTGGGAAGCAACGTTTCAATTAACTCGCGGCCGGCGCCCGTAAGGCGAACGAACTTTGAGCGTCTGTCTGTCTCAAAACAGAAACGCTCGATATAGCCCTTCGTTTCTAATCCCTTTAGCGTTTTTGTCATCCCACCTGAAGTAAGCAGTACAGCACTCGCTAACTGAGTTGGAGTCATCTCATACGGCCTGCCGCTGGAACGTAGTGTTGAGAGAACGTCAAACTCTGACGGCGATAAAGGTACTGATTCCATAACCTTGCGGCCATTTTGGAACAGGATATCGCGTACGCGTAGCAAACGAATGGGAATTGCCGCCTGGACCGCAAGGTCACAATGCCAGTTGCATTCAATCCGGTCTAAACGTGCTTCAACTGAGTTTCGCGAGTCCGATATGGCGCCCTCCAACTTTTTTATCTTGCTAGAAAGGTTTCCAGTAGTTATATGCCCCACCTCCTGACCCGTCAAACGCCGGCATGGGTCTTAAGCGCATCACGAAACTCTTGGCAGTTTAAAGGCACCCTAATGAGAGACGTTAGAAAAAAGGCTCAAGCGATTGTTATTATGATGATAATAGCAATAGCAATTTTGCCTACTGGTTTGCGCGCCCAAACTCCAGGTCAAGCGCCACAAGTCAGTGTCGTCCGGGCGATCGAAAAAGAGATCGTCGAATGGGATGAGTTCACAGGGCGCTTCGAAGCGGTCAAGTTTGTTGATGTTCGGGCGAGGGTTTCTGGCTATTTGGAGTCGGCCCACTTTACCGATGGGCAGTTTGTCGAGAAGGGTGATCTCCTTTTTGTAATTGATCCCCGCCCCTTTGAGGCCGCGGTCGATTTGGCTCAAGCAAATGTAGCGCGATTTGAGAGCGAGCTAGAGCTTGCCATACTTGAACTGAAGCGCGCCGAACGACTGTTGCCCAACAAGAATATTGCGCGTGAAGAATACGATTCCCGAGTGGCAAACAAGAAAGTGCAAGAAGCACAGTTGCGGGCCGCCAAAGCGGAGCTGCGCAGTGCGGAACTCGACCTTGCCTTTACGGAAGTACGCGCTCCTGTTTCGGGGAGGATTTCCAGCGCTGAAGTCGATGAAGGGAACTTGATCGAGGCTGCGTCCGGCGCGTCCACCCGTCTGACGACGATTGTATCGCAAGACCCGATACACTTTGTTTTCGATGTCTCGGAATCCGACTATCTCAAGTATATCCGTTTGAATAGCGTTTCGGGCGTTGGGAATCCGACTGTTGCCGGAGCTACCATAGAAGTCGAACTCCGTCTCATGGATGAAAAGGACTGGCCCCGCAGGGGAAAGATTGATTTTGTCGATACGGTGTTTGACCGAGGGACAGGCACTTTGCGGTTGAGGGCAACCTTCGAGAACAAGCACGGCATCTTAGTACCGGGTTTGTTTGCGCGCTTGCGGCTTCCAGCAAAAACCCCGGCGGTTAGCATTGTGATTCCGGAAGTTGCCGTGCTGTCCGATCAGAGCACTAAGATAGTTCTAACTGTGGATCCTGAGGGAACAGTCATACCCCGTCCCGTCGTATTGGGCCCCTCGATCGATGGCCTTGTGGTCATACGAGAGGGATTGACCCTGAACGACGAGGTAATCGTCAAAGGATTGCTTAGGGCAAGACCGGGTTCCAAGGTGGCACCAGAGGTAATCTCACTTGAGGCCCTCCAAGGCTCGACCGGAGGCGGCCAGTGAAAATCGCGCACTTCAGTGTAGATCGGCCGATTTTTGCGTCGGTTCTATCCATCCTCATTGTTTTAGTTGGAGTAATTGCATATCTGCAATTGCCCGTAACCCAGTATCCCGAGATTGCCCCGCCAAGCGTCACGGTCACCGCCAACTATCCGGGTGCGACCGCTGAGATTGCTGCTGACACGGTCGCATCCGTGCTTGAGCAACAGATCAATGGCGTCGAGAACATGCTTTACATGCGCTCGGAGAACACTGCCAGCGGCACGACATCCCTTACGGTAACCTTTCAGACCGGTACGGATCTTGATATCGCTCAAGTGTTGGTGCAAAACCGCGTTTCGCTTGCCGAGCCCCTACTCCCTGACGTTGTACAACGTCAGGGAATCGATGTGCGAAAGAATTCGCCGGACCTGATGATGGTCATTCATATTCTTTCGCCCGATGATACGCGTAACAGCCTTTATGTATCGAACTATGCAAAGACCCAAGTTGTAGATCGGCTGGCTCGCATCAATGGAGTTGGTGAGGCGCGATTATTTGCAGAACGTGCTTATGCGATGCGGGTTTGGATCGATCCGGAAAGGGCCGCGTCCTTTAATATGACGGCAACCGAGATCGTTGCCGCGTTGCGCGAGAACAATGTGCAGGTCGCAGCAGGTGTTTTGAACCAGTCGCCAATGCACAGCCAGGATGCTTTTGAGGTAAGTATTCAGACGCAAGGTCGTCTGCTAGAAACCGGCGAGTTCGGCAACATCATCATCAAACAAGGTAGCGGCGGACGGACGGTGCGGCTTCGTGACGTTGCGCGGGTCGAGTTGGGCGCCCAAAACTACGACACGATTGGTTATCTTGACGGCAGTTCGGCGTTGCCGATTGGGATTTTTCAACGACCCGGTTCCAACGCCTTGGAGACAGCTGCCGATATCATCGCAGAAATGGAAGACATCGCTGAATCAATGCCGCAGGGCATCGATTACAGAATCGTCTATAACCCAACGGACTACATCCAGAAATCGATTGATGAAATTTACCGGACCATCATCGAAGCTGTTTTGCTGGTCATTCTTGTTGTTATGCTCTTTTTACAAAGTTGGAGAGCTTCGATAATCCCGATTATCGCCATTCCCGTATCATTGATCGGTACCTTTGCGGTGATGGCGGCCTTGGATATTTCTCTCAACAATTTGTCGTTGTTCGGGCTGGTGCTAGCAATTGGCATTGTCGTGGATGACGCGATCGTGGTCGTCGAGAACGTCGAGCATTACATTTCCAAAGGATTGGCGCCAAAGGAAGCCGCGCACCGCACTATGGATGAGGTAGGAATGGCTTTGATCGCCATTGCACTCGTGCTGTCCGCTGTCTTTATTCCCACGGCCTTTATCACCGGGATTTCAGGGGCCTTCTTCAAGCAGTTTGCGCTCACTGTCGCTACTGCTACGATTATCTCGGCTTTGGTTTCTCTTACCCTATCCCCTGCCCTCGCCGGCATACTCCTAAAGTCGCGCGCAGATGTGCGGCGCCCACCCGCGCTGTTCCGAGTGTTGCTGTTGCCGTTCAGCGCGATTGGCCAAGGATTCAATTGGATCTTTAGTCGTACGGAGCACCTGTATGGGCGGCTGACGCTTCGCCTGGTCCGAGGGAGTCTATTCGTTCTCGTACTCTACGGTGGATTGGTGGCCCTGACCGTGACTGAGTTCAAGAACACGCCAACCGGCTTCATTCCGGAACAGGACCAGGGTTACTTAATAGCGGTTACGCAGCTTCCCCCCGGTGCCTCGTTGTCACGTACAGACGAGGTTATGCGTCAGGCGGCCGAGATATTTGCGAAAACACCCGGCGTTGCGAATGTCGTATCCATTGTCGGGCTTGACGGTTCTACCTTCACGACCTCTTCCAGTGCAGGCGTGATATTCCTACCCCTCCTTCCCTTTGAGGAACGAGTTGCAAGGGGACTCGATGCCGGAACCATTTTGCAGAATGCGCAGATGGCGGTGATGGAGATTCAAGACGCCTTGTCTTTCGTTATTGCCCCGCCTCCAGTGCGTGGAATTGGTAACAGTGGGGGATGGAAGCTGTATCTGCAGGACCTAAATGGTCGCGGGTTGGAGGTGCTGGAGGAAGCTGCAGGAGTCATTACGGCCCAGGCAAACCAGGACCCGTCTTTGACTCGTACCTTCACATTCTTCAATACCCGAACGCCGCGTATCTACGCCGACATAGATCGCACACGCGCGGAAATGCTGCAGGTGCCGATTGATGATCTAATTGACACCCTAGAAATTTATCTTGGTTCTAGTTATGTCAACGATTTCAATTTTCTAGGTCGTACTTATCGAGTTATAGCCCAAGCTGAGGGGCAACACAGGAAAGAATCCTCTGATGTACTGGCCTTAAGAACCCGCTCTGCAGATGGGTCCATGGTTCCCCTCGGCACGGTCGCCAGCCTGCGGGACACGACCGGGCCAGTGCGGCTGCCGCGCTACAACCTTTATCCGGCGATTGATATTCAAGGCAGTGCGGCGCCGGGTATCTCGACGGGCGAGGCGATCGGAGCCGTTGAAGCGTTGATGGCGGAGAGCTTGCCTGATGGCATAGGCTTCGAATGGACGGAGCTAGCCCTGCAAGAAAAGCTGGCAGGTAACACGGCCTTAATCATGTTTGGCATGGCTGTTGTCTTCGTGTTCTTACTTTTGTCGGCTCTCTACGAGAGTTGGCTGCTACCTCTCGCAGTCATCTTGATCGTGCCAATGTGTTTGCTTGCAGCTGTTGTTGGCGTGAATATTCGGGGCTTGGACAACAATCTGCTGGTCCAGATAGGGTTTGTCGTTCTGATTGGTCTCGCGGCAAAGAACGCAATCCTGATTGTCGAGTTTGCAAAACAGGCAGAAGAGAATGGGTTGACCCGGCGCGAGGCGGCTGTCGAGGCTGCCCAGCGCCGACTGCGTCCGATTCTGATGACATCTTTTGCTTTTATTTTGGGGGTCGTGCCGCTGTTGATTGCCAGTGGTGCCGGTGCGGAGATGCGGCAATCCCTGGGGACTGCAGTGTTCTCTGGAATGTTGGGCGTTACCTTCTTCGGGCTTATTTTTACGCCTGTTTTCTACGTTACAGCCCGGTGGATTGGTTCGCGGTTGCGCAGTCGAGAGGAAATCACAACTCCGGTATGAGTTAGACCCCCTCACGCATGCCGCTAAGTCGTTTCCATGCTTTTGTGCGGTTGATCAGGCGGGTTGTCCAACGGGCAACCCGCTTTTGATTGATACCGAAATCGATCATTCCATATCGAGATCGACTAAGTATTGCGATCGTGGATTGTTGCTCGCCCAAGGGAACGATCTCGGCCCAAATATCATCAGGCAAGTGGAGATACCGCGTCTTTTGGGAATGGTGCGACGTCAAGGTTTCAGGGTTTGCTTCCAAACAATCGGTGCGTGGTGCGTTTTCGGCGATATAAAGCCAGAGAAGCCACAGCTCCTGTGCTGAAACATCAAGGAGTGGTGCTGGAGAAACCCTGCCTCCGACTGTGAACCAATCCGGCGGGGAAAGAATCGAATAATTTCTTAAGCCTAATTGCCGATACTCTCGAATTCTCATAAATCAATCGTCAAGCCATCGTAGCCCGGCTGGACTCCTTCAGGGCAGTTCCGGATTAACCAATCATAGTCCAAACTGTGGTTCATATGGGTAAGTATTGTTTTTTGTGGTTGGATTTTTTCAATCCATCGGAGTGTTTTTTCCAAGTGTGAGTGCGTCGGGTGGGGTTTTATCTGAAGGCAATCGACAATCCACAAATCAAGATTGGAAAGGACTTTCCAACTCGCGTCGGGCAAATCAACAAGGTCAGTCGAATAGGCAAATCCGCCGATTCGAAAACCCAGAGTGGTTTGCCCCAAGCCATGGTCCTGCACAAACGGCCGCACGGCGGTGCCAGCGACATCAAAAGCTTTACGATCGATTATCCGGTCATCAAGTATTGCCCTGTACAATCCAGTAGCAGAGCTTTGACTTTTCAGGGCATAGCCAAATCGTTGCGCCAGACAATTCTGTGTTTCTTCGGACATGTAGGCCGGTATCGGTCCCTGATGAAATGCAAAGGCGCGAAGGTCGTCCAATCCATGGCAGTGGTCGGCATGATCATGTGTGAAGAGCACTGCATCCAGACTATCGACGGAGGCGTCCAGCATCTGCAGCCTCAAATCCGGTGATGTGTCGATCAATATGCGGCGACTGGCATTCTCGACCAGAATAGAAGCCCTGCGACGTCGATTCCGCGGATTGTTCGGATTGCAGTTGCCCCAAGTACCATTGATCAACGGCACGCCACCAGAACTTCCACAGCCGAGCACGGTGATCTTCATTGCCGGTGGCCCCGAATCTCATCGAAGCTGGCCTTTGAAAAAAGGCGAAAGAAGTTTTCAGTCGTTGCCGTCTCCACAGCTTCCAGGCTTATGCCTTTGAGATCGGCGAGTGCTTTTGCTGTATGACACACATAAGCGGGTTCATTTGTCTTACCGCGCAAAGGCACTGGCGCAAGGAACGGAGAGTCGGTTTCCACGAGCAATCGATTCAGTGGCGCGTATCTGAGGGTTTCCCGGATATCTTCAGCCTTTTTGAAAGTTATGATTCCTGAGACGGAAAGATAAAACCCAAGTTCTAGAACCGCCTCTGCCAGGGCACGGCTTGCAGTAAAACAGTGGATAAGCCCAGGAAAAGCACCGTCCTGGTAGGAATCGCGGAGAATTGCAACGGTGTCATCATCTGCATCCCGGGTATGGACTATCAGCGGCAAACCGCTTTCCCTGGCCGCTTCAATGTGGGAACGAAAAGACCGTTGCTGATCTTCTCTCGGCGCGTTGTCATAATAATAGTCCAGGCCCGTTTCACCGATACCGATGACACGCTCGTCTTTAGCGAGCTCCAGTAATTGAGCTGGGCTTTCTTGGCCTTCCTCGTCTGCGTTATGAGGGTGAACGCCAACAGTGCACCAGATTCCCCGGCAGCCGTCGGCCAAAGCGCGCACCTGAGGAAAGGTCGACAGTTTGGTCGAGATGGTAACCATCCCCGACACACCTGCCTGATGGGCCCGAGCAACAATGGGATCGACTGCCTCGTCTTTCATAAGGTAGTCGAGGTGACAGTGGGAATCGATTAGCATTCGTACTTCCTATAAGGGGACAGCACCCTATGGCTTAGTCATTTCGTTAAGCAACGAGGCGCGACAAGTCAGCGAACAGTCCGAGCATCATTTGGCGTCGGTTTGCGGCAGTGTTGTCGGCGCGGCTCAGCAGCTTGGACCACTTATCCCAAAAGGCCATCCAGGCTTCAAGGTCGCCGCTGTTGTACATGCGTACCATTAACTCCCTCTCGTTCGCCAGAACGGGTGGCGGGAAGGTCTGGGTTGCACCGCTACGCAGCATTCGTGCAAACCACCACGCGAGTAACTCGCGTAACGTTTCGAATGCTGCAGCGTCCTTGGGCCCTACTACATGGTCGACGAACGTTTGAGCCTTTAAAATATCCAGCCTTGGCATTGATTCCAGAACGACAGCTAGATCCTGAAGCAGTCCAAGTCCACCAGCTTGGCGCAAGGCAAGTGCTTTTCCGATCGAACCGCCGGAAAGGCGAGCGAGTGCTTGCGCTTCGTCGACGGCCGCTTCGGGTATAAACCGTGCAATCAGCGCTGATAAATCACCCTCGGACAATTGTCCGAGAGTCAAATGGCAGCAACGGGAGTGCACAGTGGGAAGCAAACGCCCGGGTGCATGACTAATGAGAATAAGCAAAGTTTGGTCGGAAGGTTCCTCAAGCGCTTTGAGCAGCGCATTGGTCGCTTGATTGTTCAAATCTTCGGCTGCATCGACGATCACGATCCGCCATCCACCGTCTCCAGAGGTGCGATGCAGAAAATCGGTAGCACCCCGAACGTCATCGACCACAATGGAACTGCGCAAGCGACCCTTTTTGTCTTCCTTCCGTTCTAGTACCCGCAGATCGCCGTGGCTTTCAGCGGCAATGCGCCTGAACACTGGATGATTTGCGTCTACGTGCAGCGTTTCGGCGTCGTCGCCAAGATCTCCAAAAAGCTCGGCATTGCTTGAAAGGCCATCATTCGCAAGTAGATAACGAGCAAACCGAAAAGCCAGCGTTGCTTTCCCAATACCTTTTTGACCGGCAAACAGCCAGGCATGTGGCAACCGTCCTGATTTATGGGCCCTTAGCAACGTTGCCTCGGCCGAGGTTTGCCCAAGCAGATTCGGATTGTTGCGGGGGCTAACCGTCGTCGGGTCTTCAGCTAGAGGTGATGTCGTCATGTAGCAGAAAGCTTTAGGTTTCTTAGGACCAGGTCGAGCACAACGTCAGCAACCTGATTTAGATCTAACGTTGCATCCACGATATGACAACGATTTGGTTCACGTGCTGCAATTGCCAAGAACCCTTGGCGAAGACGTTGATGAAAAGCCAGCGTCATGGCTTCATAACGGTCTTCACTTCCCCCACGAAGTTTTGCCCTTTGCAATCCCAGCTCAGCAGGGGCATCGAGGATGATTGTTATATCAGGGGCAAAAGATCCCAAAACCATCGCGTAAAGTTTGTAGAACAGTTGATGATCCAGCCCGTGGCCATATCCCTGGTAGGCCAAGGTTGAATCCGCAAATCGATCAGAGATAACCCAAGTCCCCTGTTCGAGCGCAGGTAGTATCGTTTTCTGAACGTGGTCTCGGCGGGCTGCAAAATGAAGCAAAGCCTCAGTTACCGCATCCCATCGATCCGGTGGGCCCTCCACAAGCAATCGCCGAATTTCCTCCGCGCCGGGGCTACCGCCAGGTTCTCGGGTTGCAAGTACCTTGAGACCCCGAGCCTGCAGCGATGCAACTAATCGCTGCCGCTGTGTCGACTTCCCCGTACCCTCTCCGCCCTCAAGCGTTATGAATCGGCCTCTTGTCATGATGGGATATGGTTGCCCGCTCTAGAGCGCGGGTCAATCCATGCTGGTGGATCCGAGGATCATATGCTTCGCACCGGTCCAAAGCCGTCCTATCGGTCCCTGCCGATCAATGTTGCTACGTGCCATCAAAGGAACGCTTTGCGTCTCCATTCCCTCAGCCTCTATTACGAGGTGGGCCATGATTTGTCCTCTCTCAATGGGGGCTGGTACCGGACCATCGTAGACAACTTTAACCAGCAACTTGTCGCGGCCTCTTTTGGGCAGCGTGACAGCAATGTCACCAGTTGAAACAAGCTCTACTGAATCCTCCTGCCCCATCCATACATCGGCACGCTCGACAGTTTCGCCGGCATTGAACAAAGTGTAGCTTTCAAACTCGCGAAATGCCCACTCGATCAACCGGTCTGATTCCTCGGCTCGGACTTTACTGCTGGCCATTCCATTGGCCACGAGGAGAATGCGGCGACCATTTCGGACCGCAGACGCTGTAAGGCCGTAACCTGCTTCCTCAGTGTGCCCGGTTTTCAATCCATCGGTTCCCGGCGTGCGGTACAGCAAAGGATTGCGATTCTGCTGTGTGATGTCGTTCCAAGTGTACTCGGTCTCGGCGAAGTAGTGATAGTACTCAGGAAAATCCTGGATCAATCGTTGTGCCAGCAAAGCGAGCTCGCGCGCGGTCACATAGTGGTTGGGGTCAGGCCAACCGGTCGCGTTTGCGAAATTGCTTTGGGTCATCCCAAGCTCACGTGCTTTTCTGTTCATCATTTCTGCAAAAGCTTCTTCGGTGCCGCCAAGGGCTTCGGCCAAAACGACGCAGGCATCATTGCCGGATTGGACGATAACACCGCGTAATAGCGCCTCAACCGGAACGCGGTTTCCAACTTCAACAAACATCTTTGAGCCACCCATCCGCCACGCCTTCTCGGATACCGACAGCTCGTCGTCCAGTTGCAGTCGACCCTGCTTGAGAGCTTCGAAAACCAGATAAATCGTCATGATTTTGCTCATTGAAGCAGGCGGCATGATTTCATCTGCATCCTTGGCAAGGAGTACGGTGTTGGTTGTGAGATCAATTAAGATGCCTTCGCGTGCCGAAGTCTCAAGCGCATTAGCGTTATATCCGGATGCAAACAGGGCTAGGCAGATGGCAGCTCCCATAACCTTGTTCATGATACGCCGCTGCATATTTTTCCCCTTACCGGTTCTGTCTATGTGTTTCTGCCAATCACAAACGTAACAAGCAAATGAGCCAAAAATGTGATCTTGGGAGCACCGAATTCTGGTGACGGAGTCATCTACTGACAAAAACTCAATCAACAACGATACGTGAATCGTTGTAGCCGTTGGCTATCAACTGCTGAAGCTTTATGTCGGCCTCCTCCACCGATGCCAAAGGGCCGATCCGAACTCGAAAATACTGCTGTCCATTGACCGTAGCTGGAGAGATCAAGCTTGGGCCTAAGGCGGCAATTTGCGCGCGCAGTCTGTTTGCGTTGTCGTACACTGAAAATGCACCGGCCTGAATGAATAGATCGCTCTCGTTGACAGCTTGTAATTCTACCGGTTGGTCCTCTGCTGGTAGAAGGTTCACCGGCGCTGGGACAGGGGCACCAGGGGTGACGGTCGTTTGAGTTCCTTGGGCGCTGTTGTTCGTGTTCGCGTTACTCTGTTGGCCGGAGAGTGTTTCGACCGCAACCTGCTCTGTCGGCGCAGCATCAGGCTGCGGATTTTCTCCTCCCCTACCTTGGGCTAACGCGGCAACTTGCCGGCTTTCATCTTCCAGAATTTGGACACGTACGCGTGCCGTGCCTTTACGCTCAATATCGAGGAGTTGAGCGGCCCTGCGTGAAAGGTCGATGATTCGGCCATGAGCGTAAGGCCCTCGGTCATTGACCAGTACCTTGATTGATCGCCCATTCTCCAGATTAGTAACGCGGGCAATGGATGGTAACTGCAGCGTCTTGTGGGCGGCGCTAACCTTGTTCTCGTCGAAAATTGCACCGTTGGCAGTGCGTCGGCCGTGAAAACCCGGTCCATACCAGGATGCGATGCCAGTCTCGTCATAATCGGTTTCCAATTTTGGATAGTACCAAACGCCGTAGATCTGATAGGGCTTGCCGACCTTGTATTCTCCGATCTCATCGCTCGTTTGGTTGTTACGCAGTTGCTTGGCGCCGTGAGCCACCAACTCAATTTCCGAACAAGCACTAAAAAGCAGTCCGATTGGAATCAGGATTGTTGCAATCAGTTGCCGTGATGACATCAACATATAGTATCTCGCACTTGCCCAAAGCCCTAGATGAACTTTATCGGTCATCCAACTTGTCAGCAAGCGTTCCTACTGTAAGAGCGTAAAGATGTGCGCAGTTGTAGCGAAGTACGCTGCGATAATTTGAGTAAACGAGGAAAGCGCCGCCGTCAGGGCCATCCGGTTGTACTATGGCGGCGGGAATCGGGCGACTCGGCAAATCACTGCCATCTTCATTCCGAATGCCTAAAGCCTGCCATTCCGGCAGAATTTTTGTAATGGTCATTGACCGTTCAGCCCTGCACCCTTTTTCGCCTTTATATGCAAAAGCATCCAAGCTCCTTTGGAAATTTACCGGTAGGCGAATGGGACGGCCCCACGTCAGATCATCCGACCATCCATGTCTGGAAAGATAGTTAGCGATTGACGCAAACACGTCGCCGAGGTTGTTCCATATATCTCTTCGGCCATCGCCGTCGAAATCCTGCGCGTATTCCATATAACTGGTGGGCATGAACTGAGGTTGCCCCATCGCGCCTGCCCATGAACCTCTCATCTCGCTAAGCTCAATGTAGCCTTTATCCACCATCTGCAAGGCTGCGAACACCTGTTCCCGGAAGAACTGTGAACGGCGTCGATCATAGGCGAGTGTCGTCAAGCCGGGCAGGATGTCATCGCTTCCGGTAATGGCGCCGTAACGGGTTTCCAAGCCCCAGATCGCAACAATAAACCGAGGTTGGACGCCATAGGACTGGGACACCTTGTTTAAAAGTGTTGCATGTTCCTGTAGTAAAGCCCGTCCTCTATCAATATTCTCTGCGGTGAGCACCCTAGCGCTATAAGATGCAAAAGTGAGTTTGAACTCAGCTTGGTTACGATCTTTTTTCAACACTTTTTCAAGTGGCTTAATATGGCTGAGCGCCGCTTGGATTGTCGCCGCGGAAATCCCACGTTGAAGTGCTTCTTCGCGAAGTTGTTCAAGCCAGGGTTCAAAATCGGGGGCAAGAGCATTTTGTTCAACTGAGGGGGAATGCGGTAAAGCCGTGGTTGCTGCAAGCAGGAAAGTAATGATTGCGCCGGATAGGAGAGTTGCGCAAAAGCGGCTTTGTTTCGAAATCACCGACATCATCGACCGTCCTTTATTTCTGGACTCGGGAACGCCGAGTCGCTCCAACCAAGTCTATGATAGATGACAAGCCCAGCCCATTCCTTGATTGCAAGCTTTAGGTCGTCAAGGTTCCGGAGCCAACGTAGGAATCCGGTTTTGAATCGGCGACCGCTGCGAAAATCTACCGGATAAGGATGCACGACCCATCCTTCCGAGCGGAACGCTCCTACAGCGCGGGGCATATGCCACGCGGATGTTACGAGGATCCAAGGCGCGTTTATTGCTGACAGGTCGGCCGGAATAAGTCTTCTCGCCTCTACGGCATTTTCATGGGTGTTACGCGAGCGCTGCTCTATCAAGAGGCGTTGAGCGATTTTGTTTGTGATCGATGGAGCATAGGTGAGTGCATCCGCATCGCCCCTGCCCTGCGCCCGCCAATCTCCCGGGCCCCCGCTGTAAATGATCGGTACATTCGGGTAAAGCTGACCCAGGTGCAGCATTGCAAGCACGCGATCTCCCGATGCATTTAGCTCCATTGCTTGTCGAATGTGGGAAATTTCAGCATCAATGCCTCCGCCCAGGACCAAAATTCCGGCAGGTGACGGAGGCAATGGCTGTTCATCTTTTGGGAACCGTTGCTCCAGCGGAAACAGTAGAAGGTTCCCCAGAGGTAGGCCAACGACGAGAAACGAAATGGCAACTGTATAGCAGACGAACCGAGCGGCAACAGCGCGCCACCTAGCATTTCCATAAACTAAAATTGCTGTCGAGATGAGGGTAATCAGCAGAAAAATCGTAACGGGGTCGAAAACATCCCAAAGCACCTTTAGGGTATTGGTCATGACGGTTTCCTTCGGCCGGATCTGCTTTTTGTAGCGCGCTAGGTCGGCACTCTATCGATCCAATACAGACATTATGAGCCATTATTTTGGATACATTTCGCGGGTTCAGTGCGTACAGCTATTGGGACGCCCACTAGCATCCGGGTAGTCTGCCTTGAATGCTGTGCCGACGTGTGGCATCTAGGCCGTCCTGATCGCACAGCTGGATGGGTGGCCGAGCGGTTGAAGGCACCGGTCTTGAAAACCGGCAGGCGTTAACGCGTCTCGTGGGTTCGAATCCCACCCCATCCGCCAACTCCAAAACCAGCAGATCAATTCCGCCTTTCAGGAAGGAGAAAGGTTCCCGCCCGCAATGGAAATTTTGTCTATAGGTCAATAGATAAAAAGCCAAATATTAATAATTGTTTAACAAATATTAATACACTTATTCTATTCCCGATAGCTATTCTTCCGGCTGGGGGATTTGGCCCACGATCAGGCGTGAGTACCTTCACAAGAGTCCCATGTTTCGGACCGAAGATACTCTAGGCGTCGTGACCATGGAGAGGGCGTTTGTATGACTACGTCCGCTGGAAGAACGGCATTCGGAAAAGCCGTTTCATTTACGATTTCTGATAAAGGCGAGGGAGTATTTCTACTTCCCGTCGATAGCGTTATGCGCATCCAACAAATCGCTCAAGTTGGTGATGATCTCGTTTTGACCGGTGCGGACGGTTCTTCGATTACAGCACAAGGATATTTCGCGACAGCAACCCCCCCTGCTTTGGCAATGCCCAACGGCGAGTTGATCACGCCTGATGACATTGCGTCCAGGCTTGAGAACTTGCAGTTTGCTCAATCAGATTTGGTTGCCAGTGACGGGCAGTTAGCACAGGCGCTGCAACCAATTGGTCAAGTTGAAACGCTCACTGGTGATGCTCAAGCGACACGTGGAGGGGTTCTTTTATCGCTGGATGTAGGCTCTCCGGTCTTTGAGGGGGATGTCGTCCAAACCGGCAGTGATACGAAAATTGGTATTTCTTTTATCGATGGGACGGTGTTCTCGCTGACATCCAATACGCAGATTGTATTGGACGAACTGGTTTACGACCCGGGTGGCTCCGACAACTCCCTCCTTTTCAACGTAGTTCAGGGCACTTTCGTCTTCATCACCGGACAAGTTGCGCCGACGGGTGACATGAAGGTTGATACACCCGTTGCGACGATCGGCATTCGCGGCACTACGGGTAGTGGTGCGTGCGAGGTCCGTGGTGACGTCTGTGATTTCAAAATTCATCCCGATCCGCCTGCAAAAGGTGGAGGTGTAGGCGAGTTCGTGTTGACAGACCGGAACTCACCTGATCTGCAAGTTGTCGTCAATGACCCGAACACAGTGATTCGTGTGACGGGCAGTTTGCGCCAGGTCGAGCAGTTTTCGAAAACCAATCTTGATCTTCAGGATGACAAGTCCCTACTTGATCTCAGCTATGAGAGCTACCGTAGTTTTTCGGGTCGCAACGAAGAGTTTCAGAATGACAATGTGCCGGGCAACGATCAGCGTGGTGATGTCGATGGTCTGACGCCTGCGCAGCTTGCGGCAATCCTGGGAATTGAGCCTGCAGCGGGTCCTCCGGAAGCACAACCTCAACCAGAGGGAGATCCTCAATCAGGCGGCCGAAGCGAGTTTCTGGTCGGTCCAATCTCGCCATTATTGGGCCTGGATCCTTTGGGGCTGCTTGGTGTTGAGGCTGGATTAAAGGTTGGTGCCAATTTCACCTTCAATGACCGAAATCTTATTTCTAAGCCCGTAGAACCGGGCTTTTTGATCGCGACGCCTACCGATGTTCTGCTTCAAGAAGATGATGGGCAGAGCGGCGCAACGCTCCCTGGAAACCAGGAAACCGTTGGCAGTGTCATAGCAGTTGATCCAATAAACCAAAATAATCTTACGATCACATTGGACCCGAACGAAAGTAATGCTGTTTGGTCTGACGGTGTTCTAAGCCCCGAACAAATTGAAACTTTTATCGGTGGCTTTGACCTGGTTGACAACGGCAACGGCGAGGCATCCTGGACCTACACGATTCCTAATAGCGAATTACAGTTTCTCGACGACCTTGAATCAGTGTCTTTAACCTTTGTCGTTCAGGTTGGCGGTGCATCTTCAGCTCTTCCAGAGACAATGGCCACGATCACCATTGTTATCGAGGGTGTGGATGACGACCCAATAATTTTGGGTGGCGGGGAGTTTACAGTCACGGAAGATGTGCTGCCGGAAGGTCAGGAAAATTTCCTGGTGCCAGATCCAGGGTTTTTGTTCCACGAGGGTCAACTTACCTACTCCGACCCTGACGCAAACGACGTAGTGACACTCGATTTTTCACAGACTACGCCTCCGGCTTGGTCTGCAGGAACTCTCCCGCCGGACGTTGCTGCGGCCCTATCCAGCGGATTTTCCTTGATTGATAATGGCGACGGGACGGCTGACTGGTTCTTCACTATTGATAACGGTTTGGTCCAATTTTTGGATGCGGGTGAAAGCCTATCAGTGACATTTACTGTTAGCGCGTCTGATGGTGATGACCCTGATGCCACCCAGGATATCACAATCATCGTTCAAGGAACCGAGGATGGTATCGTTGTCGGCGACGATACGGGTGCGGTGACGGAGGACCTTGCGGTCGACAGCGGCAATCTGATCACGAGCGGCACGGTGAGCCTGTCGGACGAGGATGCGAACGATCAGGCGGCC
>NZ_JACHXA010000003.1:300000-458030 GCF_014191775.1 Limibacillus halophilus | reverse complement strand
CCACCCGCGCCGAGGAGGCCAAGGCCATGATGGCCGCCCTGGCGGGCGAGAAGGCCATCCGCGAGGAGAGCGTGCCCTCGCCATCCTTCGAGACGCCCTCTGCGAGGGCTCCTCAGGATGAAGGTGAGACGGAGAACAGCGAAGGGTTGAAGGCCCCTCACCCTGAGGGGCCTTCAACCCCGCGCCATAACCCTCACCCTGAGGGGTCTTCGACCCGTCGCAACAATCCTCACCCTGAGGAGGGGTCGAACGACCCCGTCTCGAAGGGTGGCGACGCTGGCAGCAGCGGCGCCGGTAGCCCCAGCCAAGCCGCAGCCAAACCGCAGGATGATCCAGTAAAAGCCGATCCGCCTCAGTCCGATCCACCGACTGACTTTGATGCGGAGCGCAACGAAGCCACCACCCAGGCCGATGCGCAAGAACGCGAAAGCGATCTGCAACCTTTCGGTGAGGCAACCCGCCGTAACCTCGAAGACGTAGAGCGGGCGCAGGCCGATTTGGAGCACCAACGCCAGCGCCAACGCGCGATCCTGGAACAATCGGCTGAGGAGCGTGACGACCCTGCGACGCGACCCCAACGTCAACAGGCCGTAGCGAAGGACATTGAGGAGGCCCAGCGTAACCTGGGTAAGGCCCAGGTAAAGGCTCGGGACGACATTTTGGAGCACATCTCACAGGGGAACATTGGCGATGAAGAGGCGTTTGGGGGGGCTCAGGCGATTTTCGGGAAAGACGCCCCCCCGACGCGCCAGGTAGCCATCGCGATCTGGGCCAAGAACAGCCAACAGGAGTCGTTCAGCAACCCGACGCGAGCGGGCGAGGCAGGTGATCTCATTGACGATCTACTCGGAAGAGCCGGAACCAAGGGCGATCTGAGTGATGAGGCTGTAGAGTTCTTTAATGACAAGCAGGAGAAACTCAACGAACTAAAGACACAGGCGGCCAGCGTGATCGAGGCGCAGGCCGAAAGCGACCGGCTGAACGGGGAAATTGACGCTCTGCGGCGCGACCTTATCGGAACTGGCGATCCCGGCAGGCGGACCAAACTTGAAAGGGAACTGAGTGAGAAGGCTGCGGCTCTTGGCGCGGCAAGCGACGCGCTTTCCAATACGCGCGATGTCTATGAGACGGCGGCGGCGGACTTCGGCAAGCTTCAGGCTGCGAATAATCTAGCCAAGCTGGTTGAGGCGAGCGATCCGCAAACCGCTCGCAACCAAGTACTCGACCTCGCCAAGGCCGTCCGCGATAATGTGGTCGGCGGCGGGATTGCTGGTGCGGCTATAGGGAGCTCCGGCGCAGGTCCGGCAGGGGGCGTGGTTGGTGGCGCCTTTGGTAGCTTCCTTGGCGTGGTGAGCGCGGTTACCGGCAACCTCGCTGCGCGCGCGGCTTTGAGTGCAGATGATCTGGAGGCCTTACCGAGGCTGCTTGCGGAAGACCCAAAGGCCGCGATCGAGGTCATCGACAAGATTGGCGATGCGGAACTGGTTTCGCTGCTTGCGGGCAGTTTGGTGGGGGGCATCTCCACAACAAGCCGGAGCGGCTTTAGCATTATTGATGCCTTGGCCGGAGCGAGTGCGGCCAAAGTTTCCGAAAAACTCTTCAAGTAGGACCGCTCTTGGCATGGTCGCTTGAGGTCTTGTGGCGCTTCTGAAAAATTGCAAAGCATGATGAGTTTTTCTACAGTTCATCGCATGGTTATCAGGAACTTTCTAAAAGCCTACAGAAATACCATCATCAAAGCTGGGCTCGCGGCCTTGGTCGTGACACAGGTTCAGTATTTGCCGCTTTACTGGTGCCTTCTGACCGATTGCAACTATGGCGACTACCTCAGGCCGGAGGAGGTCGCACCAGCGCCCGAGCTTCTCACACCTTGGCCGCCGATCCTGGGGCCAGGGACGGTGCCAGGCGCAGATTTGCCCCGCCTCACCCGCGCCGAGCTCAAGCATTTCTTCTTCCCGGAGGATGTGGAGGAAGGTTCTTCCAGGCATGAGCCGGAGCGCTTCGGCCTGGTCACAAGACGCTTCGACAATGGGCCGATAGGGATACGAAACTCTGGTGAAGGCAGAGAAGCTGACACCTACTTACTAGACCTTTATGAACGGATACGCAGCGCTGTGCCTGCACTGCCAGAGGCTTATGATAAGCATGCTGCCTTTAAATTGCGGAACAACTCACCAAACAATGCAGGGATCAGCGTCTATTCCGCCTTGAAGGAGCGAAAACCGAAACGGCGAAGCGGCGTATGGAATCCGTTCCTTTCGGGCGAGATCGGCAAGCGCATGATCGCCCAGGGCTGCAGCGCCTATCCAGCGTTCTATGCCACGGAGTACGCCTGGACCGGAGAGGGCGCTATGTCGCCCGCTCAGAGATACCGCGTGCATCAGGGCTTCATCGGCATCTTTCACCGCCTGGGGGAGCCGACGGTGGAACACTGCCTGTTTCGCGCGCTGATGGTGACGCTGGGGCTGCACCCGACCGAGGAATTTTTCTTCAAGGAAGGGCCGGTAACCCCGGAGGAACAGGCCAAGGCTCTAGCCGCCCTGGCCCTGCTCTACGACCCGGCCATCACCCCCGGCCTGGACGAATGGACCTTCGTCCAGACACTCCTCAATAACGACCTCATCGATCCTTGATGGGGGCTTCCTTGCGCCAGCGCTGGACGGCGGCGTCGTCGCTGTCGCGGGCTTCCACCCAGGCAGCGCCGGAGCCCTTATCCTCCAACTTCCAGAAGGGGGCTTGGGTCTTCAGCCAATCGATCAGGAAATGGCAGGCCTCGAAGGCGGCTTCCCGGTGCGGGCTGGCGGTGGCCACCAGCACGATCTGGTCGCCGGGCTCAAGGCGGCCGTAGCGGTGAATGATGAGGCTTGCTTCCAGGGGCCACCGGTCCTTTGCCTCGGCCTCGATCTTAGCCAGCATCTTCTCGGTCATGCCGGGGTAATGCTCCAGCGTCATCGCGGCGATACCTTCGCCGCTCGCCATATCGCGCACAAGGCCCACGAAAACGCAGAGTCCGCCAATCCGATGATTGCCAGCCGTCAGGGCCGCCATTTCCCGGCCAAGGTCGAAGTCCTCCGCTTGTACCCGGATCATGGGCCTCAGCCTCCTGTGACGGGGGGGAAGAGCGCGACTTCGTCACCGGGTTTCACCGGATCGCTCTCGCGGGCGTAGTCCTGGTTGACGGCGACGCGAATGGCCGCCCGGTCGGCCAGTGCATCGGCAAAACCCGGCCCACGCCTTTCCAGCCAATCGAGCAATGCGCCCACGGTTGCCACTTCCGGCGGGGGAGCGATCTCCTCCTCGCCAATCCCAGTCTTCTGTCGGAGCCAGGCAAAATAAAGCAATCTCATCACGGCATAACCTCACTGAAGGGCAGAAAGTCTACCATGGTTCCCGGCGCCAGCTCGGTCACATCCTCGCCAAGCTCGACCAACCCGTCGCTCTCCACCATCGAGGAAAGAATGCCGGCACCCTGGCGCGGGAATTTGGACGCCGCCCAACCGCCGTCGGGCAGGGGGCTGAGCGTCGCGCGCACCCATTCGCGCCGGTCTACTTTCTTCTTGTGTGTGAAATCCGCCCGCACCTTGAAGCGGCGCGCCGTCACGTCGCGGGCGCCCATCAGGCCCAACAACAGGGGGCGCACCACGTTTAGGAAGGTCACCATGACGGCGACCGGGTTACCCGGTAGACCGACAAAGGGTACGACGCCGACCTGTCCAAGGGCGATGGGCCGCCCCGGTTTGATCGCCAAGCGCCAGAGGTGCAGCTTGCCCAGATCCTCGACCGCTTGCTTCATGTGATCCTCCTCACCGACTGATACGCCTCCCGAGGTGACGATGACATCGTGACTTTTTGCCGCAACCTCCAGGGCATCGCGAATCACGGCATGACGATCAGGCAGGATGCCAAGGTCGGTGATCGTGCAGCCGAGTCCCTTGAGGAGGCCCAACAGCGTGAAGCGGTTGGAATCGTAAATTGACCCTGGTTCCAACGCCGTCCCGGGTTGCCGCAATTCGTTGCCGGTGGAAAAAAGGGCGATGCGAAGAGGCCGGTAAACCTTCAAGGCCGTGTTGCCGGCCGCAGCAGCCTGACCCAGGTCCTGAGCGCGTAGCCGCTGCCCGGGAACTAGAACCTGCGAGCCGGCCTTAATGTCCTCCCCCGCCCTGCGGCTGTTCGCGCCCTTCTTGATTCCCGGTGCAATAATCACCGTGTCGCCCTCCAGGCGGCAGTCTTCCTGCATCATCACGGTGTCGGGGCCCTCGGGCAGCGGCGCGCCGGTAAAAATGCGGATCGCTTCGCCGGGCTTTGCCGCACGCCCGAGCGATGTGCCCGCTGCGACGCGCCCGGTGACCGGCAGGCGGGTTTCCCGATCGGCCGAAAGATCGGCGTGGAAGACGGCGTAGCCATCGACAGCCGAGTTGGCGTGGGGCGGCACATCAAAAGCACAAACAAGGGGTTCGGCCAGGATACGCCCCAGACAGTCCGCAAGCGGTTGAACCTCGCTGTCGCAGAGAACGACGCTGCGTTCGGCGATGGCCGACAACGCTTCTGCTAGTGGCATCAACCGCCCGCCGTGAGCAAAGCAATCATCGCTGAGCTGCGCCATCGTCAGGCAACCCCTTCCTTGCGCAATGTCAGGCCCTGGTGTGTCAGGATGAAGTCGGCGATGGCTGACACATCATCCAGGTCCAGAACCGGAACCGACAGGCCGTCCAAACGACTGTCGCTGGCCACGGCAACGACTTGCGGGTCTTCCGGTTGTAGCAGCGGTTTGCCCACGCCGGGACGATGAACTTCGAGCTTGGGATGGCTTTCCCGCTTAAAGCCTTCGATCAACAGCAGGTCAACGGGGGTCATTTGGGCGACCAGATCCTTGACGGTGGGCTCGGGCGCGCCGCGATGCTCATGCATTAAAGCCCAGCGCTGCGCGGAGGAAACCATGACCTCTGCCGCGCCTGCCTGGCGATGCTCGTAGGAGTCCTTGCCGGGTTTGTCCACATCGAAAGCATGGTGGGCGTGTTTGATGGTGGAAACGCGGTATCCACGGGACACCAGTTCGCCAAGCAGCTTAACCATCAGGGTCGTTTTGCCGCTGCCGCTCCATCCGGCGAGACCAAAAATCTTCAAGTCCTGCTGCCTCCTGTTGCTGTTGCGCTTTTCACGCTCTTGCCTAGAAAGAAGGTTGCTGGAGTCAAAATGTCAATCGCTACAGTGGTCTGAAAGCTAGGCCTCACGCGGCCCGAAGGTAGCGGATGGCGCGGCGCAGGTAGTCGCCACCTGTAATGACGGTAAGCAGCGTTGCGGCCCAGAGCAGTAGAATTCCGACGCCGTTGACGAAGCCCAAGGCAGGCAGGCCCGGGGCCAGAATAATCGCGCCTTGCGCGGTCATTTGAAGGCCTGTTTTCCACTTTGCCAGTTGGCTGACAGGCAGAGCGACAGCCTTTTGACCGAGATACTCCCTCAGGCCGGAGACCAGCAGTTCGCGGCCCAGAATCAAGAGTACCGGGATCAAGTTCCAGTCGATAAGGCGGTGGTCGGCAACCAGCATGATCAGGACGGCGGCAACCAGCATCTTGTCGGCGATGGGATCGAGGAACTTTCCAACGGCTGAGACGGAGCCAAGCTTTCTCGCGAGATAACCATCCAGCCAATCCGTCAGGGCTGCGGCAAGATAGAGTAAAAAAGCCAACCACGCGGCCCAAACCCCGGGCGTCACGATCAACACGGCCAGCGGAACGATGGCGGCAATGCGCGCGAGTGTCAGGTGATTGGGGAGCCTGCTTGCCATCGTGCCGATCTTACCTTTACGCCTTTTGGTTCTAGCTACGTCACTCGTGTCTTCGAGTCTGTCTTAGCACAAGGATGTTTACGGTTCATCCGCCTCGTATTGAAATAGGGTCAGCCTTGCGTTTCCGTAATGGCGTTCGTCGATTTGCGTATATCCGGCCGGTGCTTCGAAGTCCTCATTACGGGCGGTTTCAAGAGAAATCAACGCACCGGGTGCTATCCACCCGGCGGCGGCAAGTGCCTTGAAGGCGGGTTCCGCCAATCCGGTCCGGTAGGGCGGATCCAGAAAGAGGATATCACAAGGCTGGACTGCGCGCGGTGGCGACAAAATGTCCGCGGGCACCACACGGGCCCGACTGCCGAGATTCAGGGTCGCGAGATTGCGGCGCAGCACCGCCAAAGCATCGCGGTCCTTTTCCAGGAAGAAGGCCTCCGCCGCACCCCGTGACAGGGCCTCGATCCCCAGTGCGCCGCTGCCTGCGAAGCCATCCAGGACCCTGGCGCCGGCCAGGGGATTGCCGTTCCGCGCGACGCGGCCTTGAGTCAGGATATTGAAAAGCGATTCACGAGCGCGGTCGGAGGTTGGACGTACACTTCTACCCTCCGGCGCCTCCAGACGTCGTCCCTTTAACTCACCGCCGACGATTCGCATTCTCTTCCGTCCTGGGTTTACGTCGGGCTTTCTGCAACGGGCGGTTGGCGCGCGGTTTGGCTTTCGCAAAGCCGGTACGGTCCTTGATCGGTTCGCCGATGCCCATTTGATCGCGCAGCACGCCGCGCGGCACCTCCGAAACAGCACCGCGCGTCAGGTTGCCCAGTTGCAAAGGCCCATAACTGGTGCGGATCAGGCGGTTGACCATTAAGCCCAGATGCTCCAGCACCTTGCGAATCTCGCGGTTCTTTCCTTCGCGCAGGCCCATGGTCAACCAAGCGTTGGATTCGGTCTTGCGTTCAAGTTTCGCGTCGATCGGACCATAGGAGAAACCGTCGATTGTCAGGCCGTCCTTCAAGGCGGCCAAGCGGGCTTCGTCAACCGTGCCGAAGACGCGCACCCGATAGCAACGCAACCACCCGCGGCTCGGCAGCTCCAGGCTTCGCTTAACCTCACCGTCGTTGGTCAATAACAGCAGGCCTTCGGTGTTGAGGTCCAGGCGTCCGACCGGTTGTAAGCGCGGCAGCCCAGAGGGCAGAAGATCATAAATTGTGCGGCGCCCCAATTCGTCGCGCGCGGTTACCACCACGCCAGCGGGCTTGTGAAAGCGAAACACGCGCGGCCGCTCGGGTGCGGGCAGGGGGCGGCCATCGACGGTGATGCGATGGTCAGCGGTCACGTCGAGCGCCGGACTAAGAACCGTCTCCCCATTGACCGTAACACGGCCCTCGGCGATCCAGGCTTCCGCCTCCCGGCGCGAACAGAGTCCCGCACGGGCAATGGCCTTGGCGAGGCGCTGCTTGCCGGATTTTTCTGGTTGAATTTCCTTGTCCTCGGACGCCATGGGAATTACGGGCCTTTTCCGGTTCATGTGGCTTGGCAAGCCAGGGTCGGCCGCAGGCCGCACTCTAGGGGTGCCCTCTCTACGAGGCAAGCCGCTTTGCCTTGACGGGCCGGGGAGAAACAGCGAGCTTCGCCGATGTGATGCTGAGCTTACGCGACAAAATGGAACTGGCATTGGACGAGGCGCGCCAAGCCGCAAAGGCTGGAGAGGTGCCGGTGGGCGCAGTCTTGTTTGATCGGCGCGACGGTTCCGTGTTGGCCGTGGCTCACAACCGGGTGGAACGTGATCATGATCCGACGGCGCATGCCGAGATGCTGGCCATCCGAAGCGCCGCAAAACGGCTGGGCTCCAAACGTCTTATCGACGCGGAGCTCTTCGTGACCCTGGAGCCCTGCCCGATGTGCGCGCAAGCCATTTCGTTTGCTCGCCTGGCGCGGGTTGTCTTTGGTGCCTACGACCCGAAGGCTGGTGGAGTGGAGCATGGCCCCCGTATCTTCGATCAGCCAGGCTGCAATCACCGGCCGGATATCGTGGCGGGCGTTCAGGAGAGTCAATGTGGGCTTTTGTTGAAGGATTTTTTCCAGGCCCGGCGTTGAACCGGCCTTGCTCAGTCGGGAAAACCTGCCAGGGCCCGCACCTCGGCAGACGATCTCCCAGCTTCGCGTAGTGCGCGCAAAGTCATTGCCGCATCGCGTTTTGCCAGCCGCCGACCGCCGTCGTCCAGCAGAAGCCCGTGGTGATGCCACTCAGGGACCGGCAGCTCCAACAGGGCCTGCAACAGGCGGTGGATCGCAGTGGCGGGCATCAGGTCTTCGCCGCGCGTTACGAGCGTGACGCCCTGCAACGCGTCATCCAGCGTGACCGAAAGATGGTAGCTCGTCCTGATATCCTTGCGCGCCAGAACCACATCACCCAGTGCTAAGGGATCGGCTGTCTGCCGTCCGCGGCTCATGTCACGCCATTCCAACGGTCCGACCTCCGCTGCGGCGCGCTCGACATCCAGACGCCAGGCGTGGCCTTCGCCACGTGCAATCCGGTCGCGGCGCTCACGGCCATCCAAATGGCGGCAAAGGCCGGGATAGAGCTGCCCTTCGGGACCATGCGGTGCGCCGCCGGCGCGGGCGATCTCTTCTTCTATCTCTTTGCGTGTGCAGAAGCAGGGATAAAGCAGCCGCCGTGCGGCCAATTGCTCCAACGCCTCCCAGTAGTCGTCCAAATGCTCCGACTGACGGCGTACCGGGGTTTCCCAGGTTAGACCCAACCACGCCAAGTCCTGATAGATGGCGTCTACGAACTCCGAACGGCAGCGGGTGACGTCGATATCCTCGATCCGCAGGAGGAATCGTCCCTCAGGCCCTGCAGCGCGCTGCGCGAACAGGGCGGCGTGGGCGTGGCCAAGGTGCATCAGGCCCGTCGGAGAGGGCGCAAAACGGGTCACGTGGCGGATTTTGCTTCCTGTCATGGGATGCGCGTAGCCGAGACAGGCGATAAAGTCCAGCCATGACCAACGAAGCCAAGCAAGATGAGACGCAGCGCTACGCTCTGGAAGCGCTGGCGAAAAAGGATGAAAAGCTCGCGTCTGCCTACGCGCTTTGTGGCCTGCCGCCGCCGCCCGGTCATGAAGCGGGGCTGGCGGGCCTCCTGCGGATCGTCATGGCACAACAGGTTTCTGTGGCCTCGGCCCGGGCCATTATCGCCCGCCTGGAGGAGGCCAGTCCCGGATTGAAGGCCGAAAACCTGATCCATTTTGATGAGACGAGGTTGCGTGGCCTCGGGTTGTCGCGCCAGAAAGCCGTGTACTTGCGCGGCTTGGTGGCGATGGTGGAAGGCGGGGAATTGGATTTCCGGCACCTGGTCGAACTGGATGACGAGGCCGCCATAGCCTACCTGTGCCGCGCCAAGGGAGTTGGGCGCTGGACGGCGGAAATTTACCTGTTGTTCAGCCTGGGACGGCCGGATGTCTTTCCGGCCGGAGATCTCGCTTTGCAAGTCGCCATGCAGCGCTTGCTGCGCATGCGTGAACGTCCTGATACCAAAAAGGCGGCGGCGGTTGCCAAGCGGCGCTGGCGTCCCTACCGTGGCGCGGCGGCGCGCTTCCTGTGGCATTTATATCGCCATCCGGGGTTGCCTGATTGAGTTAACGAGAGTTCGGAAAGGGTGGTTATGGCGTTAAAGGAACTGGATGGACCGCGTGCGGAACCGGCTTCGGGAGGGCCGGCGAAATCCCTGGTGATTTTCCTGCATGGCTTGGGTGCGGACGGCAATGACCTGATAGGCTTGGCTCCGTTGCTCAGTCAGGTGCTGCCAGATACGGCCTTCGTTTCGCCCAATGCGCCAGATCCATGCGATATGGCGCCGAGCGGTTACCAATGGTTCAGCCTTCAGGACAGATCGTCGGGTCAGGTTCTCTCCGGCGTTCAGGCGGCGGCACCTCAGTTGGAGGCCTTCATCGCGCGTGAAGCCGAGCACTACGGTCTTTCGCTTGGCTCTGTGGCTCTGGTCGGGTTCAGCCAGGGCACGATGATGAGCCTTTATGTTGCGCCGCGTCTTGCCGAGACCGTGGCCGGGGTCGTTGGCTACTCAGGAGCGCTGGTGGCGCCGGAACGTTTGCCGCAGGAGATCAAAGTTCGGCCGCCGATCCTGTTGATACATGGTGACGCCGATCCGGTCGTCCCCTCCGCGGCTTTGACGGCGGCAACCCAGGCGCTGCTTTCCATGCAGTTCAAGGTCATGTCGGACCTGCGCCCTGGTCTGGGACATTCCATCGACGAGGAAGGGTTGAGCCTGGGCGCGGCCTTCTTGCGTCAGGTTCTGGTGGAAGGAGGTTTGCCGGAAAAAACGTAAGCGGCGTTCTTTGACGGTTAGATGAAGAATTCGATGACGAAACCACAATATCTTGTAGCTCTATCGTGGATAAGGTAAGAGTTTAGGGAAGTTGTTGCGAAACGCGGGGCCTGGACGACATGCACGTCGATCGCTTTCAAACGCTGGTGCTGAATGCGGATTTCAGGCCGCTGAGCTATTTTCCACTGTCTCTTTGGGGTTGGCAGGATGCGGTCAAGGCGGTTTTTCTCGACCGCGTGAACATCATCGCCGAGTACGAGCACGAGATTCATTCTCCCAGTATCAAGATGCGTCTGCCGAGTGTGATCTCACTACGCGAGTACGTGAAGATGGATCGCCGTCCGGCCTTCACCCGCTTCAATGTGTTTCTGCGAGACGGTTTTACCTGCCAGTACTGCGGTGACCGGTATCATGCCGAGTGGCTGACGTTCGATCATGTGATGCCACGCTCACGCGGCGGCCGGACGACCTGGGAGAACGTTGTTGCCGCCTGCCAAAGCTGTAACCTCGTAAAGAGCAACCGGACGCCTGAGGAATGCGCCATGCCGGTCCTGCGACCGGCCCGTGTGCCTACTGCCTATGAGTTACAAAAGAATGGGCGGAGGTTTCCGCCTAATTTTTTGCATGAAAGCTGGAATGACTACCTGTATTGGGACAGCGAACTGGAAGACTGAACCAGTTGGATCAATGCCTTATTTCTACAAGCTCAAATCTTTTGCGATAGCCAGATCGCGAGCCGCGACCCAGCCTTGATGGCGCCGGTCAGCAACGTATAGCCCGGCGCTTCTTCCGCGCCTTCCTCAAGGCCGATATCGCGGTGTTCGAGTTCTTCTTTACGAAACTTCTCGATTGTCGCCCTCAACGGCGCTTCCTCCTTGTTGCCGGAAAGTGCATCGGCTTGGGCTGCGTAATGCTCGTCGATGGTTTCTTCGATTGCGACCGTGCAGGCCATCGCGGCTTTCTCGCCCAACAGCGCGGTGCCTGCACCTAGGAGGAACCCGGCGACATGCCAGACCGGCTGCAACGCCGTCGGTCTGACGCGCCGTTCCAAGATAAGCCTGTCGAAGGTGTCCAGGTGCTCTTTCTCCTGTTCGTACATTTTCCGAATCAGCGGCCCGCTGCTGCTGTCTCCCAAGACCGCCAATTGTCCCTCGTAGATTCGCCGCGCGCCGTACTCTCCGGCGTGATCGACGCGGATCATGCCGGCGACTTCGTCCTCCGGCAGAGGATCGCCTGGCAGGTAGCGCCGCCTTTTTGATGCGGTACGCGTTGTTTTCGCCGCAGTCATTGTTTCGTCTCCCGCTTCAAGCTCCGCGCTGCCACTGCCGCGCCCAGGAACGCCACGGGAGCCATAATCATGCTGGCGATGAAATTGTAACCGGCCATGGAGATGCCGAACAGCGACCAGACGACCTCGTCGCAGGGAACCACCTTCTCACGCCCCAGAATCGCATCTTTCAATTGATCGATCGACATGTCGGTGCTGATGGCCGTGGAACTGCAGCCGGGCAGGCCTTCCCACCACTTCTGCTCCACTCCGACATGGAATCCCGCCATGAGGGCGCTGATATCGAGGATCAAACCCAGTGATAAAAGGACTGCTAGAAGGGCGACACCCTTGGGCTTCACGCCCAAGGCTACGAGCGTTATGGCGATCACCAATCCATGTGGGATGCGTTGATAGAGGCACAGTTGGCAAGGCTCCAATCCGCCGATGTACTGAAAAGCATAGGCCCCCCCTAAAAGCAGGGCGCTGCCGTACAGTAGCAATGCCAGGAGCATCCGTGGCGATATGGCGGTCATCTGCATTGTCTGGCCTTCTCCTGTCGCCTCTTATTGCCCTAGAACAAGTATTTGATGGTGATAAAGCCGCCGATCAATAGTGCAAAGCTGCCGATGGCCACGAGTCCGAGGTAACGCTCGACGAAGGCGCGGACCGGTGGTCCAAAGTACCAGAGAATTGCTGCTTCCAAAAAGAACCGTGCACTGCGCGAGACGATCGAAGCCGCCAAGAAGATCGCCAGATCCATCTGCGTTAGGCCGCTGGCAATGGTGAAGACTTTGTAGGGTAGGGGCGTGAAACCGGCGCTCGCAACAATCCATAAGCCCCACTCGTTGTAAGCGTCCTGGAACTTAGCGAAGGCTTCGTTATAGCCGTAAAAATCCAACAAGGGCTGGCCGATGCTATCGAACAGGAAGAAACCGATCGCATAGCCGAACAGGCCGCCGAGCACCGAGAAGATGGACGCAATCAGCGCGACCCGCCAGGCCCGGCGTCGCTCTGCAACGATCATTGGTACGATCAGCGCGTCAGGCGGGATGGGAAAGAAGGAACTCTCGATGAAGGAAACAACGGCCAGCACCGTCATGGCATTCCGGCGGCCCGCCATATCCAGCGTCCAGTCGTAGAGTTTCCTCAGCATTGCGCCCTTTTGCCCCCTTGGCCGGATACGGTTCAAGCGCCCGCGAATAATGGGGGCTCTTTTCCTCGTTCCCTGCTATCAGGCCGCAAGACCGGGAGCAAGCAAGAACACGGAAGCCGATAGGATGCCGCGTCCTTGTTTGCGCCCAAAGGGGTCAGGAAAGATTCAGCGTGCCCGCGAGGTGACGCTTGAGGGATTGGACCTCGGCGCTTGCGCGGTCGCGGGGTCGTGGCAAGTCCACCTCGATCACCTCGGCCAGGCGGCCGGGTTGTCCGCGCAGCACGGCGATCCTGTCGCTCAGGACGACGGCTTCCTCCAGGTCATGGGTCACGAACACCATCGTGAAGCGGCCCTTTTCCCAAAGGCTGAGGAGGTGATCCTGGAGCTTGTCCCTGGTGAAGGAATCCAGTGCCGAGAAAGGTTCATCCAGCAGCAGAATCTTCGGGTGCCGGGCGATGGCCCGGGCGATGGCGACACGCTGTGCCATGCCGCCGGACAATTGCTTTGGCAACTGCTTTGCAGCGGCGGCCAGCCCCACTTGAGAGAGCGCTTCGTCGATCAGCCTGTCCTGTTCTTCGGGAGGCAGGTCAAGCAGGGCGAGCCTCACGTTTTCGCGGACTGTCAGCCACGGCATCAGGCGCGGCTCCTGGAAAACCATGGCGATGTCCGGATTGGGGCCGGTGACCGGTCGGCCGGCGATGGAAACTTCCCCCTCGCTGGCGTTGTCCAGGCCCGAGAGAATGCGTAGAAGCGTTGATTTTCCACAGCCGCTGGTACCAACAAGACTGACGATCTCGTGCTCTGCGACACTCAAGTCGAGCGTGTCGAGCGCCAGGCGCGGCGGCCCTTCGGGGGCCGGGAAGGTTTTGCTGACGGCGTTGATTTCAAGCATTTCCCTGGCCCTTGTTCATACCGGAAAAGGAATCCTGCCAAGCAAGCAGGGGGCGGGTAAGCATGGCCAGCAGGCCATCGGTTGCCTTGCCCGCGAAGGCGAAGAGCAACAAGCTTCCGACGATGATGGAGGGATGCCCCGTCATCTGCCCGTCGATCATCAAGAATCCGAGGCCCTCGGATGTTCCCATCAACTCCGCCGCAATGACGAACATCCATCCCAAGGCTAGCCCGGAGCGCAGGCCGACGACATAGGACGGCAAGGTCGAGGGGACCAGAATGTAGCGAAGCTGCTGGAACCGGGAGAGGCGGTAGATACGTCCGACTTCGACCAACTTTCGGTCGCTATCCTGAATGGCGCTCATCAGGTTGAGATAAACCGGGAAAAATACACCAACGGCAATGAGTGCGATCTTGGGGGTCTCGAAAATGCCAAACCAGAGAATAAACAGAGGGACCCAAGCCAAGGACGGAACGGCCTTCAATCCCTGGATCGTCGGATCAAGGAGCTCGCGCGCCAAATTGGACGCACCAGCCAAGGCACCCAGGATCGTTGCCGCGAGCACGCCGACGCCGAAGCCCCAGGCGACACGCAGGCTGGTGACCCAGAGATGATTGAACAACTCGCCGCGCTGCCAGAGATAATGCAGCTCCTCCACGACCGCGGTCGGCGAGGGTACGAGGTGTGCGGCAAAAACGCCCAGTCGGCTCAGAACCTCCCAGGCCAACAGCAAAAGCAGGGGAACGACGAGCCCCTTGCCGCGTTTCAGCAGCCCGGCTGTTGCCCCCTTGGGGAGGCTGGCAGCGACGCCTTCCAGCGTCGCTGCCTCAACCGGGCGCCGTCGAATGAGGTCGACCAGCGCCATTCCTTTATCTCCCTTATTTGGCCGCAAGGTTGACGATGAAGGAGGAGTCGATCAGATCGTCGACCACCTGCTCCACGTTCACTTCCGGCTTCAGCACGCCGATGCCCTGAAGAACTTTGGCTGTCTCAAGGAAGGTCGTGCGATGCTCGGCGCCGATAACCGGGTTGGTGATATCGGTACGCTCGCTCAGCTGCTTATCGGCGACTTCGTCCGTCAAACGGGCTGCTTCGACCAGAACTTCACGCAGTTCCTCGGGATGCTCCAAGGCATAGCGACGGGTCCGCTCGTAGATACGCAGGACACGTGTCACGAGATCGGGATGCTCGTCGGCGAAGGCCTCACGGACGTTCAGGATGCCGTAGGTGTTCAGGTCCGGTGCGCGGAAGAAAAGTTTGGCGCCTGATTCCAGCTCGGCTTTGGCCATGTGTGGGTCGAGACCGGCCCAAGCATCAACCTGACCCTTTTCCAGGGCAAGATAGCCATCGGGGTGCTGCAGCAGGACGGTTTTGATGTCGCTCTCGCTCAATCCCTCAGCCGCCAGCGCGCGCAGCAAGAAGATGTGCGGGTCGGTGCCACGGGTCACAGCGACACTCTTGCCTTTCAAATCGGCGACCGTCTCGATGCCGGAGTCCGGCTTGGTCACCAATGCCGTCCACTCCGGCTTTGAATAGACATAGACCGCCTTGATGGGAATGCCGTTGGCACGGCCGACCACGGCCGCGGAGCCAGCCGTGGAGGCGAAATCGGCACTGCCGCCGTTGAGGAACTCGAGCGCCTTGTTAGAGCCTAGGCTGAGCAGCCAGCGGACATCGATATCGTCCTTCGCAAACTCTTCTTCCAGCCAACCCTTTTTCTTCAAGAGAAGGGCCACCGGGTTGTAATAGGCATAATCTACCGTGACCGTTTCCGGTTTTTCCGCGGCGGAGACGTTGAAGGGAGCAACGGCGGCAATACCCAAAGCGACTGCCGCGCCGGTAAGTGTCTTGAGGAAGGTTCGTTTCGTGGTCGTCATGATCATCTACTCCTTTGACTTGACTGGCGACCTAAGCGGACGCCGTTTCGGTTTCACCGAGGTTCCGCTTGCCAAGTCAGGAGTACCGATCGTTTGCGATATCGTGCCGGTAAAAACAAAAAAGACCCGGCGCTTGCAACGGCGGCGGGTCCTGGCCCGCTCGCTTTAGCAGTATTTTTTAAGCGCCCCGCAAGCTGAACCTCAAATCGGCGCTGTGAAGAGAGTTAAGATTATACGCCTGCCCACTGTCAACCATAAAAATAACACAAAAAAATATTGTAAATAAATTAGCATCTTTCGGTCTTGCGCGAGACGGGGATGAAGCTAATATGCGCCGCGATCCCCACGCACCCTGCCCGGGTGGCGGAATTGGTAGACGCACCGGACTCAAAATCCGGCGGTAGTGATACTGTGCGAGTTCGAGTCTCGCCCCGGGCACCAAAACTTCATGACCCAATGTGAAGTGAGAAAAAATATGTGGCGACAACGCCATTTGGGGGAACCATGTCTTATTGGTGGGCCATTGGTCTTTACGCGCTTACCTATGCCTTGCCAACGCTGGCAATAGGATTTCTCATCGTCATTCCCGGGTCCTGTATCGACGGGTTCAATGAAATGACCATCGGCTTCGTGGGCGTGGTTTTGGGCGCATTGCCGCCCTTTCTGTTGCTTTTGCGGCAAACACGAAAAGCTACGGTTGCCTGAGATGCAGCGGATCTATCGGTTCATCAACGCCAACGCGCGACGGCCGCGCGGTTTGATGGGGCGTTTTCTCGGATGGCTATGGGCTTGGGAATCCCGAGCAATCAATGACAAGGCTATCGCTCTCTTGGATCTGGAGTCAGGCGATTGTCTTTTGGAGATCGGCTTCGGGCCGGGCGAGACGATCCGCCGGGTTCTTGCAAGGTATCCAGGGTTGAGGGTTATTGGTATCGAATCATCGGACCTCATGCTGAAGCTTGCCACGGCACGAAACGAGGATGCCATCTCAGACGGCCGTTTGAGCCTGCGCAAGGGCGCTTCCGGTGTCGTTGCGGAGTTAGGAGAGGTCTGCACGCATGCGCTGCTCGTGCATTGCCTCTATTTTCTTGATGATTTGCAGCAGACCTGTGAGCGCCTTTCGGGCGCACTCAAATCCGGTGGCGTTCTGGTGATTGCCGCAGTGGTGACGGATGCCGAAATACCGGCAAGATTCATGACGCCGGCTTACAATTTCCGAAGCACCGCTGAAATTCTGGCGGCGCTTGAGACAGCCGGAATGCATGCCGAGGTTCACCAGGACGAGGGGGGAACCCACGGGGCGCTACGGTGGTTCCGTGCCACCAAGCCATGATCATCCGCTATCGGTGCAGCGCTTCGAACTCTTCGACATTTCGGCGAGCGGATTGGACGAAGGGGCTCATCCTGACACCGCCCAGGAACAGATCGGCCGCCAGCTTTCCAGGGTAGGAAACCGGCCTTTTGAAATGCAGCAGCAGTACGATCCGCTCCTCGTCGGTTCGGTTGTGGACCTCATGGTAAAAGGTATCGTCGAAAACGATGGCCTTGCCAGCCTCCCAGGCAAGTGTTTGATCATCGACCTGAATGGTACAATTCTGCCGGTCCCTTGGAACCATCAACCCTAGGTGACAGGTTAGGATTGCCTTGGTGACGCCTTTGTGGCGAGGGATGACGGCCCCGGGTGCCAGAACAGAAAAGAAAGCCGAATTGAGGCCGGGAATCTGCTCGACGATTCGCGTTGTCTCCGGACAGCGCGCGCAGTTCTGATGCATCTTGTAGCCATATCCCCAGAGGAAGAACGTCCGCCACTTGTTGTCGGTAGCTATACGATAATGGTCTGGGGAAATTTCCTGCAGGCTAGGCAGCGGCGTCCGCTTCTCCACGATGTCGGCTACTTCCTGCCGAATGAGTTTCCAGTTGGCTTCAAGATCCTTAGTGAAGCTGAACACTCCCGGTTCAAAGACCGGGTGATCACCCACTATGGAATCTCTCGCGATCCAGCGATTGAAGGCAGGGCGCAATTTCTTACCCACGCGCACGATCGCAGATTGCTTTTCCTTCTTCGTAGACGTCGGATCGGCTGTCATCTTCTGCGCCGCCATGGATTTTTTCCTTTCGCAGTCGATCTTGCATTCCATGAAGGACCAGGCATTGTCCCATCTCAGTCATTTGAGTGCAATTATAGCGGCGCCGGATGACAGGACTTTGATCTGGGTCATATCGGTGAGGAGAGAAGCGCGCGGCACCGACACTGGGCTGAAGTCGATATTGCTATTGCACTGCATCGCCGCAAAAGTTCCCTTGCTATCGATGTAATTCTATCATTAAAGTTGCACTGCAACAAAATTTGCTGCGACGCAATGATAGTGATTGAGGGATAGAGAATGCAGGAACTGCACGGATACTACATTGAGGACTTGGAGCCCGGCATGAGCGCGATCTACGCGAAGACCGTGACGGAAGCGGATATCGTGATGTTCGCCGGTCTCTCGGGCGATACGAACCCCGTGCACCTGAACCAAACCTTTGCCGAGGGCACGATGTTCAAGGAGCGGATCGCCCACGGCATGCTCTCCGCCAGCTTCATTTCCACCGTGCTTGGTACGCGGCTTCCGGGCCCAGGCTGCATATATCTGAGCCAGACACTGAACTTCAAAGCGCCGGTGCGTATTGGTGACACTGTGGTGGCGCGTGTGACGGTTCGCGAGGTCAACCGGGAAAAGAAACGCTTGGTCGTCGACACCGTTTGCACGGTCGGCGATACACAGGTTTTAGACGGCGAAGCCAAGCTGATGGTAGCCAGCCGAGCCAAATTGGCGCCCGGCAATGAAACAGCGGCCGTGGTTGCCGCAGAGTAATCAGCGGCCAAAGCGGCAAGCATTTGCAGATTTAGAGCGCCTGGACCGGCGCTCTTTTTCGTTCTGGAGCCTGCATGGTCTCCAGAAGATTGTTAGCAGGCCCATGGGTTTTCCGTGACGATCCTCCGGCGGCGGGTGTATCTTGCAACTATCCATTTTGTAGGCTGTATTTGTACGCGATAACCATCCTCTAGGAGATTAGCCGAATGGCCCAGCATGCGCCCTTTTCCGGCGTTCTTTCGCCGGTACTTACCCCCTTCGATCGGAATCTGAACCCGGACACGGATCGCTTTGTCGACTTTTGCAAGCGTCTGTTGGCAGAAGGCTGCAATGGCCTGGCTGTGTTTGGAACGACCAGCGAGTCGAACTCGTTGGGGGTGGATGAGAAGCAAGCGCTGCTTGAGGCTCTGGTGGCAGGCGGCGTCGACCCTGCGGCCTTGATGCCCGGTACCGGGTTGTCGGCCCTTACGGAAACGGTGCGCTTGACTAAAGCGGCCGTTCACGCGGGCTGTGGAGGTGTGTTGCTGTTGCCGCCTTTTTATTACAAAGCCATCAATGACGAGGGGCTGTTCACCTACACCAGCGAGGTCATTCAGCGGGTCGGCGATAGCCGCCTGAAGATATACCTCTATCATATTCCGCCGGTCGCCGTTGTTGGTTGGAGCCTGCCGCTGATCGAGCGTTTGATGAAGACCTATCCCGAGACGATCGTGGGTTTGAAGGATTCCTCAGGCGATTGGAACAACACGAAGGCGGTGCTGGATGCCTTCCCCGGATTTGGCGTCTTCTGCGGGTCGGAGATTTTCCTGCTGGATACCTTGAGAAACGGTGGCGCCGGTTCGATCACGGCGACGGCCAATATCAACGCCCGGGCGATACGCCATCTCTACGATCACTGGCAGGATTCCAACGCGGACGCGTTGCAGGCGGGAGTCACGGCTTTCCGCAAGGCACTTCAGCAAAAGCCGGCGATCCCGGCGATGAAAGCTCTGCTGGCCCACGCCGAAGGCCAGGAAAGCTGGCGCGCCGTGCGGCCGCCGCTCCAAGCCCTGAACGCAGAGGAAGGTCGTCAGCTTGCAGAGGCGCTCAAACCTTTTGGACTAGCCGCCGCGGCCGAGTAGGCGGCTACTCGGCGGCGCTGGCGGTTGCTTGCGGGTTCTCCAGCGCCTTGAGCAGTTCGGTCTCGCGCGCCTTGGCCTTCTGGAAATTTGCTTCCTTGATATGCCCGAAGCCCCGAATCTGGTCGGGAATTTGAGCAATCTCGACCAGGAGTCCGAGGGTCTCCGGACGGAGATTCTTAAGGAGTGTCTTTTCGACCTGGCTCAGATAATCGTCGCGAAGCTTGCGCTCCTGACGGCGTTCTTCGCTGCGCCCGAAAATATCGAGCGGCCCGCCGCGCAATCCTTTAAATTTGGCCATAATTTTGAAGGCTTTGAGAATCCAGGGGCCGAATTCCTGCTTGATGAGATGCCCGGTCTGGGGGTCGCGTTTGGCGAACAGCGGTGGCGCCAGATGCAGGGTCAGCGTGCCGCCGTCTTCGAACTGCTCCTTAAGCGCCGCTTCGAAACTGCCGTCTGTATAGAGGCGGGCGACTTCATACTCGTCCTTGATGGCCATGACCTTGAAGGCATAGCGTGCGACGGCGTCACTTAGGGCTTCGCTACCCGGCACGGCATCACGTTCGGCTGCCCGAACCTTCGCCACTAAGGTACGATAACGCGTCGCGTAAGCCTTGTTCTGGTAGGCCGTCAAGAAGGCGGTGCGCCGCTCGATCACCTCATCCAGGGTCTCGCTGAGCTTGCGATCGGGGATTTCACGTTCGGGCTTGGCCAAACGCATCACCGCGTCCCGATCGTGCGCCATGCGGCGGCCCCAGAGGAAGGCCTTGCGGTTGAAGGCGATAGCGACGCCATTCAGCTCGATGGCTTGATCGATGGCCTCGGCGCTGACAGGAACCAGCCCCTTCTGCCAAGCATAACCCAGCATGAAGAGATTGGCCGCGATCGAATCACCCAGGAGCGCCGTGGCAACCTGCGTCGCGGGCACGAATTCAGAAGCCGTCTCGCCGGTCGCCTCGGCAATCAATTCGTGCAGTTCCTTGCCGGGGACGCGGAAGTTCACGTCGTGGGTGAAGGCTCCGGTGATGGTTTCCTCGGTATTGACGACGGCTTGCGTGAAGTCGCTGCGCATCTTGGCACGCACATCCGAAGAAGCGGTCGTGACCAGGTCGCAGCCGACGATCAGATTGGCGCCACCGGCAGCGATGCGTACCGCCTGGATGTCCTCCGGCTTGTTGGCGATGCGTACGTGTGTCGTTACCGCGCCGCCCTTCTGCGCGAGCCCGGTTTGATCGAGGATCGAGCAGCCTTTGCCCTCGATGTGCGCTGCCATGCCGAGCAGGGCGCCGATGGTCACGACCCCCGTCCCACCGATGCCGGTTACAAGGATGCCGTAAGGCTCGCCAATAATCGGCAGCGTCGGTTCGGGGAGAACCTCCCAGACGTCCTCGGCGGTGGTTGCGGCTTTGCGTTTGCGCGGCTCGGCGTCATGCACCGTCACGAACGAGGGGCAGAAGCCCTTGACGCAGGAGTAGTCCTTGTTGCAGCTCGATTGATCGATGCGCCGTTTACGTCCGAACTCGGTTTCCAGCGGCGTGACGGATACGCAGTTCGATTTGACGCCGCAATCGCCGCAGCCCTCGCAGACCAACTCGTTGATGAAGACGCGCTTCTTGGGATCGGGGAAGGTGCCGCGCTTGCGGCGCCGACGCTTCTCGGCAGCGCAGGTCTGGTCGTAGATAATCGCCGTCACGCCGGTCATCTCACGCAATTCGCGCTGAATGGCATCCAGGTCATCGCGATGGCGCAGCGTCGTGTTGGCGCCCCAGGCGACGCCGACCGGATACTTCTCCGGTTCATCGCTGACCACGACGACTTTACGCACACCTTCGGCGGCGATCTGCCGGGAGATGATCGCTGGGTCCAGGGGGCCATCATGCTGCTGCCCGCCGGTCATTGCCACGGCATCATTGAAAAGGATCTTGTAGGTCATGTTGACCTTGGCCGAGACAGCCGCTCGGATGGCTAGAAGACCCGAGTGGAAATAGGTTCCGTCGCCCAGATTCACGAAGACATGCTTGGTCTTTGAGAAAGGCGCCTGACCGATCCAGGAAGCCCCTTCACCGCCCATCTGGGTGAAGGTTTCGTTGTCCCGGTTCATCCAGATCGACATAAAATGACAGCCGATGCCCGCCAGTGCGCGGCTTCCTTCCGGCACGTTGGTCGAGGTGTTGTGCGGGCAGCCCGAACAGAAGTAGGGCGTGCGCTCCATGGGCGCCTTGTGGGCCTCCAGCGCGGCTTCCTTCTCCTCAAGAAACTTCAGGCGCCTGTCGATGCGTTCGCTCTTGTAAAAGCGTTCGATGCGCCGCGCGATCACGCGGGCGATCAGCGCCGGGGTCAGTTCACCATGGGAAGGAAGCTGTGGCTTCCCGGTCTCGTCGAACTTTCCGATCACCCGGGGGCGCACGTCCTCGCGCCAGTTGTAGAGTCGCTCTTTGACTTGGTTTTCCAGCAGCGCGCGTTTTTCCTCGACCACCAGAATTTCGTCCAAACCTTCCGCAAAGCTGCGGAGGCCCTCGCGCTCAAGTGGCCAGACAAGGGCGACCTTATAGAGCGAGAGGCCAAGCTCGGCGGCCAAATCGTCATCGATCCCCAAATCGTCCAGCGCCTGCTGCACGTCCAGATACGACTTGCCGGTCGTGACGATGCCGAAGCGGCGTTTGGGGCTGTCGATCACGCGGCGATCAAGCTTGTTAGCGCGTGCAAAGGCGAGCGCTGCGTAAAGCTTGTAACGCATCAGCCGCTCTTCCTGCTCCAGTCGCTCGTCGGGCCAACGGATGTTCAGGCCTTCCGGCGGCATTTCCACGTCCTGAGGCAGCACGATCTTCACGCGCTGCGGGTCTACGTAAACACTGGCCGAGGAATCAACGGTTTCGGCGATGGTCTTGAAGCCGATCCAGCAACCGGAAAAGCGGCTCATCGCCCAGCCATAAATGCCCAGGTCCAGGAATTCCTGCACGCCCGCCGGGTTCAGGACCGGGATCATGGCGTCAACGAAGGCGTATTCACTCTGATGCGCGACTGTCGATGATTTGGCGGTGTGATCGTCACCGGCAAGCAGCAGGACGCCTCCGTGCTTCGCCGTTCCGGCGTGGTTGCCGTGTTTGAAGACATCCCCCGAACGGTCAACACCCGGTCCCTTGCCATACCACATGGCAAAGACGCCGTCGTAGTTGAAGTCGTTGAAGATATCGCCTTGCTGGCTGCCCCAGATGGCGGTGGCGGCCAAATCCTCGTTGACGCCCGGCTGGAAGTAGATGTGATTTTTTTCGACGAAAGGTTTGGCTCGGTGCAACTGCTGATCGACCGCGCCCAACGGCGACCCGCGATAGCCAGAGATGAAGCAAGCCGTGTTCAAGCCCGCTGCCAGATCGCGCTGGCGCTGCATCATCGGCAAACGCACCAACGCCTGTGTCCCGTTCAGGTAAACCCGGCCGGTTTCCAGCTCGAACTTGTCATTGAGTGAGACCGCTTGCAACGCCATCCCGTCCGTCCTCCCGTTCAGCAAAAACTTCATCGCCGTCTTCTCGAGCGATTCTTCTCCGCCGCTCTGGGAAGATTCGAGCCTCTTGCAAGATGTCGGTAAAGGCAACCTCTCATGCAAGATAAGATTATAGGTAAGCAATGCTGACCTATTTGGCAAGATTATTCTTGCTGTGGTCTGAGTGACAGGCAGACGGGGCTATTCGCAGCCTTTACGGGTTGTTACCCTTGGCGGGCCGATTGATTGAGGGGGGAAAGACCGCATGGATTCGACCGTCACTTTCTTGATCGTTCTAGCTGTCGCGGCGCTGATTTTTTACGGCCTCTACGTGAAGGTCATTTCGACTCGGAACAGGGCCCTAGAGGCCTTGGCATCCATCGATGTGCAATTGCGTAAACGTTACGATTTGCTGCCCAACGTTTTGAAGCTGGCGGCGCGGTACATGGAACACGAGCGCGATTTGTTGAATGAGGTCACGCGGTTGCGGAGTCGGTTCCAGGAAACCGAGCGCCCGAAAAGCGGCGAAGCGGCTGCGGAGCACCTGGGCGTTGTTCAAGCTCTGGAAAAGCAGGTCGGGCGCCTAATGATACAAGTGGAGGCCTACCCGGACCTAAAGGCGGAAAAGCCTATCCAGGAAGCCATGATGCAGTTTTCAGAGGTCGAGGGGCATATATCGGCGGCACGCCGGTTCTATAATTCGGCGGTAACGGATCTCAACAACCTCGTACAGATTTTCCCAACATCAATGATCGCGGGCTGGGTAAAGGTTAGCGAGATGCCTTACTACGAGGTCGAAGAAGAAGCCGTTCGCCAGCCCATTGATGCGGACGATTACTTGAAGAGGTGAAGGGGTGCCACAGGATGACGCCGAAAGCCGGTCATTCGATGTGTTGGGGCCGAGGTTCGCGGGGTTCGAGGACTTCTGGCGGCGTGAAATTGAGCCAAATCTGGATGCACAGAATCGAAAGCGTCGGCAAAGTCTCGCAATAATCGGCGTTTCACTGCTGATCGGTGGCGCGCTTGGCGTTGCCAGCTTTCTCTCGACCGATGAGATGCAGGTGATCAACCCAATGCTGATTGTTCCCGCGATCCTGGTCGGTGGGATCGGCTGCGGTTGGGCTGCCAGACGCTTGGCCGACAGCGAAGGCAGTTTGGTGACGGCGATCTTTGGGTACCTGGATCTCGACTACAGCCGTGTGGCTGGCGTATTTCCCCTGGACCGCTTCAGGGAGTTGGGGATCCTGCCATCTTATGACCGGTCTAAACTTGAGGACCGGGTGCGGGGTCAGCACGCAGGCGTCGCGTTTGATATCGCCGAGGCGTATCTGGAGGAAAAGCGCACCCAGAATACCAAGAATGGCACCAAGACAACCTATGTTACGGTCTTTGACGGGCTGTTGATCCGCTGTGGGTTCTTGAAGCCTTTCTCGACGCGTGTGCTGGTCAAGCGCGATGCGGGCTGGTTGGCCGGTGCGCTGAGTGGGCTGTTCGGCGGTGGCGATAAAGTACGGTTGGAGGATCCGCGTTTCGAAGAGGTTTTCGAGGTGTACTCGAAAGACCAGGTCGAGGCGCGTTACCTCCTGACGCCGCTTTTCATGGAGCGGCTCCTGGCACTGGATCGGCGCTTCGGCGGCGGGCAAATGGCCTTGGCCTTCGAAGGCCAGGAAGTTTGGATCGCCCTGCGGCAAGCTGGAGATTCTTTTCGACTAGGGAGCCTCTGGCGCGGCTACAGCCGTGCGAGCGTCGCCGCGTTCTTGAAGGGGCTGGCGGAACTTTTCCTCCTAATCGAGGAAATCAACGCACGCGGGTCGATTTCAAGCGGCCCGCGTGCCTGACTCGTCGGACCTTGTATTAGGCCTTGTACAAGCTGTCCATCAAGGCGCCGTAGTGTAGCTTGATGACGTGACGTCGGATCTTCAACGTCGGCGTCATCATTTGATTCTCGACGCTGAAGGCTTCGTCCGCGATTTGGAATCGCCGGACCTTTTCCAGCAATGAGAGAGATTTGTTGACCCTTTCGATGGCAGCATTTATCGCTTTGCGGAAATCCTGGTCGTCGCGCAGTATCGACAGATCGCTGGATTTGCCGTTTTCACGGGTCCATTCGCCCAACCAATCGGGATCAGGCACCAACAGGGCGACGAGATGCGGTTTCTTGTCGCCAAAAGCCATGGCCTGACTAATTTCGGGCTGCAGCGTCAAGAAACCCTCGACACGTGCGGGCGATACATTGTCGCCGCCGGAAAGTACGATGATGTCTTTCTTGCGGTCGGTAATTTCCAAATAGCCGTCTTCGTCCAAGCGGCCGATATCACCGGTATGCAGCCAACCGTCCTGGATAACACGCGCCGTGGCTTCTTCGTCGCGCCAGTATCCGCGCATGACCAGCTCGCCGCGGACCAGGATTTCACCGTCAGCAGCTATTTTCACATCAACGTCGGTCAAAGCCGGGCCTACCGTGTGTATCTTGATGCAGCTCGGCGGGTTGGCGCATATGACGGGCGAGGCTTCGGTCTGCCCGTAGCCTTGAAGCAATCGTAGACCGAGCGCAATGAAGAAGGTGCCGATGTCCGGGTTGAGCGCTGCGCCACCCGAGACAAATGCCTTCAACCGGCCGCCGAACCGGAGGGCCACCTTCCGACGGACCAGCCGATCGGCGATCACATCCTTGATACGGTCGAGCAACGTTAGACTGATAGGGTCGCGGTAACGCTTGATACCGATTTCCACAGCCATGTCGAAGAGCTTCTTCTTCAACCCACCCTGCTTGTTGATGCCACGCTGGATGCGTTGATGCATCGACTCATAAAGGCGGGGAACGGCGGTCATGATCGTCGGGCGTACTTCGGCCAGATTGGTCAGCAGCTGTTCAACGCTTTCGGCGTAATAGATCTCCGCGCCTATAGACATGGGAAAGTACTGACCGGCGGTGTGCTCATAGGAATGGGAGAGGGGCAGGAAAGACAAAAAGACTTCCCGGCCCAAGCCGAATTCCTCCAACAAATGATAAGCGCCCATACAATTGCAGAGGATGTTGCCGTGGCTGAGCATCACGCCCTTGGGCGTGCCGCCGGTTCCGGATGTGTAAATGAAACAGCAGACGTCCTCGCGTTTGGCTCGGCGGACAATATCCATCACATCGTCCGGTAATTCCTTCCCGCGGCTCATGACATCGTCCCACTGATGGATGTCGAGAGTCGAAGATTGGTCGATGCCGGGATCTTCGATCGCGACGACGAAACGGCATTCCGGTGCTTTGATCGCAGCCGGAAGCAGCCGACTGGCCAAGGCATTATTCGAAACGATGGCACCAATGGACTGGCTGTGATTCAGGATATGCTGGTTGTCGGTTTCGGTGTTGGTGGTATAGGCCGGCACGGTGATCGCGCCCGCCGATACAATTGCCAGGTCGGCAATGAACCAGTTTGGCGAATTCTCCGCCACCAGCGTCACGCGGTCGCCGGGTTTGACGCCAAGGTCCCGCAGGCCGCGCGACAACGCCTTGACCCGCTCGGCGACCTCCCGCCAACTCAACGCTTGGTACGTCCCATCAACTTTCTGCCAGAGAAAAGGATTGTCCCCTTCGGACTCTACCTGATGATAGAACAGCGCCGATAGGCTAGGCCAAGCTTTGTAATCCATGGGCAGTCCCCCGTTTCTTTCCCCAATGTCGGCTCCATAGTAGCCGAAATTTCATAGTCTTTTTGTTCTGGTTTGTCCGATACGCTTGGCGAAAGGACAAATGCCACCTATATCGTCCAACGTTAGCCAACATCTCGCCGAGGTATGACCTTTGTCCCAAGACAACGCCGAACGCTCCGCCGACCAGCTTCCCACCTGGAATCTCGATCATCTCTATCCTGGCCCCGACTCGCAAGCAGTCAAACAGGATTGTTCGGATGCTGCGGCGAAGGCCAAGGCTTTTCGCCAGGACTACGAAGGTAAATTAGCGGGATTGAGCGGCTCGGAACTTGCAGCAGCCATCTCGGACTATGAAGCGATTGAGGAGACACTCGGCCGTTTGATGAGCTACGCACAGTTGCGCCATAGCACAGATATGACTGATGCAAAGGTTGGGCGTTTCCACCAAAGCATTCAGGAGACGGTCACTGGAATCTCTGCGCAGTTGATTTTCTTCACGCTGGAGTTGAACCGGCTTGATGACCTGGACTTGGCCGAGAAGCTGAAGGACAGTGATCTGGCGCGGTATCGCCCTTGGTTGGAGGAGCAGCGTGCTTTCCGGCCTTACCAGTTAAGCGAGGACCTAGAGCGCATTTTGCATGAAAAGCATGTCACGGGCCGCGCTGCCTGGAATCGCTTGTTCGATGAGACCATGGCAGCCCTTAAGTTCCCGTTGAACGGCGAAGAACTGACCGAGGCGCAGATTCTCAACAAACTGACCGATCGCGATGAGAATACGCGCAAGGCTGCGGCGAAGTCGTTGGCATCGGTGCTGAAGCAGAACCTCAGACTTTTCACGCAGATCACAAATACCCTGGCCAAGGACAAAGCGATCGAGGATTCCTGGCGCAAGTTTCAAAAGCCGGTGTCGTCGCGCAATCTGGCGAACGTTGTCGAGGACGAGGTTGTCGAATCGCTCGTGGAGGCAGTTCGTTCGGCCTATCCGCGCTTGTCGCATCGCTATTATGCCCTGAAGGCTAAGTGGTTCGGACGCGAGAAGTTGGAGTACTGGAACCGCAACGCACCTTTACCGCAGGCTAATGACCGCCGAATCGCCTGGGGCGAAGCCGAGAAGCATGTGCTCACGGCCTATGGAGAATTCTCGCCACGCCTAGCCGAAGTCGGCGAGCGTTTCTTTTCGCAAGGCTGGATCGATGCCGACCCACGCCCCGGAAAGGCATCGGGCGCGTTCTCGCATCCCACCGTTCCGGGAGCACATCCCTATATCCTGATGAACTACCAGGGGCGCGTGCGCGACGTTATGACCCTGGCCCATGAGCTGGGTCACGGGGTGCATCAGGTGTTGGCGGCCGATCAGGGATATTTGATGGCGAACACGCCGCTGACCTTGGCGGAAACCGCGTCAGTTTTCGGCGAAATGTTGACGTTCCAATCACTACTGCGCAGCGAAAGCGATCCCACCCGGCGCAAGATCATGCTCGCCGGGAAAGTGGAGGATATGTTGAACACAGTCGTGCGTCAGATTTCCTTTCATGAGTTCGAAACGATCGTTCATGACAAGCGACGCGAGGGCGAGTTGCTTCCCGATGAGCTCTGCGACATTTGGATGCAAACCCAGCAGGCCAGTTTGGGGCCGTCGCTGTCGTTCGACGACGACTACAGAACCTTCTGGTCGTATATCCCGCATTTTGTGCATGTGCCCTTCTACGTGTACGCCTATGCGTTCGGCGATTGCCTGGTGAACTCGCTATACGCCGTTTATCAGGAAGCCGAGGCGGGCTTCGCCGAAAAGTACCTCGAAATGCTGGCCGCTGGTGGCAGTAAGCGTCACAAGGAGCTATTGGCGCCCTTCAATCTGGATGCCTCGGATCCGGCCTTTTGGGGTAAGGGGTTGTCCGTCATCGAATCGATGATTGATGAACTGGAGCGGCTGGACACGTCAATGTGACCCGCGCAGGGAACAAGGGTTTCACGGAAGCGCAGTAGAATCAATTCGACCGGTGCCCTAACCAGCGTCGGGTGCGGGATGCTTGCGTGTGCTGGGCAAATTGCTCAGACTGAATCCTGTAAAACGATACAAGACGCCGCGTACGGGGGCAGTCCGCCTCCGCGATATCCTTCGCGTAGGGCGGGTGCGCACTCGTTAGAGCGAGCGCAGCACAGGGAGGATGTCATGCCGAATAGCGAGTCGCCTGGAAAAGCCCAATCGGGGCCGCGTTGCGCGGCCATTGTCGGATCTTATGGCAGCGGTAAGACCACGCTGCTCGAATCTCTGCTTCATGCCGCTGGCGCCATACCGCGCCGGGGTTCGGTCAAAGATGGCGCCACGGTCGGCGATGCGTCCGCAGAAGCGCGATCGCACGGCATGTCCACAGAGCTCAATTTCGCGCATTGCAGTTTCTTGGGAGAGACGTGGCACCTGATCGATGCGCCCGGCTCGGTAGAGTTGCTGGAGCTATCGTATCAAGCTCTGCTGGTTGCAGATGTCGTGGTTGTCGTGACGGAACCCAATCTTGATCGCCTGGCTATCCTCGCACCGCTCTTCAAGTTCATGGACAGCCACAACATTCCGCATGTTGTTTATGTCAACAAGATGGATAAGTCCGATTTGCGCGCGCGCGACCTAATGGCTGGATTGCAAGAGGTTTCCGAAAAACCGCTCGTATTGCGCCAAGTTCCAATTCGTGACGGCGAAGCCGTTACCGGCTTTGTCGATCTTGTCAGTGAACGCGCTTACGCTTATCGCGAAGGCCAGCCTTCGGATCTGATCGAGATGCCCGATGAGATGCGTGACCGCGAGGGCGAAGCCCGTCAAGAGCTATTGGAATCACTGGCCGATTTTGACGATGACCTGCTTGAACAGTTGCTTGAAGACAAGATTCCGGCGACCCAGGAGGTTTATCAACAGTTAGCCGCTGATCTGCGCCAGGATCTGATTGTTCCGGTTTTCCTGGGGTCGGCGGAGCGGGAGAACGGTGTAACCCGGCTTTGGAAAGCCTTGCGGCATGAAGCGCCGGAGGCGGCAACCACGGCCAAGCGCCTGTCGTTGGAAGGCAAGGGCTCTTATCTTGCCAGTGTCTTGGCGACGCAGCACCATCCGCATACAGGGAAACTCAGCATGGCCAGGGTCTGGCGCGGCCCGCTGGCAGAAGGCGCGAATGTCGTTGGTGAGCGTCTGTCCGGACTTTACCGGGTCATGGGGGGAGAAACCGAAAAGCTGGCGCGGGCCGAAAGTGGCGACTTGGTTGCGTTGGGTCGCCGAGACAACCTTGTGACCGGCGCGTTATTCGACGAAACCAACATCACCTATCCGGATGTGTTAAAGCCGGAATCTCCCGAGCCGGTCTACGCCGTGGCCGTTGAGCCGGAGAACCGTCAGGATGAGGTGAAGTTGACAGCTGGCTTGGCGAAGTTGGCTGAGGAGGACCCCTCGATCAGCAGCATCATGCGTGAGGATACGGGGCAGTTGCTGTTGCGCGGCCAGGGCGAGGTGCATCTGAAGCTAGCCGTTGAGCGTCTCAAGAATAAGTTCAATGTCGCCGTTCGTACCGACAGACCGCAAACCGGCTACAAGGAGACCATTCGCAGATCGGCCGATCATCATTCGCGCTATAAGCGCCAGAGTGGCGGCCACGGGCAGTTTGCCGACATAAAGATTCGGATCAAGCCACGCGAGCGGGGTAGCGGTTTCCAGTTCAGCGATAGCGTTGTCGGTGGATCGGTGCCGCGCAACTACATCCCGGCGGTTGAATCAGGCGTTCGGGAATCCCTGGTCCGCGGTCCCCTGGGCTTTCAGGTGGTCGATCTGGAAGTTGAACTCTACGACGGCCAACACCATTCGGTAGATAGCTCCGATCAGGCTTTCAAGATTTGCGGGCGTCAGGCAATAACCGACGCGCTCGTCGAGTGTGATCCCGTGCTCCTGGAGCCAATACACCTCGTGACCATCTCTGTTCCGCAAAGCTTCACCAACCGTATTCATGGGCTGATAAGCAGCCGTCGAGGCCAGATTCTGGGGTTTGACGGTAAGGCGGGTTGGACGGGTTGGGATGATCATCAGGCCTACATGCCGGAATCCGAACTTCAGGATCTCATCATAGAGTTGCGGAGCTTGACCCAGGGTACCGCCTATTTTACCGCTGTCTTTGATCACCTGCAGGAACTTCAAGGCAGATTGGCAGATCAGGTGGTTCAGGCTCGCCAGGCGGCACAATAGGCAAGATCGGTAGGCAAGACGCCTTAAAGCGGGTTAACTGGCGCAGGAACATCAAGCACCTGATCGGTGCTGGCTAGATAAAGAGGACTGGCGGCATGCAGCAGGCGGCGATCCAGCGCTGTGTTGAAATGTTGACGGGCGCACGGCGCGACCGTCAGCCCTTGGCGGAGCTCCCGGCGGATATCCGACCCGCTGACCTGGCCGAGGGCTATGTGGTGCAGGATGTGCTGTTGGCCGTGCAAAACGCAAAGGCCTGCGGTTACAAGATCGCAGCGACTTCAGCCGTCGCGCAGACGCTGCTTGGGGTGGATGGCCCATTCTTCGGTCGCCTGTTGGAAGAAGCCTATCATGACAGTCCGGCCCATCTACCGGCGGACAGGTTTTTGTTCCGCCTTATAGAGCCGGAGTTTGCGTTCATTCTCGCGGAGGACCTGCCGCCCCGAGGCGCCGACTACAGCAGCGACGAGGTTAGCCAAGCCGTCGCAAGCTTGCATCCGGCTTTCGAGATCGTCAGCAGCAGCTTCGGTAGGGACTGGACAAAACGTGGCGCACCTTCGCTGGCGGCGGACAACGCCGTACATGGTGCATTCGTCTTGGGGCTGGGAACGGAGGATTGGCGCCATCTCGACCTAGCAAATCTAGAGGTGCGATTAACCGTCGATGGAGAGGCCTTCAGCAGCGGTCGCGGGGAGGCTGTCCTCGGCCATCCGCTCAGGGCGCTCACATGGTTGGCTAACGATCTAACACGGCGTGGGCGTGGATTACAGGCAGGGGAGACGGTAACCACGGGTCTGGTTACCGCAAAGTTTGCCTTGCTCGAAGCTGGGCAAGGTTGCCGGGCGGACTTTGGTCCCTTGGGTGAGGTAACCCTCGCTTTTGAGTGATTCAGCGGGAAAGCGGTTCGCCTGAACGTTCAGCGTCTCGCGCTGATCATTGTATGGTCGCGTTCTTGTGACCAAATGTAATCTATGTAGTAGTTGTATTCTTGTCCTGGCAGACAATGATTCATGGTTAGGAATCACCAGGAGGAACGGTTAAATGCCGATTATCAAACGACGCGGTTGGGCCCTGCCCGAGTCCGCTGTGACGCCGGAACGCCTCTTTCATCAGCGACGCAGGTTCGTCGCAGGGCTGGCGGCCGGCCCGATTCTGATGTCGGCCGGTGCTTTGCTGGCGGGTTGCGAGGAGCAGGACATCAAGACAGCCAGCGCCGAGACAACGGACGATCCAAGCGCCAAGCTGTATCCGGTTGAGCGGAATACGACCTACAAGGCAGAGCGACCCTTGACCGATGAGCGGCTGGCCACGACCTACAACAACTACTACGAGTTCGGATCTTCAAAGAATATCTGGCAGCGCGCCCAGGATCTGCCAATCAGACCCTGGACGGTTCGGATCGATGGGATGGTTGAGCAGCCCTTCGAAATTGATATAGATGACCTGCTGGCCAAGATGCCGCTTGAAGAGCGGGTTTATCGCCATCGTTGTGTCGAAGCTTGGTCGATGGTTGTGCCCTGGAGCGGCTTCCCGCTACGAGCCTTGGTTGACCTTGCGCGGCCTCTGTCTAGCGCCAAATATGTGAAAATGGTGTCCTTTTCAAATCCCGAGGTTGCTATTGGTCAGAAGGCGGCGTGGTATCCCTGGCCCTATGTAGAAGGGCTCACGATCGCCGAAGCGACGAACGATCTGGCCTTCATTGCAACCGGAATTTATGGGAAGCCCATGCCTAAACAGAATGGAGCCCCCTTGCGCCTGGCGGTGCCCTGGAAGTACGGCTTCAAATCGACCAAAGGAATCGTGCAGTTTGAGTTCACCGACAAACGACCCTTTAGTTTCTGGGAGAATATCCAGGCCAGCGAGTATGGCTTTTGGGCCAACGTCAATCCGGAAGTTCCTCACCCGCGTTGGAGCCAAGCCACCGAGCGCGTGTTAGGTTTGGATGAACGCGTGCCGACACAGCTTTACAATGGCTATGGCGAGTATGTTGCAGAACTCTATGATGGCCTTGAAGGTGAGAAACTCTTTATGTGAAGGGAAGTGAATGGGTCCGCTAGGAATTAGGCAAAAGCGACAGACGAACGGAAGATTGGTGACCAGGGTCCTGTTGGGCGCCTTGTTGGTTGCCGCTGCGCCTTTTGTCATGCAAGTCAAACCCTTCGCCGGCTGTAGCGACTCCCCAAGGCCTGGCGTCGATTGGACCGCCTGCTCGAAAACCCGCTTGCGTTTGGTGGGTAGTGAACTCGACAACGGAAACTTCGAGCGCGCGGATTTGAGCAGCAGCGACCTCAAGAGTGCGCAGTTAAAAGGCGCAATCTTGATTTCGGCAGATCTGTCGCGGACTCGGCTGGCCGAGGCGGAGCTGACAGGCGCCAATCTAGAGCGAGCCTATGCCGGGCGCGCGAATTTCAAGGAAGCGCATCTGCCGGGAGCAAACCTCCATAAAGCCGATTTGGCGCGGGCCGATTTTACAGGCGCCGATTTGCGTGGTGCCGACCTCACCAAAGCTGAGATGAGCCGGACCCTGTTGACGCAGGCGACTCTCGATGATGCAAAGTTCCGCAGCGCATTGCTGGTGCGCACGGATCTCCGTGGAGCGTCCTTATCGGGTGCCGATTTTTCGCAAGCGATCATGATGCTCGTGCATCTTGAGGGCGTTGACCTTTCCAAGACCCAAGGCTTGACGGCGGAGAATCTCGGGCGCTCTTGCGGGGACGACCAAACGGTCCTGCCAGCGGGCATGGTTCGCCCGACCACCTGGCCCTGCCAACCTGAGGAATAAATTACGGCAGCGGAATGAACTCTCCGGACAGCAAGGAAATGGGAGCAGACTGGATATGCCAGCCTATCTGATTGTCGATACCAAGATTACCGACCCGGAAGCCTATGAAAATTACAAGGCGCAGGCAAAACCGTTAGTCGAGAAGTACGGCGGAATCTATAAAGTACGGGGCGGTGAACTGGAGGTGTTCGAAGGAGACCTTTGGAAGCCGACACGGCTGGTAGTTATCGAGTTTCCCTCAATGGAGCAGGCGCGAACTTTCTATCATTCGCCGGACTATGCGCCGGTGAAGGCATTACGCCAGGGAGCATCGGTTTGCTCCTTGGCATTGGTTGACGGCGTATAGCGGGAACAGAAGGAGCCGAGATGACGCGGCTCCGTTCTTACATGACATCGCTGCACATCAGGCGGCCAGTGGTGCTGCCTCGGTCTTTTCGCTGACGTCGAGCTTAATGACGGGCCATCCGGCCTGTTCCATCCGCCTCGCCGATTCACGAACGGCATCGGGGTCGAAACCAGCGAGTTCGCAAACGATCCGCATGTCCTGTCCGCTCAGCAACCATGAACGCGCCTGATCACATTCGATCTTCACCGCATTGTCGGCACTCTCCGGCAATTTGCGGCAGGCGTCCTGGAAAATACGGAACAGCACTGCGCACCAAAGGCGCTTTTCGGGGGTAAGCGTTGCGGCGTCTTTAAGACCGTCTGGATCAAATCGGCTCATCTGTCACTCCATTCTCGTCGCACATCTATGCCATATTCTTGTGCTGGCGTCCCGCCACTTTTGCAGTCTCAGCCAACCTCACCGAAAAAAATGCCGGGAAACCTTTCGATTTCCCGGCAAGTTGAACAGGGAGGCTTCACGTCTGGGAGACGTAGGATTCCAAAAAGGAACCCCTTCCGGGCCAAGAGCCCGGAACTCTTTGCCGACGAGGGGACGTCGGCAAGCCGGTTGATGTTGCGACGCAACATCGATAAGCCCAAGATAATGATGGATGCCGGCTATACCACACCAAATTTAGCAGCATTGACATGCACGTGGCGCATGGCTTGGTGAAAATGCCATATAACTACTAAACAGACCCGCCTGAAATGCCGATTCTAGAACCGCTGCGCCGTTACGTGGCGTAATAGGAAGTCCCTGAAAACCTGGATTCTTTTGGAGCTGCGGAGCTCTTCAGGGTAAACGAAATAGGCGTCAATGGTGGGTCCCGTCAACTCGGGAAGAACTTGGACGAGGTCAGACGAACCCTGCGCCATGAACTCCGGCAGGGCCCCAAGACCGGCCCCGGCCTGCACTGCGCGCATCACGCCGTAGACGTTGTTCACCGTCAGCGCGGGTTTGCGAAGTTGCCCCGAGTCGTTGCCAATGCGCAGCAGCCAGTTGACATCCGGGACGGGGGGGCGGGCATCCTCGCCATAAACGACCAGTCGATGTTTATCGAGATCCTTGGCGGATGCCGGTGACGAACTTTTCTTCAGATAATGCGGCGACGCGTAGATATTGATGTGGACGGTCAGCAAGTGCCGCTGCACGAGGTCTGCCTGTCTGGGAGGGGAAAGCCGGATTGCGACGTCCGCTTCACGCATCGAAAGGTCAAGCTCCCGATCCGCTAATATCAGGTGTGTTTCAATATCCGGATACAACTCAATGAATTCGCGCATGCGTGGCGCGAGCCACGTCGATCCAAAGGCAACCGTCGTTGTGATCTTGAGCGCACCGCGCGGCCGATCCTTACTTTCAGCAAGCTGGGCCTCGACCATCGAAAGCTTTCCGAAAATTTCATGGGCCGTACGGTAAAGCAGTTCGCCCTGTTCAGTCAGAATCAAGCCGCGCGCATGCCTGTGGAACAGCGTCACATTGAGGCTGTCCTCAAGCGCGCTGATCTGGCGGCTGACCGCCGATTGACTGAGGTTAAGCTGATCACCGGCATGGGTGAAGCTGCCCGCCTCGGCAACGGCGTGAAATATTCGCAGCTTATCCCAATCCATGCGGTCCCCCAGCCGCTAGCGTGATCGAATCAGACCCTGCATTCCGAAAATGCATGGCGACTCGCAAAAGAGTTTGAAGTATAGGCAACCTCAAACTGCCTGTCTTCCTTCTTTGCTCAAGCGCGACGTGAATTGCTTCATGGCCGCCAGTGTTTCATCTGGTTTTTCCAGCATTATCATGTGCCCGCTTTCGGGAATGACGATCGCTTCCGACCGTTCCATCATTTGACTCAGCTTGAGCCCGGCTTTTGCTGGGGTCATGCGGTCTTTGTCACCCAGAACCAATAGTGTTGGGCAAGTGATGCCATCGGATTCGACCTTGTGCGAATTGCATGCGCTCAGATCTCGGAACAGGCTATCGGGGTGCGCTTGCTCCAACAAACGCTCGCCGCCCCAAACCAGGTAGAGGCCGGGAATTTTGGCGCCGCCTATATGGCCGGTTGGTCCATAACCCCAATCGGAAATCAGTGATGCCGCCTTACGGTCGTTGGCCTGAGCGGCGGCCAGCAAGTCTGGGTGAACCGGCATGCGCGGCGCTACGCCCAACAAGAGGAGGCCGGTGACTTGTTGTGGATGCCGACGTGCGGTCTCCAGGGCGATGAGCGATCCCATGGAATGGCCAACCAGGACGGCGCCGGCGACTCCGGCCGCGGTAACAAGCTGCGATACCCAGTCCGCCCAGTCACCGATACTTGTCTTGGCCTCGCCATCCGACTGACCGTGACCGGCCAGATCGGGAACCAAGACCGCGTGGCCGCGATGGGCGAAATAGCGGCTTTGCAGCGACCAAACTGTTCGATCCATGCCTGCGCCGTGCAGGAAAATCATCGCCGGCAGGTTGGGATCGAACTGGCGCCCGCCGGTGGCGGCATGAACACGGTGGCCGTCTACGGTCAGTTCCATGAGCTTACTTCCAGGTTACTAAGAGTGTTTTGTGTTAACGATCGTCGCGCTGGGAATGGCGAAGGGCGTTGCGCAAATCGTCAATGATGTCATCGGCATCTTCCAGTCCGACGGATAGCCGAACCATATCTTCCCCGACTCCGGCCTCGCGCAGGTTTTCGGTGGAAAGCTGAGAATGCGTCGTGCTTGCTGGATGAATAACCAGGGTCTTGGCATCACCCACATTGGCCAGGTGCGAGGAAAGCTGGCATCCCTCGATGAAACGGGCGCCGGCATCTCGGCCCCCCTTTACGCCAAAGGAAATGATCGAGCCCGCGCCCTTCGGCAGCAGGCGCTGCGCCAGCGCGTGGTCGGGGTGGCTCTTCAAACTGGGGTGCAACACCCAGGAAACCGCCTCATTTCCCTCCAGGAACGCCAGCACCTTTTCGGTGTTCGCCAAGTGCCGCTCCATACGGATCGAGAGAGTTTCGATACCTTGCAGGATGTAGAAAGCTGTTTGCGGGGACATGCTGGCCCCAAAATCGCGCAGGCCTTCCGAGCGCGCCCGCATCAGAAACGCTTGGGGTCCGAATTCGTCGGAAAAATCAATGCCATGGTAGCCTTCGTAGGGTTCTGTAATGGTAGGGAACTTGCCCGACCCCTCCCAATCGAAACGCCCCGAGTCAACCAACAGCCCGGCGATCGCCAATCCGTGGCCGCCCAACCACTTGGTGGCCGAATGAACCACCAGGTGAGCCCCCATCTCAACCGGGCGCAACAGGGCCGGCGTGAGAAAGGTGTTGTCGATCACCAGGGGTACTTTGGCTTTGTGGGCGATTTCGGCAACGGCCGGCAGATCAAGAATCTCCAAGCCAGGATTGCCCACAACCTCCGCGAAGATCATGCGCGTTTCCGGGCGGATGGCGGCACGGAACGCCTCTGGCTTGCGAGGGTCGACGAAGGTTGTGGTGATTCCAAAGCGCGGCAGGGTGTGCGTGAAGAGATTGACTGATCCACCGTAGAGCGAGCGCGATGAGACGATATGACCGCCTTGGCCCATCAGCGTCGCAACCGCAAGAAACAGCGCCGCGTGACCGGAGGCTGCGCCGACGGCGCCGACGCCCAGGTCAAGGGCTGCGATGCGCTCTTCCAAAACCGAAACGGTCGGATTCGATATACGGCTGTAGAGATGGCCCGCCTGTTCCAGATTGAAGAGTGCTGCGGCATGGTCGCCGCTCCGGAAAACGTAGGACGTGGTCTGGTAGATAGGGACCGCGCGTGAGCCAGTGACGGGATCCGGTTGATGTCCGGCATGTAGGGCCAGCGTATCGGGCTTCAGGAATTTCGGGTTCGTCATGGAGGACTCCAATCCGCCTCGGGTCTGAAGAAAATCATAAGGCAGAAATGCGTGAAGGGCCTGACGATCCTCATTTTGGGATCGTGGCCCTCCATCGTTCGTTGCCTCTACCTGTCCACTTGCCGGGATGGTGATGGAACGTTAAAGCGCAGACACGCGATTGGTCAAGTCGCATTTGTGTCAAAATAGTTAACAGATTGAAATACCGAAGAAAAGGGCCGTCGATTTTGTTAATCGGCGGCCCAGAGGACAGGGAGGTTTCGAAAAGAGGGAGTTAAGACCCCGGTATCCGTCCAACCGGAGTACAGCTCTACAATAATATTAAAGTCCTTAACAATTGATTAAATTTTACGCAAATAATTGCGATCTTTATTCAGGGTCGATTGTTGGACGAGTTTCCATTATTGGCGGTTTGGGCGGATCCTAGATGAGCCGCCTTCGCATTGACTTGGTAGATCCCCCTACTGGGCGGTCCAGCCACCGTCGATCGACTGTGTGGAGCCGGTGATTTGTTCGGCCGCCGACGAACAGAGGAAAGCAGCCAACGCGCCGATTTGTTGCGGTGTCACGAATTGCTTGGACGGTTGCTTGGCTTTCAACAATTCAACGGCTGCTTCATCAATGCTGCAATTCTCCTTAGCGGCAAGGGCCTCGATTTGACGCTCGACGAGGGGGGTGCGCACCCAGCCCGGGCAAATGGCATTGCAGGTGATGCCGCTGCCGGCGGTTTCCAGGGCGGTGACCTTGGTCAGTCCTACCGCGCCGTGCTTGGCTGCGACGTAGGCTGATTTGTTGGCCGACGCCACCAGACCGTGGGCCGACGCCACGTTAATGATACGGCCCCAACCCGCCTTGCGCATGAATGGAAGCGCGGCTTGCGTCGCATGGAAGATGGCGGACAGATTGATCGCGATGACGGCGTCCCAACGGTCGCGCGGGAACGCCTCTATCGTGCTTGTATGTTGAATCCCGGCATTATTGACTAGGATATCGGCGCTTCCAAAGCGTACAGCGGCGCCTTTGACCATGGCGGCGATTTCATCGGGCCGGGTCATGTCGGCGCCATCGTAGGCCACGTCGACACCTTTACTTTCGGCGAGCTCGCGGCGGGTGTCCTCTATTTCGGTTGCGTCGCCCAGCCCATTGAGCACGATACGGCAACCCTGCGCTGCCAGCGCCTCGGCGATGCCTAGGCCGATGCCGCTGGTGGAGCCCGTGACGATGGCGGTCTTACCCTGCAACATGATTTGCATTCCTTTCGTTTGCTTCGTTCCTGTATGCATTCCGCAGTGATAGCGAGGTCGCGGGCTCGGTTAAAGGGCGAAAACGAACGACAAACCTACTTGTGACTTGGCGACGGGGGTTTGAGGACGCACTATTGCCGCATGATGGATCAGCCGCTTTCCGAAACGCTTCTGGCCTGGGCCTTCATCCTTGGCTTTTACGTCTTGCCGTTGCTGCATGTGATTTTGTCACCGCGCGGCGGCGCTTGGCGTGTGGGGCCTGACACCCGTTGCCCCTTTGCGCCGCGTATCGGGTGGTTGGTCATCGTTCTGGTACTTGGGATTATCGGTTGGTTCCTCTTCATGCGCGCAACTGCGAAGCGCGGATTGGAGGAATCCGGTGGCGGGCCCGCTTAAGACTTGAAAAGGCTTTCGGCGGTACCGCGGTGGCTTTGCTTGCGATCAATAACGGCCTGAGCGCGTTCGATCTCGCTCCGCAGCCCTGCGATATAATCTTCAAGCTCGGCAACACCCATGATTTCCAAGTCTTTTAGAATGGCCTTCTTTGCGCGGGGTTCCAGGTCGTCGCTATCCATACTTTGGTTCCTCCCTGCAATGAATAACGCTGCTATTGCCAACTTATCGCCGGGGCTTGCGCCGCTGTCCGTTGGCATACTAGACCTGGGTCCAGCCGCAGCCAAGGGAGCGATGATTATGAGTGCGTCTTTACCCGGTAACCTGCCAGATGAGATGACCGTCATTGAGATCAGGGAGCCGGGTGGGCCCGAGGTCCTTATCCCGTCGCGACGACCGCTGCCGGTTCCCAAGCCGGGTGAGGTGTTGCTCCGCGTTCGTGCAGCAGGTGTCAACCGCCCCGATGTATTGCAGCGTGCCGGCAACTATCCGCCGCCGCCGGGGGCGTCCGATATACCGGGCTTGGAGATTGCCGGAGAGATCGTGGCCTTGGGTGAAGGCGTTCAGTCGCTTTCTCTTGGAAATACCGTAACCGCTTTAGTAACAGGTGGTGGCTACGCCCAGTACTGCGCAGCGCCGGTGGAGCAATGCCTGCCGATTCCAGCAGGCCTGGATTTCATTGCGGCGGCAGCCTTGCCGGAAACCTTCTTCACGGTTTGGAGCAATGTGTTCGATCGTGCTGGATTGCAGCCGGGCGAATCGCTTTTGGTGCACGGGGGATCCAGCGGTATCGGAACCACGGCCATTCAACTTGCCACGGCTTTGGGATCGCGCGTATTCGCAACAGCGGGATCCCCAGAAAAACTGGAGGCCTGTCTGCGGCTCGGCGCAGAACGCGCGATCAACTATCGGGATGACGATTTCGTTGAGGTCGTCAAGGAGGCGACGGATGGCAAGGGCGTCAACGTTATCCTCGACATGGTCGGCGGCGATTATATCGCGCGCGATATCAAAGCTTTGGCGCCGGACGGGCGGTTGGTTTTCATTGCCTTCCTGGGCGGGCCGGTGGCCGAAATTAACTTTCAATCGATCATGCTGAAGCGCTTGACGGTCACGGGATCGACTTTGCGGGCCCGCGACGTGGCTTTCAAATCAGCAATAGCCCAGGCGCTTCTCAAGCGGGTCTGGCCTTTGATCGAGGCGGGTCGGATCGCTCCGGTCATCCACAAAACCTTTTCCCTGGAGCATGCCGCAGCTGCTCATGCGTTGATGGAATCGTCCAACCATATCGGAAAGATCATGTTGGAGGTCGCATAAGGGCTTTATCCGCAGCGAGGGAGTCCGTATATTCCGCCCCAATTCCATGATTGTTTAAAAGTCACTGTCCATTCGTTGGATGGTGCAGTCGGTGGGACGTATGAGACGCCCCCCGCTAAAAGGAGGTTCTATGGCTACCCCCCTCATGCCCAAGGCAACGGCCGTATGGCTGGTTGACAACACGAAACTGAGCTTCGACCAGATCGCTGACTTCTGCGGTTTGCATGTGCTGGAGGTTCAGGGCATAGCCGACGGCGAAGTGGCCACCGGGATTCACGGCCTGGACCCTGTTGCCAACGGTCAGTTGACCAAGGAAGAGCTGGAACGCGGCGAGGCCGACGCCTCCGTGCGCCTGGAGTTGGCGAAGCAGAACCTGCCGCAGCCTGCAAAACGCACCAAGGGTCCGCGCTACACGCCGCTCGCCAAGCGCCAGGACAAGCCCGATGGCGTTGCCTGGCTGCTGCGCCATCACCCGGAGCTTTCGGATGCTCAGATCGGCAAAATGATCGGCACCACCAAAAACACCATTCATGCGGTGCGAGAGCGGTCACATTGGAACAGTGCTAACATTCGCCCGCGCGATCCGGTGCTTCTCGGCTTGTGCAGCCAGAGCGAATTGAATGCGTCGGTTGAAAAGGCCAGGAAGAGCGCGAAGGGTACCGAGCGTCAGCAGCAAAACGAGAAGGCGCAGACTCCCTTTGAGGGCGAGCAGGGCGAGCCGAGTCAAAACCCGATCGATTGATGCGAACTTAATCTTCGCAAAGTGGCACCCGAGCCTCGCCGTCCTGGCGAGGCGTCGTCAGGATACGGCAGGTATCGTATCCTGCGGCGCGGAAGTGTGCGGCGATCATCTTCAGGGTTTCGTCGGACAAACTCTCCTCGCGTGAAAGTATCCAGCCGTAATCACGCGAGGGATGCCCAACGGCGGACCATCGGTAATCGTCGTCCAGGGCGATGATGGTGTAGTCGCCCGCAGCGGGCCAGAGCCACCAGCCGAAGATTTCGACGAAGGTTACCTCCAAGGCACCACGGTTGAGCGCGCCCGTGAGACGGGCCCTGCCTTCGGCTTCCGTCCTTCCGCCGCCAGCCGTCTGACAGGCGTTGAGAACGGTGAGCCGTCCGGGCTCTTCAGCGAGCGCATAGGTCGCGGTTGCTCGGGCCACGCAGTCTTCCTGAAACCAAGCGGGAATGCTGGCGATCTCGTGCCACAAACCGAGATAGCGGCCGATCTCGAAATTGAGGATTGGATTTACGGTCTGGTCTTGCGCAGGAGCCCGAGTGGGTTCAAACAGCAGGGCAAGCCCAAGCACGGCGAGCAGGTGTGGCCATTTCCTCATACCATTAAGCTTGGCGCGATTTGCTTCAAAGTCAAAGGCGGTCATGGCCAACGATTCGCACTGTCGGGAAAGTCCTTGCGTTGCGGGTTGACGACACAGAAGCGATGCCCGCTGGGTGCCTCCAGAACAATCCAGCGCTTAATCTTGGCGATACGCTTGGCGCCGAGCGCTTCCAGACGACTTGCTTCCGCCTCTTGGTCGTCGGTTTCGATGTCGAGGTGGACCCGCGCTTCATGCTCGACCTTCTGGACCAGCACTTTGACCTCGCCATCCGGCCCGACGAGATCGACGTAGGGTCCGCTAGCATCGCCGACCTCATAACCCAGCGCCTGCGCCCAGAACTCAGCGGCCGCCGCGAGATCATCGGTTTGGCAATCAATGACCAGTGATCCCAATCTTGAACCATGCATTTTCTGCTCCTGTCGGCAAAGCTCTGTGCGGATCACAAATTTTGGCCCTTGAATGGCAAAAGGCCAAAGAAAAAGCGTCACCATGATGTCGTTCTTTGGCATTGGCATTATAACGCCTTCCTTCATACTCGACGCGATTCGCAGCATCCGCGCGCCGAGGCCAAAGGATTTGCCGTATGAGGATTCGTGATCTCAAGACTTTCGTGGTTGGCAATCCGCCACCCCTTGCCGGGGGGCGATACTTCATTTTCGTGAAGTTAGTGACCGACGATGGGATCGAAGGCGTCGGCGAGGTCTATAATGCCACAGTCGGGCCTGCCGCTGTCGTCGCCATGATCGAGGATGTCTTCAGCCGACATGTTGAAGGGAGCGATCCTTTCCGGATTGAGCGGCTTTGGCGCAATGTTTACAGCCAGGGCTATTCCCAACGGCCGGATATCTCGCTGATGGGTGTCTTGAGCGGCTTGGAGATGGCCTGCTGGGACATCCTGGGCAAAGCGTTGAACAAGCCCGTGTATGAGTTGTTGGGTGGCAAAGTGCATGAGCGCTTGCGGAGCTATACCTATCTTTATCCACGCCCGGAGGAGGGGGGCGCCTATGCGCCCTCGCCGGTTTATAGCGATCCCGATGCCGCCGCAGAACGGGCAGTGGAGTACATGAACCAGGGATTTACGGCGCTGAAGTTCGACCCGGCCGGCCCCTATTCTGCCTTTGATCCGCGTCAGCCCAGCCTGGAATCCCTTGAGCGGAGCGCGCTTTTTTGCAAGCGCATCCGGGAGGCCGTCGGCACGCGCTGCGATCTGTTGTTTGGAACACACGGTCAGTTCACGACGTCGGGCGCCATTCGACTGGCGCGACGCCTTGAGCCTTACGACCCGCTTTGGTTTGAAGAGCCGACACCACCGGAGATGCCTGAAGAGATGGCCAAGGTCGCGCGTCAGACCCGAATCCCAATTGCCACGGGTGAGCGTTTGACGACCAAGTACGAATTCGCTCGTGTTCTGCAGTGTGGCGCAGCCTCGATCCTGCAAATGGCGTTAGGGCGGGTAGGCGGATTGCTCGAAGCCAAAAAGATCGCGGGCATGGCCGAGGCCTATTATGCGCAGATCGCGCCGCACCTTTACTGCGGGCCGATCGAAGGTGCTGCGAACATTCAGATTAGTGCCTGCACACCAAACTTCCTGATCTTGGAATCCATAGAAACCTGGGGTGGATTTCACAGCAGCATTCTCAAAAAGCCGATTCGCTGGGAGGAAGGCTACGTGATTCCGCCCGACGATCCTGGTTTGGGTGTTGAGTTAAATGAGGAAGTTGCGCTAGCGCACCCCTACGAGGGCAGCGATCTGCACCTCGTTCCAGCTAGCGATCCCATCAGATAGAGGAGCGAAGAACTTATGAAGGTAGCCTTCATCGGTCTGGGGAATGTTGGGTATCCGCTGGCCCGTAATCTCCTGAAAGCGGGACATGAACTAACGGTTCACGACCTGGACCGGGAGCGCGCAGCCGGCCTACTTGCCGAGGGTGCCGTTTGGGCTGGCAGTATTGCGGAGGCCGCTGCCGATGCTCAAGCCGCGGTGACGTCCTTGCCTAATCCGCGCGCCGTGGCGGCAGTGGTGCCCGGAGATACCGGACTGTTGGCCTCGCTCCCTCGCGGTGCCCTCTGGATCGAGATGTCGACGACGGACGACGCCGAGATGAAGGCGCACGCCCAAGCCGCAGTCGATCTCGGACTCGCCGTTGTTGAAGCGCCGATAACGGGCGGCGCCAATCGTGCCTGGACCGGTGAAATTTCCATCCTTGTCGGCGGGGAGGAGGCCGATGTCGCGCGCGCCATGCCTCTCCTCCAGATCATGGGCGGTGAAATAGAGCACATGGGTCCGATCGGCGCGGCCTCGGTCGTCAAGGTCATCACCAACATGCTGGCTTTTGTCCATCTGCTGGCCAGCGGCGAGGCCTTGATGTTGGCCAAACGGGCCGGCGTGGACCTTGCCAAGGCTTACCACGGCATTCGCATTTCATCCGGCAACTCCTTCGCCCACGAAACCGAGGGTCAGTTGGTCCTGAACGGTTCCTATAACTGCGCTTTCACAATGGATTTGGCGCTCAAGGATATGAACCTCACTTTGGATCTGGCGCGCGATACCGCGACACCTCTGCCGTTGGCGGAATTGACAGGAGCCTTGTTCGAGGAAGCGCGCAAGCGCTACGGCGACAAGGCTTGGTCCACAGAAGCCGTCCGCCTGTTGGAAGACCGCCTGGGCGTTGAACTGCGCGCCGCGGGATTCCCCGAAGTGCTACCGGGAATGGAGCCCGCGCTGGAGAAGCGACAAAACTAGAAAAATCAGCGCCTGCTCGAATATCACCTATTTGCCACACTATGGTTGTTTAGCGCCGCGATTTACGGACAAGCTCGAATCTCTACTGGCAACCTCGTGCAAATTTCATTTGCCGCCGTCTATGCCAAAGCCCACGACAGAGTAATCCCCCAAGCAGGGGTTGGTTTCGCATCTTTAACCTTGCGATCTGTCCGGATGGCCGGTTGCATTTGCTTGCGGCGGTTTTTTCCCGGCATTAGGCTAGCCAGCATAAGTTGTACTATGGGAAGGTGGATCGCTTTGACCCAAAAGGCCGTCGACCTTGGCGACCTGGTTCGCATGCGTAGGGGCAGTTTGCTGGGTGGTATGGCCTTTGCCGAGGCTGCCTATCTGGCCCGGGACCGGGTTTTCTGGAGGCGCTGGACAGGCCACGCGCTGCTGGCGCTGGGGGCTGGTCATTTCCTTTCAGGTGTTATTTTTTTCTTCGCCTTTAACTGGGATGAACTGACCCGTTGGCAGAAGTTCTCCGTTTTGGAAGTGGGCGTCTTGTCGTTCGCCATCCTGGCGATGGTCGCCGGGTCGCAGCGTTTGGTCGGGCAGGTTGCCCTGATCGGGGCGACTGTCATGACGGGGCTGCTTTTGGCGGTGACCGGGCAAGTCTATCAAACCGGCGCCGATACTTATGAGCTTTTCACCGCCTGGGCATTCCTGACACTGCCCTGGGTGCTGCTGTCCCGCAGCGCCGCACATTGGGTGCTCTGGGGCTTAGTTGTCTATCTGGGCTGCTGGACATTCCTGCATCAGGTATTCCTGCCGTTGAGAGCCGTGACCTGGGATCATGCGATGGTCCTTTGGTCGATGATACCGGGCCTGTTTTTAGTTGCTTTCGAAGCCGGGCGCGCGGCGGGGTTCGAATGGTTGAGGGCGGTCTGGCCGCGCCACTTCCTGCTGTTCGCCTTCCTCGGGCATCTGTTCGTGTCCGCGGTGCAATTTCTGTTTGAAAGCGTATTTACGGGGTCTGTTTTCATGCAAAGCGGTCTCGGTGCGCTCGCCTTTTGTTTTGCTTGCGCGCTTGCCTGGCGTATTTACGGATCGCGCCTGTTCGATCTCGCCGCGCTTACCATCGTCCTTTTAGGAGTTGCCGCCTTTTTCGCGATGCTGGGCGCACGTGGAATCGAATCGGCCATCGGCGACTGGAGCTTTGACTTGGGGGCGGGCTTGGCAAGTTGGGGTCTGCTGGTTTTCTGGAGTTTCTGCTGCCTTACCGTCCTCGGTTTGTTGTTTCGCCACTACCAGCGTCACAGCAAGGTCGTAGCGTCATGATCAACCGAAGCCTTCTGTGCCAGCGATTTGGATTGGCCGACGCCCAGGTTGCGCTGCTTCTCGATCAAACGGGCAACGTGCGCGACGATCACCTGCCCTGGTACATGTCGCTGGGACTTGGCGTTGCAGCTTGGTTCACGGCTCTGGTGCTGCTCGGTTTCTCGCTAGCGCTGGTCATCGCCTTCTTCGATGACGACATCGACGACATGACTTTGCCCGCGTTGTTGCTCGGATCACTGTTTTTGAGTACTGGGATCGCGTTGGCGCGAAATCGGGTTACGGCTGGCTTTACCGGTCATTTTGCCGACGCGCTCTCTGCTGCGGGAATCAGTTTGATCGTGTTTGCGGTAGCGATCGAGTTGGAGACTTACTGGGCACCAACCGTGATTGCGACGGCTTTTGCGGTGGCAACGGCTTGCTGGCGGAGCAGCCAACTCTTGCAAGGCCTCGCTGCCGCTCTGGCACTCTTTTTGCTTGCTCTGTGGGTCCATGATGCGAGCGAAGCGCAGCTTACGCCGGTATTGGCGGTCGTCATATTGGCTATGGTTTGCCTGCTGCTATTCGGCACGGCCAAGTTCGACTTTCGCGCCGGGGCCACCGTCTGTCTGCTACTTGCTGGATTATTCGAGATGACCGCCTTTTTCGACGGCTATCTCGACTATTCGCCCAACGGCGGAAACGCACGCTTTGAAGACGCGACGCGGTTGTTTCATTACTTGGCGATCGCGGTGCCCTTCGCTATCGCCTGGCGCCAGGTCGATGAGGTGCAGGAAAAGCTGCTGATTGTCGGGATGGTGGCGACCGCAGGGGCGGTGACGGGCATTCTGCCGCCTGCCGGATCGGCGGTGCTGCCGGCATTGGTTCTAGCCGGCATTTCTGGTTCGCGGGGCTTGGCAATCTCAGGCGTTGTTTTGGAAGTCTATTTCATCGCCAGATACTACTATTCCCTTGATCTCACGCTGCTTGAGAAGTCTTTCATCATGATGGGAACTGGCACCTTTCTGCTGATTGCCTGGGCCCTCTTTTTTAATCTTTTGAAAGATGTGCGGGGGTTGGAGGAATGAACCGCCGTGCGCTTGATATTTTGGGAGTCCTGGCTGGCCTCGTCCTTGTATTGGGGCTTGCCAACTGGAATATTCTCGCCAAGCAGTCGATTGTCGAGACGGGCCAAAAGGTGCTCTTGCCTTTGCAGCCCGTCGATCCGCGCTCTTTAATCCAGGGCGATTACATGCGCCTCGACTACAGCCCGGACCTCCATGCCAGGGGCGAAATCCCCAAAGGTTCGCCGCGCAAGGGCACGGCAATCATGCTGTTGGATAGCGATGGCGTCGCACGGTTTCAGCGTTTCGATGACGAAAGCCCACTGGCACCGAGCGAGGTCCGACTTCGGTACAAGCTTGTCACCGACGCCGGACGCATGCGTTATGGCGCGGAAAGCTTCTTTTTCCAAGAAGGGCAACGGCAGGCCTATCAGGTTGCCCGTTTCGGCGTTCTGCACGTCGCCTCCGATGGCACCAGCGTCCTGATCGGACTGGCGGACGAGAACCGCGCGCTTATCGTACCTGAGTAAACCTCGATCATTCGATCTTAAACGAGAAAGGCAAGCGAACCTTGCGTCAAGAATACAAACACTTCCTGACCATCCCGACCCGCTGGATGGACAACGATCTCTACGGTCACGTCAACAACGTCATATACTACTCTTACTTTGACACCGTGATTAACGCCTACTTGATTGCCGAGGGTGGTTTAGACATCCATGACGGCAAGGTGATTGGCGTCTGTGCAGAGTCTTTCTGCTCCTTCAAGGCTTCCTTTGCCTTTCCCGAACCGGTCGAGGCCGGTCTGCGTGTCGGACACTTGGGGCGGCGTTCCGTGCGGTACGAGATCGGCCTTTTCAAGGCGGGGCTTGAGACGCCGGCTGCGACCGGACATTTCGTGCATGTATTCGTGCAGCGCGAGGGTATGACGCCGGTTGAGATCCCTGCGGACATTCGGTCTGCACTTGAGGCGCTGAAAGTCTAAAGCCGGCCTATAGGCAAACGTTTCGCGCCTTTCTTTTCCGCCAGCAGGCAGAGGAAATCATGGGCGAGCGTGGCCGCATTGATAGCCGTCACTTCGGATAGATCGTAGGCCGGGGCTACCTCAACCACATCCATGCCGACGAAATCGATGTTACCCAAGCTGCGTAGGATCTCCAGGGCCTGGGCAGGCGTGAGGCCACCGGATACCGGGGTTCCGGTGCCGGGCGCAAAGGCAGGGTCCAGGCAATCGATGTCGAAGGTAAGGTACGCCTTGCGGGCGCCGACTCTTTCCCTGATTGCTTCGATGGTGGCCGCGCTACCTTCGCGATGAACCCAAGGGGCACTCAGAATCTCAAAGCCATGGCTGTCGTCGTTGTAGGTCCGAAGCCCAACCTGAACCGACCCCTCAACGTCCAACAGGCCTTCGTTCTTGGCGCGCAGAAACATGGTCCCGTGGTTGATCTCCTGCCCGTCGTCTGGCCAGGTGTCGCAATGGGCGTCGAAGTGCACCAGAGCGACTGGCCCATGTGCGCGGGCGATGGCGCGCAGTACCGGATAGGTAATGAAGTGATCACCGCCAAAGGTCAGGGGAAAGGCCCCATGAGCCAGAATTTCCGAAATATGTGCGGTGATGGCCTCGATGATGCTCAAAGGGTCGTGTGGGTTTAGAAAGCAATCGCCATAGTCTACGACGTTCAAGGTCTTGAACGGGTCGAAGCCGAAGGGAAAGGCTTTCAACTCGGCGAGTTGAACCGAAGCGGCGCGGATCGCGCGCGGTCCCAGGCGGGCACCGGGCCGATAGGTTACCGCACAGTCGTAGGGCACGCCCGTGACAGCGACATCGACGCCCGTCAGGTCGCGGCTGTAGCGACGCCTCAGAAAGCTGAGCGCGCCGCCGTATGTCATCTCCGACCAGCGGTTGTGAGGGTTATCGTTTCGGAAAGCCTGATCGCCCGCCTGATCGTCGCTCATTGCGGTTATTCCTCCTGGTCATCATCGTTGAGCAGACCGTAAAGCGCCGCGCGCTTTAACAGGCGTTGCGCTTCCGCGTAGATCGGCATCTCGACAAGCGAGCCCGCCACTTCCACACGGCCTTCGCCACGCTGTCGCGCGGCTTCGAAGGCACGAACCTTAAGGCGCGCCTGCTCGATGGCCTCTGCTCCAGGTGTAAGCGCTGCCTGAATCGTCATGGCATGTTCCAGGCTTACGGCGCTCTTGGACGTGTAGCCCAGGCGTCTGGCATAGGCCGAATCGGCGGCCACGCCTTCCAGGTCCGTCCAGGTATAGGGACAATCGATCGGCTGTATCCCCGCCGCCCGGCATTCAACCAGGAAACGCTCCCGCACGTAGCGGAGTTCGGAACCGTCGCGACCGCGTTCACATTGCAGGTCGTTGGCCATGTCCTCGGACGCAACGAGCGCCGCCTCCACACGGGGCGACGCGGTAACGATATCTATGGTGCGGACCAGTCCGGCTGCGCTTTCTATGTTTGGCAGCAGTTCGGTGCTGCCGATGGGGCGGCCCAATTTTCGCTCCTGCGCGCCGACCGCTTCTCCCAGTTGGGTGACATGACCCGGCATCGACACCTTTGGCAAGGCCACAACGTCGACGCCCGCCGCCATTGCCGCCTCTAGGTCGCGCAAACCGTCGGCGTCGGATAAGGGATTGATACGGGCGGCGGTGCGTTTTCCAGCAGCCCGCCAGGCTTCAATCACCTTGGACAGTTGCGCGCGTGCTGCGGGCCTCTTTTCGGGGGCGGTGAAATCCTCGAATTCCGCAATCAGCGCATCGGCCGGGCTTTCAGCGGCGGCCAGCAAAGTTTTCAGCGGGTCGCCGGCCGGCAGGAACAGCCAGCAGCGGCAAAGCTGAGAGGATAGTGGCTTGTCGGACATGGTCGTTATGTTTCTCTTCCGGCGGCGGCAGTCGCTTCAAACTCCGGTACGCCTGCTTTTGAACTTCTGATTAATGCCTCAAAACCGCGGCGAAGTCTAAGCAGCATGGGCGTCGAGGTGAAGCCGATTTCTGGCTGACACTGGGGAAAATTAGGCGATCATTGTATTTTGCAGCGCAGCATTCTACCATTATAGACAATGCATTATGAAAAGTGCGCTATGAGAACAGGGGACAGCAAAACGGTTACTTGGTCCTTCTTCCGCGATCTGGAAAGTGAGGTGTCATGAGCCGTCGTGCTGTGCTTACCAATTACGATCATCAGAGTTTTTTCTGTGAACTGACGGGCCGGGTAGGGGAAAACCAGCCTGGAACGGTCGAGATTTGCAGACTGTTGGACAAGATCGGCCTGCAAAGCCTGGAACGCAGGGCACGCAATGCCGAGCGAGAGCTCTACAATCTCGGAATCACCTTCACCGTTTACAGCGATGCAGAAGCCATTGACCGGATACTGCCGTTCGATGTGATACCTCGTGTCATCACAGCCGCTGACTGGGCGGTGATTGATCGTGGCGTACGCCAGAGGGTCAAAGCTCTGAATCTGTTCCTGGCAGACATCTACCACGACCAGAAAATTCTAAAGGACGGTGTCGTCCCGGCGGAGCTGGTCCTCACGAACGCCAATTACCAGAAGGTAATGCAAGGGCTGGACCTGCCGCAGGGGACCTATGTGCACATCTGCGGCATTGACGTGGTGCGTGATGAGGCAGGGGCCTTCAAGGTGCTGGAGGACAATGCGCGCTGTCCGTCGGGCGTTTCTTATGTTGTGGAGAACCGCCACCTGATGCTGCGAACATTCCCAGACCTGATGGACAACATCGGGATCCGCAGGGTCAGCGATTATGGATTACATCTGCAAAATGCTTTGGCCGAAGTCGCGCCGGCGAACATTGATAATCCACAGGTCGTGCTGCTTTCGCCTGGCTTCTATAATTCGGCTTATTTCGAGCATGTTTTCCTGGCTCGGGAAATGGGCGTTCCACTGGTCGAGGGGCAAGACCTTTTCGTGGATGACGATGATTGCCTCTATATGCGCACGGTCGCCGGCCCGATCCGGGTCGATGTGGTTTACCGTCGTATCAACGATGACTTTCTGGACCCAAAGGCATTTCGCAAGGATTCCGCGCTTGGTGTCCCTGGATTGATGCGGGCCTATGCCAAGGGCCGGGTAACACTCGCGAATGCGGTTGGAACCGGGGTTGCCGACGATAAAGCGGTCTATGCCTATATGCCCCGCATCATCCGCTACTACCTGGATGAGGAGGCAATCCTGGATAATGTCGAGACACACATCTGCGCGGAGCCGGAAGCGCTGAAGTACACGCTCGATCATTTGAGCGAACTTGTCGTCAAACCGGTGGGCGAGGCAGGCGGTTACGGCGTTGTGGTCGGCCCGCAGGCAAGCGCGGCGGAATTGGACGCCTTGCGCGCGCAAGTAAAGGCCGACCCTGCCAACTATATCAGTCAGCCCGTGATCAGCCTTTCAGTCAGCCCAACCCTGCTCAATGGCGAAGTTGTGCCGCGCCACGTCGATCTGAGACCCTTCGCGGTTACCGGGAAGGATACCTGGGTGCTGCCGGGCGGGCTTACGCGGGTGGCGTTGAAGAAGGGATCGCTAGTGGTTAACTCGTCGCAAGGCGGTGGATCGAAGGATACCTGGGTCCTTGAGTAGGCTTCTTTCACGTTTCGCCTCCAATCTCTTCTGGCTCGCGCGGTACATGGAGCGGGCCGAGAACTTGGCGCGCATCCTCCAGGTCAACGAATCCTTTGCACGGGACCGTTTGGGAGCACGCGATTGGTTGCCGATTCTACAACTCAATGATGACGAGGAGCGCTTCTTCAAAATTCATAACGAGGCCAGTGCGGACAACGTCGTGCATTTCTATTTACTGGATCGTAAGAATCCGACATCGATCATTGCTTCGGTCCACCAGGCACGCGAAAACGCACGCGCACTTCGCCACCTGATCTCGACTGAGATGTGGACACAGGTGAACGTGTTCCATGGGCGCCTGACCGGTTTGCGTAGCAAGGATCTGGCCCTGGAGAAACTTTCGCTTGTCTGCTCGGAGGTCAAGGAAAGCTGCCAGGCTCACGCAGGCATCACCGAGGGCACCTATTATCGGGACGAGGGCTGGCATTTCTATAACCTTGGCCGCTATCTGGAACGTGCCGACCAAACTTCACGCCTGCTCGACATCAAGTATCGACGCCCTTCGTTGGATATCGCCCCGTCGACCGAGGATCCGGCGTCGGACGCCAGCCTTTGGAACACCCTGCTGCGCTCGGGCGCCGGATACCACGCATTCAGACGCGTGCATCCGCGCGGTATGATAGCAGCCGATGTGCTCAGGTTTTTCCTCTGCGATCCGGCCTTTCCGCGATCGATCACCACTTGCGTGCGCGAACTGGAGGAACTCGTTGCCGAGTTGCAGCGGGAGTACGGGCTGACGGCTTCCACCGATATCAAAGAAAAACTGAAGGAACTGAACCGACTTGCCTGCCAACCAACCGACGATGAGGACCGCGGCGATCACGTGAATCGCTTGATGGACCGCATTCAGTTTCTGCTGGTTGAACTCTCAAACGCTATTGACGCGCAGTTCTTCCACTGAAGCCGCGTGACGATCACGGCTTGCGGTCGGAGGGGAGTCGGGGTTAGAAGTGAGGCCCTCTACAAAAGCAGCGAAGCGAGTAGCGCAAATGCGCTTGCTGACGATCCGCCACACCACCCGTTACAGCTACAAGAAGCCCGTGCGTTTTGGGCCGCATCGTATGATGTTCCGGCCCAGGGACAGTCATGACATCCGTGTCATTTCATCGGGCTTGATCATAAAGCCGCAACCGGAGCTGCGCTGGTTCCATGACGTCTTTGGCAATTCCGTTGCCATTGCCACATTCGAGGAGCCGGCCGAGGAGCTGTTCGTCGACAGCATGATCATGGTCGAACATTATGGCAGCAGCGAGTTTGAGTTTCCGTTGGACCCGGCGGCTCGGACCCTGCCGATTTCCTACTCGTCCGAGGAGTACCCCGATCTGGCGCGCACGATCGAGCGGCAGTACCATGATTCGGAGAAAAAAATAGATGCCTGGGCGAGAAAGTTCCGCAATGAAACCGGGCCGACCGATATCTGGATCCTCCTGGAGCAGATTACCAAACAAATACGCAACGAGTTTCAGTACATTCCGCGTGAGGACGAAGGCGTGCAAGCGCCGTTGGAAACGCTGGCAAGGCAAACTGGAACCTGCCGTGACTACGCGCTTTTCATGATGGAGGCGTTGCGCTCGTTGGGCATGGCCGCACGTTTCGTAACCGGTTACCTCTACGATCCGGCCTTGGAAGGCGGCGACAACGGCACGGTCGGCGCCGGTGCGACTCATGCCTGGGTGCAGGTTTATCTGCCGGGCCCCGGTTGGGTGGAATGCGATCCGACGAATGGAATCATCGGTGGCAGTAACCTGATCCGTGTTGGTGTGGCACGCGACCCGGCGCAGGCTTTACCTTTTTCCGGCAGCTATTTTGGCGACCGTGACGATTTCATTGAAATGGAGGCCGAGGTAACTGTCACCACAAGCGGTGCTCCAGCCCCCATGGCCAGCGCATCCGACCGCTGACGTCCCCGGTTATTCCTGAAGTTCGGCGAGTCCCACGTAGAGGTCGAGCGCTTCGGGGTTGGCGAGAGCATCCTTGTTCTTCACCGCCCGGCCGTGGACGACATCGCGCACGGCAAGCTCGACGATCTTTCCGGATTTCGTACGTGGGATATCGGCTACCGCGACGACCTTGGCCGGAACGTGTCGCGGTGTCGCGCCGGTGCGGACCTGTGTCTTGATGCGTTTTATCAGGTCCTCGTCCAACACGGCTCCCGCCGCCAATCGGACGAACAATACGACACGAACGTCGCCTTGCCAGTCCTGACCAATGACCAGGGACTCGTCGATCTCCGGTAGCTTCTCCACCTGACGATAAATCTCCGCCGTGCCGATGCGAACGCCGCCGGGATTCAGGGTCGCATCCGAACGGCCATAGATAATAACCCCATCGTGTTCGGTGATTTCGGCGAAATCACCTTGGCACCAGATATTGTCATAACGCTCGAAATAGGCGCTGTGATAGCGCGCGCCGTCGGGATCGTTCCAAAAGTAAATCGGCATTGAAGGGAAGGGGCGGGTGCAGACCAGTTCCCCCTTCTTGCCTCTCGTCGGCTGACCTTCATCGTCGAAGACCTCGACAGCCATGCCCAGGCAGCGGGCTTGAATCTCGCCGCGCCAGACCGCGCCGATCGGATTGCCTGCCACAAAGCAACTGATTATGTCCGTACCACCGGCGATGGAGGCCAGGCAGACATCCTCCTTGATGTGTGCGTATACGTAGTCGAATCCCTCGGCGACCAACGGGGATCCGGTTGAGGCGATGATTCGAATGCTGGAGAGATCATGGCTCGACTTCGGGTCAGCTCCGGCATTCTTCAAGGAATCGATAAATTTGGCGGAGGTGCCAAAGAGCGTTCCTCGCTCGGCGTCCATGTAGTCGAAAAGAATCTCCGGGACCGGATGGAAAGGCGACCCATCGTAGAGCAAAAGGGTGGCTTCCGCTGCCAATCCGGAAACCAACCAGTTCCACATCATCCACCCGCAGGTCGTGAAGTAGAACACGCGGTCACCCGGTTTCACGTCGCACTGCAGTTTGTGCTCCTTGATGTGCTGAAGCAGCGTTCCGCCGACGCCGTGGACAATGCACTTGGGTTTTCCCGTCGTCCCGCTGGAAAACATGATGTAGAGCGGTGCATTGAAGGCTACGTGCCGGTATTGGATCGGGTTTGCGGTTTTACCCGAGATGGCCTGCGTCAATGTCATGGCCTTGGCAATTGTGGAAACGTCCGGCTCGTCATTCAGGTACGGACAGACAATGATTCCGTTGAGACTGGGTATCTCCTTAGAGAACTCAGCGACCCGGGCCAGGGAATCGACGGCTTTGCCGTTGTAATAATAACCGTCCGGGCAGAACAGCACCTTCGGTTCGATCTGGCCGAACCGATCGAGAACTCCTTGTACGCCGAAATCCGGGGAGCACGACGACCAAACCGCACCAAGCGATGCGGTCGCCAGCATGGCGGCAACGGTTTCAGGCATGTTGGGCATGAAGCCGGCGACACGATCACCTTCTCCGACGCCCAGATCTTGCAGGCGTTGTTGCAATCGGCTGACCAGCGCATTCAAGGCGTCGTGGGAAAGGCGACGTTTAACCTTGTCCTCACCCCAAAACACGATAGCGTCCTCGGGGCCACGTCTGCGCAGAAGATTTTGCGCAAAATTCAAACGTGCATCCGGGAAGAACGCCGCGCCCGGCATCTTGGTTCCGTCCACCAGTATCCTGTCGCCCCGGGTTTCGGCGACCACCTTGCCGAAGGTCCAAACACTGCTCCAGAACTTCTCGATTTCTTTGACCGACCAGTCATAGAGTTCAGCGTAGTCGGACAACTCGACACCCCAGTCCCGCTTCAATTGCTCCATGAAGGCAGAGATGTTTGCGCCTTCCTTGCGTTCGGGTGTCGGTTGCCAGAGCGGCTGAGTCATAGGTATCTACTCCTGCGGTTCGACGGGCCAAGACGACCGGTGATTCGGCATATGCGGAACACTATGCAAAGTACGCGCACCTGCCAAGGCGGCGCTAGTCCTGTCACGCAACGGTGCTTTGCGTTTGCGAGTATAGCGCCTGGGTGCAAGCGTCGTTACTCTTGCGGCCATCATGCCAAAATTGATTAGGTCGGTGAAAGACCGCTTCGGTACCTGTAGCGGTCCGGTTCAAGGTGCGTTTTACATGATCGTTGCCTGTTTGGGGTTCTCGATCATGAACATATTCGTGCGGCTTGGTGCCGCAGAGTTGCACCCGATACAGGTGGCATTCTTCCGCAACCTCTTCGCTCTGATCTTCATGTTGCCTTGGTTGGCATCGCATTGGTCCACGGCGCTGAAAACAAAACGCCTCGGCTTGCATGCAACACGCGCCGGCTTTGGCCTTTGTGCGATGCTCTTCTGGTTCACCTCGGTTGCCATGTTGCCTCTGGCCGAGGCGGTCGCGCTGAATTTCACGGTGCCGCTCTTTGCGACGATCGGTGCGGCGGTAATCCTGCGCGAGCGTGTCCGGTTGCGCCGGTGGAGCGCAACGCTTGTTGGGTTTATCGGCGTGTTGATAATCCTGCGCCCGGGCTTCATGGAACTGACTCCCCTGATGTCACTGCCGGTGATTGCCGCCGCGTTCATGGCTGTTTCAGTAATATGCGTGAAGCGCCTCTCGGATACGGAAACACCTGCGGCGGTTGTATTATATATGAACTTATTGCTGACTCCCTTGTCCCTGTTGCCGGCACTCTTTGTCTGGCGTTGGCCATCGTTTGAAGTTTGGATGTTGATGGTGGCTCTGGGGTTCTTCGCTGTCGTCGCTCATATTTTCATCACTCGTGCCTATGCCTCCGCCGATGCATCGGCAATTCTACCTTTCGATTATTCAAGACTCCCTTTTATCGCCGTATTGGCGTATTTTTTCTTTGGACAAACGAGTGACGTGTGGACGTGGGTGGGCGCAGCGGTAATTGCTGCTTCCAGCTTGTACATTGCGCGACGGGAAGCCAGGGCCAGCGCGGAGGGGCGTGCAAAGGGGGCTGCTACGGTTTCGCCGCGTGGACGGTAAATCAGATGGTCTGTGGAACGGACCGTGGCGAGGGGCATGACACAAACCACAATAACCGAGAAGCCAACTTCCAGTAGCATTGTATTGCGCTTCGCGCGGCTGACACCCAATGCGAGAGGCGCCTGTTGGATGGTTCTAGGCGCGCTTGGATTTGCCATCAACGGCGCTCTTATCAAGTATCTGGCCTATGATGGCCTGGATCCCTTTCAGATTGCCATGGCGCGCGCATTCTTTGCGCTTTTCATTCTGCTGCCTTTCATCTGGAAGGCTGGCCCAAAAGCCTTTCGCACCCGGCATCCCGGAATTCATTTGCTGCGCGGCGTAATCGGAAGCGTGGCCATGATGTGCGGTTTCTATGCGGTGGCTCATTTGCCGTTGGCCGATGTCGCCGCGCTTGGCTTCACCCAACCACTCTTTACCATCCTGCTGGCCGTGATTCTGTTGAAGGAGCCGGTCGCGTGGCAGCGCTGGCTTGCCACGGCTATAGGATTTTGCGGCGTCCTGCTGATGGTGCGGCCTGGGCATCACAGCTTTGATCCAGTCATGCTGGTCGCCTTGCTTATGGCTTTTGGGATTGGCCTCTCGGTGGTGCTGGTCAAGATGATGCCGCGCGAGGAAAGTACGACGGTTCTTTTAACCTATTTTTGCATTGCGTCGCTGGTGACCACGAGTATTCCAGCTTTGATTGCCTGGCGTGATCCCACCGTCCTGCAGTGGCTGGTCCTCGCGGCGATCGGCGTGATCGGTGCTGGCGCCCAGTCCTTTCTGCTCCGGGCCTACAAGGTTGGGGAGGCGACCTTCGTTTCACCCTTTGATTACTCGAAAATCATCATCGCTTCCGCCCTGGGTTTCTACATTTTCGGTGAGATACCGACGATTTGGACCGGTTTGGGGGCGGCGGTGATCGTCGGCAGCACATATCACATCGCGCGAAGCGAGTCGCGAGCCGCAGCCGTCAAGCGTTCATCCTGAGTGAGAAAATCAGCAGGCTCAAAAGGCAGAGCAACACCACGATGGTCAGTGGTCGCCGTAAGTCTCTATACCAAGCGGGAAACCGACCGGTTTGAATAGCGCGTACATCGGCGAGATAGAGCGCGGAGAAACAAGCGGCCATCAGGATTAGCGCCGGCGTCGGATGTGACAGCAGCGCAACCCAGGACACCAATGCCGGCAGTATGGAAAACCCAAGGCGGGCAAAAGACATGGCGCTTTTGCCGTCAGCCATTGCGTACCCCCAATGCACCGCGCCGAGAAATGTCACGATCACCGGCGCGTAAACCAACCCTGCTTGTGCGGCCAGGAAATTATAGGGGTCGGGCAAAAGCCAGCTACCGGTTGCGCCGATCAAAAAGGGAAACAGACCAACGACACCCAAGGTTAGTGCGGGGCGTGGAACCTCAGTCAAGGCCATGCAATCTCTCCACAATCGGCGCAGGTTCACCGACATAAACCGTTATTACCCTGCAGACTATCAGTCTTCGGGGGTTTTCCCCGACTGCAATCTTACGAGAGTCTCCTGGGCCTGCCGACGATGGTCAGGTTTGACGTGATTGGCCACGCTGCGCCAAGCCGCCAAAAATACCGCCGCATCGTCTGTGTACCCCAGCCCGGCGACAAAGTCTGGAACCACATCAGTAGGCAGCACGAAATAGGCAAGCGCCGCCATCGCGATCGCCTTTACTTGAAATGGCGTCGCCGGATCGCGGGCGCAGAAGTAAGCTGCAATTGCGTCTTCCAGGAAGGGCACGCGGCCGAATACACGACGCACTTTGGGCCAAAACCCTGTTTCAACGCGCGCGCTGTCGCGTTGGAAGCGTTTGTCGTCGAGTGGATCTTGATGACCGTTCATGGTGTCAAATATGGTCGCGCAGCTTCGCGGTCGCAATATGCGGCGCGCTCTGCTAGTAAGACCGCCAAGTGTGACTGAAAGCCGCCGAACGCGGTTCTAGACAGGAGAGTGTGACGATGGATGTGAAGGGTTTAGGCGCGGTTGTTACCGGTGCGGGTTCGGGTTTAGGCGCGGAAACGGCCCGGCATTTGGCCAAATCGGGCGCAAAAGTTGCGGTCCTGGATGTTAATGAGGAAGCGGCAAAGGCGGTTGCGGCGGAAATAGGTGGTATCGGTCTTGCTTGCGATGTTGCCAGCGCCGCCGCCGGTGAAGAGGCCGTTGCCAAGGCTCGCGACACTCACGGGCCCTGTCGAATTTTGGTCAATTGCGCCGGAATTGCGCCCGCAAAGCGGATTGTCGGCCGAGACGGTGCAATGCCTTTGGATGCCTTTGAAAAGGTCATCGCCGTTAATCTTATCGGTAGCTTCAACATGCTTCGGCTTTGCGCGGCCGATATGCTGGGCGCCGAACCTCTGAACGATGATGGGGAACGCGGCGTCATCATCTCGACGTCTTCGATCGCCGGCGTCGAAGGTCAGCTCGGGCAAGTCGCCTATGCGGCATCCAAGGCGGGGATCAACGGCATGATGTTGCCCGCCGCGCGTGAGTTCGCCCGTTCAGGTGTGCGTGTGTTGACCATAGCGCCTGGTCTGATCGGAACGCCGCTCCTTTTGAACATGCCGCAGGAAGTCCAAGACAATCTTGCCGGACAGGTGCCTTTCCCATCACGTTTTGGACACCCGTCGGAGTTCGCCCGGTTGGTGCTGCACATCTGTGAGAACGCCATGCTGAACGCCGATATCATCCGCCTGGATGGCGCAATGCGCATGCAGTAAAACCACAATCGCCGGAGGCAGTCGCTGCATGTTAGCGGCTTGCTTCCCGGTCGATTTTTGATGCGAGTTGCATATCCAATTCACTAAGCCCATCTACGTCATGCGTTGTCAGTAGAATGTCGACGCGGTTGTAGACATTACTCCACTCAGGATGGTGGTTGAGTTTTTCGGCGTGCAGTGCGACCCGCGACATGAAGCCAAATGCTTCGATGAAAGAGCGAAACTTGAAGCTCTTGCTGATGGCGTCGCGATCCTCGACATTCTGCCAGCCTGTTAGTTGATCGAGAGCGCTCTGGCGTTCCGGTCCGGTAAGTTTTTTGACCATCGATCTCTCCCTGCCCGGTGATTTGAGGCAATAGGGTCGGCGGTTGGCGGCGTGATCGTCAAGGTGGACGTCACAAAAAGGAAATGGTTATGGCCTACATAGCAAGCAGACCCTTTACGACGCCACCCAGTCTGGCGGACATAGAGGCGATGGCGCGGGAATGCTACGCGGGCGTACCGGATTCCCTTCGGCGTCACTGCGAGGGTGTTGTCGTGCAGGTGCAGGATTTTCCCGACGACGAAACTATGGAGGCCATGGACTGTGAGAGCCCCTTCGATTTATTGGGGTTGTATCAGGGTGTGGATTTGACGCGGCGGTCGGTCGGCGATCAGCCTGAAGACGTTGACACGATTTTTCTCTATAGACGGCCGATCCTGGACTATTGGTGCGAAACCGAGGAAAGCCTGATGCACGTCGTGCGGCATGTGCTGATCCACGAGATTGGCCACCACTTCGGATTCTCAGACGACGATATGGACCGGATCGAAGGTCAGGTGTCCTAGCGGTCTGAATCAGACACTTGAAACTCTCACGCGCGCTTGTTGCTGACGGTATGCGCAGGGCCGCATCGTTGGCTAAGCAGCCCTTCTCAAACGCCCCGCTCTGTCATTGACAAGACTTAGGACTGCGGCGACCGCCTTAACGAGAGCAAAGCGTCAAAGAATGAGTGACACTTCATCGTGGCGAAAGGAAGCCGCTGCTCGAAAAGCGCCGCCGATACTCCGCAGGGCTTAGCCCGGTCATCTTCTTGAACAGGCGGCGGAAAGCTCTCGTGTCCGAGTAACCCACGGCTTCAGCAATTGATTCTACATTGTGCCCTTCCATTTCGAGGAACTGTTTTGCTTCTTCGATTCTCAAGGACTGCACGTAATCCGTTGGACTGTAGCCGGTAGCTGCGCGGAAGCGGCGGTCGAATGTACGTCTTGGCAGGCCGGATTGGGCAATCATGCGGCCAACGGCGTCATGTTCACCGTATCCGTCGGCAAGCCATTCCTGGCATTCCCGGATGACGGCGTCCTCGGTCTGTAGCCGCCGCATGGGTGCCGCAAAGTGACGCTGCCCATCGGGGCGGGGGTCGACGCAGTAGAACCGCGCGGACTTGGCGGCATGTTCGGGACCAAGAAATCGCGCAATCACATAGAGTGCAAGATCCGCCCAGGAGGCCATCCCACCGGACATCACAATTGAGTCTCCTGGCCCTGCGAAGGTTAGCGTACGGTCCGGGCAAAACGCTACGCTTGGCCAACGCTTTCGAAAAATCTCTCTCATTGACCAGTGGGCCGTGGCTTCTTCGCCGTCCAACAGGCCGGCATCGGCCAGGAGCGCGGCACCAGAGCAGGCGCATGCGAGGCGGGCTCCGGATGCGTGGCGGCGCAGAATCCAATCGATTTCCGGTCCCAGCACGTCCTTTGGCCTTTCTACCTCCCCAATCCTGAAATTGGGCAGACAGATGATCTCTGCATCATCGGCTTCCTCAAGAGTCGCATCCGGCATGACCGGTACCCGGCCTATGCAGCGAAATGGCTCCTTGTCGCGCGCAACGATCCTGACGCGTGTCATGGGCGGCTGAAAAGTTCCTTCTGTCAGGTAGGACCAGGCGGTGCCGACCGACGCCAGAAGGTCATACAGGCCGTAGAGAATTGCGCCTCTACAACTTTCCGCAGCAAGGACGTCGATTCGAAGTGGGTCGCTTGTGAAATCCCTACTCATAATCTCCGTGGTTTCCCTCGCGCATCAATGGCCGAAATGGCCCGCTATTGGCCAATCCGGCCCTAACAGAAACCGCTTTCGGTCAGCACACTGGATCAGTGTAAAGAACTTGGAGAGGAAAATCATGACCTATGAAGCATTCAAAGAGGCTGAAATGGTGGGTTGGAATGCGCGTGCGCAGACCTACAACGATTACACGGGGCAGGTCACAACCCAAGCGATTCCAACACTCCTAGCGATGGCCGAAACAACCCCCAAGAAGCAAGTTCTTGATCTTTGTTGCGGAACCGGAAGGGCCGCCGGCGCAGCGGTTGCCTTAGGTGCCTTTGCAGAAGGCATTGATGCATCCGCGGCGATGGTGGATGCGGCCCGAAGAGATTTCCCAAAGGCGGCCTTTGACGTGGGCGACGCCGAGTCCATTCCACGTGAAGATGACAGATACGATGCCGTTATCTGTTCGTTTGGGCTCATGCATGTAGGCAGCCCCGAGGCTTTGTTCAGCGAGATGGTGCGGGTATTGAAACCCGGAGGGCGGGTGGCACTCAGCCATTGGATCGGCCCGCCAGAGTCTCCTTTTTTCCGGATCGTCTTTGGCACGGTGCAGCGCCTAGCAGATATGTCGGCAGTGCCGCCGTCGCCGCCTCCTTTTACCCTTTCGTCAGAGGAAGCCATGCGAGAGGCCCTGGAGCAGGCAGGTTTCGAAGAGGTAGACGTGCGTCGGCTTCCTCTTGTCTTCAGGTCTCCGGCCGGGAGATTCGCCGATCACTTCAGAAAGTTCGCCGCAAGAGCGGCTGTCATCCTCGACCAACAGACGGATGCCGTCTTGAATGAAATCTACTCTTCGTGGGAAACCGAACTCGAAAGCTTCCTTGTGGAGGGAGAGTACAAAGTACCAATGCCTGCGCTTGCCGTGTCCGCAGTTTGCGGACGGTGAACCGGATAATCCAGTTGCCGATCTCCCATTTGAGTTGTGGCGGCGGCGGACGTGGCACAGCATCCGATACCTGTGCGCATGCCTGGAGACTCGTACGTCACACAGCCTATGGGGCCACCGAAACAGACTCTTTTGTCTGGTTCAAACCACTAGTTGCTTGGGAAAAGCTTTTGCATGCGTGCGCGCAAATAAACCAAGGTATCGCGCTCGAACCAGGGATTCCTCTTGATCCAGGCGGTGTTACGCCATGACGGATGGGGCAGCGGAATAAATTCAGGGCCGTACTCGCGAAAAGCAGCGACCGTTTCGGTCATGGTCTTCTTGCGGGTTTTTGCCAGATAGCGAGCCTGGGCGTGCATACCGATCAGCAACGTGACTTCCACCTGTGGCAGATGCCGCAGGAGAGGCGCGTGCCAAGTGGGCGCACACTCCGGGCGTGGCGGATTGTCGCCGCCCTTCGGATCGCGGCCCGGATAGCAAAATCCCATGGGAACGATAGCGATCTGGCACGGGTCATAGAAGAGGTCTCTGTCAAGACGCAGCCAGTCGCGAAGGCGTTCGCCAGAGGCGTCGTTCCAAGGGATGCCGGTTTCATGAACGCGGGTTCCAGGCGCTTGTCCGATAATGAGCAGGCGGGCGGTCTGGCTGGCCTGAACGACGGGACGCGGCCCCAAGGGTAGGTGCGCCGCGCAAATGCGACAGTCTCGAACCGACTTCAGCAGAGTGTCGAATGCGTCCGGCAAGGTGCTATACCAAGCCCTCAAAGAGGTCAGTGGTCAGATAACGTTCGGCCCCCGAAGGCAGAACGACGACGATGCGCTTGCCAGCCATTTCGCGCCGTTGGGCAACCTCGATCGCCGCGGCCAGCGCGGCGCCGGAGGAAATGCCGACCGGCAGCCCTTCCAGCACGGCGGCTTGGCGCGCCATTGCAAAGGCACGATCATTGGATATGCAGATCACCTCGTCGATGACGCTGGTATCCAGGTTATCCGGCACGAAGCCTGCGCCGATCCCCTGAATCTTGTGGGGGCCCGGTTCGCCGCCGGAAAGGATGGCACTGTCTTCGGGTTCGATCGCAACGACACGCAGCTTCGGGTTCCGGGCTTTGAGCACTTGTCCGCAGCCGGTTATTGTGCCGCCGGTGCCGACACCGCCCATAAAGACGTCGAGGTCGCCCTGGGTGTCGGCCCAGATTTCCTCGGCGGTGGTGGTTCGATGGATTTCCGGGTTGGCAGGGTTCGAGAATTGCTGCGGCATCGCCGCGTCGGGCAATTCGTCGAGCAGTTCCTGCGCGCGGGCAATAGCACCTCGCATACCTTTGGCGCCCTCGGTCAACTCCAGCTCGGCGCCCAGTAACCGGAGCATCTTGCGACGCTCGACAGACATGGTCTCCGGCATGGTCAGAATTAGACGATACCCCTTGGCGGCGCAGGCAAAGGCCAGCGCAATACCTGTATTGCCGGAGGTCGGCTCGACGATCGTGGTCTTCCCGGGCGTGATCTGCCCGTTTTTCTCCATGGCCTCTATCATAGCCATGCCAATGCGATCCTTGACGGAGCTAAGTGGATTGAAGAATTCACACTTGGCCAGAATCTCGCCCTTGGTAGAATACGTACTGGCGAGGCGCGGGAGGCGTATCAGAGGCGTTGCGCCTATTGTCTCCAGAATGCTGTTGTAGATGCGCCCTCTGAAACAGGGCACGGCGGTGCCTTTGGATGGCATCGTGATGCGTCCTCCGTCGTTGGTGTGATTCAGATGCAGAAATCCGGAATGTCCGGCGCATCCCGCTCGATGCGTAACTCTCGGGCTTTTCGGCAAAGATCTTCAACGGTCATCAAATCAAACCGAGACATCATTTCCTGCTGCATTTCCGTCCAGATCGGGCGAACGACCTTGACGCCAATATCTGATCCCTCGGTTTCGCTGGCCGGGTCGCCCGTGCCTTCCAATTCCCGAACGGTGCGGATGATTTCACCAATCGTGATGCGCCGCCTTTCGCGAGCCAGGCGATAGCCGCCGCGCGGGCCACGCTGACCCGTCAGGACACCATTCTGCACGAGATGTTGCAGCACCTGTTCGAGATAACGCCTCGGGATACCCTGTCGCTCGGAAATCTCGTTGGAGCGCACCGGCTCCGTTCCGGCGTTGTAGGCGATGTCGACGACCGCCTCTATTGCAAAGAGCAACTTCTTGGAGAGTCTCAGCATTCTTTCCTACCTTTGCCCTTCAGTGCCCCGTTGAGCCAAAACCCCCGCTGCCGCGGGCGCTGTCTTCGAGATTCCTTACTTCTTGCCAGGCAAGCTGGGTAACGGGGGCAACGACCATTTGCGCTATGCGTTGTCCGCGCTCCACAGTGAAGGCTTCCTGTCCCAGGTTGATCAAAATGACTCCGACTTCGCCGCGATAATCCGCATCGATGGTGCCGGGACTGTTGAGCACGGTGATGCCCTGCTTGAGCGCAAGTCCCGATCGCGGACGTACTTGTGCTTCGAAACCGCTCGGCAGCGCCATTGCGAGGCCCGTGGGGATCAACCGCCGCTCTCCCGGCTGCAGCGTCAGAGGTTCATCCGTTGCGGCCATCAGGTCCAGTCCGGCGCTGTCGCTCGTCGCGTAGGCTGGAAGTGGTAGGTCCTCTCCGTGGGGAAGGCGCTGGACAGCAACGGCGATCTTGGTGTTCTGGGTCATCTCTTCTTCCTGTTGGCAAAATGCTGGGCCACGCGCTGCGCCAGGCGTTGCGCCACGGCCTGTTTGTCCATCCGAGGCCAAGACTCCTGCCCGGCCGTATCAATCACGAGGATCTCGTTCTCCGCGCCGCCGAATATGCCATTGGTATCCGAAACGTCGTTGGCGAGTATCCAGTCACAGCCCTTGCGCTCGCGTTTACTGCGGGCGTTGGCCTCCAGATTTTCGGTCTCGGCGGCAAAACCAATTACAAGGCGGGGGCGCTTGCGACCCGGCTTGGAAAGAGTGGCCAGAATATCCGGGTTGGTAGTGAGTGACAGCACCGGCAATTTGCCGCCGTCCTCTTTCTTGATCTTCTGCCCTGCCGTCTTGGCAACGCGCCAGTCCGCGACTGCCGCCGCGCAGACCAAAATATCGGCGGGCAGGCCTTCCTGGCAGGCCCGTAGCATCTCTTCCGCCGTTTCGACCTTGGCGACGCGAACGCCAGCAGGGTCTGGCTGGGAGACGGGGCCGGTAACGAGCAGCGTGTTGGCGCCTAAACCGGCCAGCGCCGCGGCTATGGCGTGCCCTTGGCGGCCTGAGGAGCGGTTGGCGATGTAGCGTACCGGGTCGATAGCCTCGTGGGTCGGGCCGCTGGTCACGATCGCCGTCAGACCACTCAAAGGACCTTCGCCACCAAGTGCTGTGTCGATGGCCGCCACAATCTCCAGGGGTTCGGCCATACGTCCCGGTCCGAACTCACCACAGGCCATGTCGCCTTCGTTGGGTCCCACAAAGATCACACCACGCTCTTTCAGGGTTCGCAGGTTATGCTGGGTGGCGGGATGGTCCCACATGCGCACGTTCATGGCGGGTGCGGCCAATACGGGTTTGTCGGTCGCCAAAAGGGCTGTGGAGGCGAGATCGTCGGCTAGGCCGCAGGCTAGCTTGGCCAGAAGATCGGCTGTTGCCGGAGCGACCACCACAAGATCTGCGTCGCGGCTGAGCTGAATATGGCCCATCTCTTTTTCGTCGGTCAGCGAGAAAAGGTCACCATAGACTTTGTCCTCCGTCAGCGCCGATAGGGACAAGGGAGTGACGAACTCTGCACCCGCTTTTGTGAGAACAGCGCGAACGGAGCAGCCTCGCTCCCGCAGGCGGCGCACTAGGTCCAGGCTCTTATAGGCGGCGATGCCACCTGCCACGATCAAGAGTATGCGCTTGCCCTGAAGCATCTAAAGTCCTTGAGTCTGCCCCGTATACATCATCCTCCGATGGTTTTATTCCAACCGCCGAATTCAGAATTTACAGGAAAATACGCTTAATAATGCGGTATCGGCAAGTTTTCTACAGTGAAGGATAGTAATTTACCGTCTAATCCAACAGCGCGAAGAGAGCGAGAATGGCGGCGGTGAAAGCAGCGGCAAGCGCTACCTTTTCGCTCCAGCGCATTCGATGGCTGTCCTGAGGGGCGAGCCGGAGGCCGTCGTTCGCCAGCTCCTTGGTCGCGCGCTCCAGATTTTCCACAATACGGGGGATGCGTCGCAGGGTCGCCTCCAGTGTTTGTAGGCCCTCGCGGGCTCGTGCCGGCGCGCCGCGGTTGCGGGCCACCCAATCGGCGATCAGCGGCTCGGCCAGGGACCAGATGTTGAGTCGGGGGTCGAGAACGCGGCTGACGCCCTCGGCCATCATCATGTTCTTCTGAAGCAAGGTCAGTTGCGGCTGTACCTCCAGCTCGAACGATTCCGTGAGTTGAAACAACTGGGTCAGGAGGTTGGCGAAGGAAATCTCGGCCAAAGGCTTGCCGAAGATCGGCTCGCAAACGCTTCTCAAGGCCTGGACATAGGAGTCCAGCGGCCGTCCGGCGGGCAGGAAACCGGCATCGACCTGCACTTGAGCTAGGCGGCGGTAGTCCTTCGCCAGTACCGCCAACAGCATATCCGCCAGCACCATGCGGGTTTCGTGGTCCAAGCGCCCCATGATGCCAAAATCGACAGCGCCGATATTGCCGTCGGAATCGACGAACATATTCCCCGGGTGCTGGTCGCCATGAAAGAAGCCATCACGGAAAACCTGATTGAAGAAGGTTGCCGCCGCACGGGTCAGGACTTCTTCGAGATCATGCCCTGCCGCCAGCAAGGCCTCGCGGTCATCGAGCGGAATGCCGGACAGGCGGGTGGTGGTCAACACCCGGCGCGCGGTCCGTTCCCAATCCACATGCGGGACAACATAGGTCGGGTCATGCTCAAAGTTCTCCGCTAGCTCCGATGCTGCCGCAGCCTCCAGGCGCAGGTCCATTTCCATGGTCACCTGTTCCTCGAAAAGCCTTACCAAATCCACAGGCTTGAGGCGGGCTAGGCGCGGCTGCGCACGTAGGGACAAGTTTGCCAACCAGTAGAAGAGGTCGAGATCCCGGCGAAAAGCCCGTTCAATTTGGGGGCGCAGAATTTTGACCGCCACTTCCTCGCCCTCGCTGGTTACGGCGAAATGCACTTGGGCGATGGAGGCGGCGGATACCGCCTCCTCGGAAAACGCTGAGAACAATGTTGCAACCGGTTGCCCCAGTTCCCGTTCTATAACGCGGCGGGCCTGGTCGCTGGGGAAGGGCGGCAGGTGGTCCTGTAGCTCGGCAAGGTCGAGCGCGACTTCCTCACCCAGCAGATCGGCGCGCGTGGAAAGAAACTGACCCAGCTTCACGAAGCTGGGGCCTAGTTCGGTGAGTGCCGAGGCCAGTTTCTGCCCGGGACGTCCCGATTTGCGGCGCGGCGAAAAGAACCGCAGTGTTCGGCAGAGGCCGGGCGCGATACCCAGGTCTTCAACGAAAGCCAGCGCATCGTGGCGCGCCAGGGTGCGCGCGATGGTGAAAAGCCGGTAAAAGGACCGTAGGCTACGCCGCATCGCTTCCCGTCCCGACTTAGAGGCGCCAGGCGGAATGCAAAGCTGCGATCCCACCGGTCAGATTGCGATAACGGGATTCGCCGAGCCCGGCAGCAGCCATGCGGGCGACAAGCGACTCTTGGTCCGGAAAACGCCGGATCGATTCCACAAGGTACTGATAGGAGTCACGGTCATCGGCGACTTTCTCGCCCAGCCAGGGCAGCACCGAGAAGGAAAAGCGGTCGTATATCTGGCTAAGCAACGGGACGACCACGTGACTGAACTCAAGGCACAGGAAACGGCCGCCGGGCTTGAGTACCCGCCGCGCTTCCGCCAGAGCAAGATCAATGTCGGTCACGTTGCGCAGACCAAAGGCAATGGTATAGGCGGCCATGCTGCGGTCTGGAAACGGCAGTCTTTGGGCATCGCCGCATACCCAACGGATGCCCCCTGTAATGCCATGATCGATGGCTCGGTTGCGGCCCACCTCCAGCATCTCCGGGGTCAGGTCGCAAATCGTCATGGGACCGGCCTTGTCCTGCCCGACCTGCTTGAGGATGCGAAATGCGATGTCTCCCGTGCCACCGGCAACGTCGAGGTGCGCCATGCCTGGTTTCGGGTCCAGCCAGGCAACCATCTCACGCTTCCACAATCTGTGAATGCCGCCCGACATCAAGTCGTTCATCAAGTCATAGCGACCCGCAACCGAACGGAATACGCCCTGGACCAAGGGCGCTTTCTCTGCACGGGCGACTTCGCGAAACCCGAAGGATGCCGTATCGCCGGAAGGAGCTTGTTCTTTCATGGCGCGCAAGATAGCGCGCCGACTGCGCTTAGGCTACTCTCCAACGCATCTGAGGTTAGAAGACGAGTCGTAGTGTTTTAGTCATGCCGGAACTCCCTGAGGTCGAAACCGTACGCCGCGGTCTGGCGCCCTTGATGGAAGGTCAGCGCCTGCGTCGTGTTCTGCAGCGCCGACCTGATTTGCGGTTCCCGCTGCCAAGCGATTTCGTTGCGCGGCTAGAGGGCCGGCGCGTGGTGGCCATTGAGCGGCGCGCCAAGTATCTTCTGTTCAGGCTCGATGACGGCGCCTATCTGCTCTGCCATCTGGGCATGTCGGGGCGAATGCTTATGGTCGATGATCCCGATTTACCGTTGGGCAAGCACGATCATGTGGTCTTCGAGACAGAGGCAGGCCTGCAGGTGCGTTTCAATGACGCACGACGTTTCGGGATCATGGATATTCTGCCGGACGAGGCGGCCTTGACCAGCCATCCGCTGTTGGCGGCATTGGGTCCGGAACCTCTCGGCAACGCTTTCAGCGGTCCAGTGTTAGCGGCTGGATTGAAGGGCAGGCGCTCACCGATAAAGGCGGCGCTGCTAGATCAGCGTGTGGTCGCTGGGCTGGGTAACATCTACGTTTCGGAAGCGCTTTTCCATGCGGGCCTGTCACCACGCCGCTCAGCCCATACGGTTCAGGGCGCGCGGGCCGAACGTCTGGCACTAGCGATCCGGGATGTGCTGACCCGTGCGATCGCAGCCGGCGGATCGTCAATACGCGACTATGTTCAGGCGGATGGAGAATTGGGATACTTTCAGCACGCCTGGGCGGTCTATGGTCGAGAAGGCGAACGCTGTCCGGATTGTGATTGTGGGGAGTCGGGTGACGCCTCGGGGATCGGTATTAGGCGAATCGTACAATCGGGCCGTTCGACTTTCTATTGTCCCACCCGCCAACGCTAGGGTAGGAAGAAGGTTATGAACCGCTTGTCCCGCACCCTGCGCTCTATTTTCCTGGCCGCCGTTTGCCTGTCGGCCTTACTGGCGGGTGGGAGTCTGGCTCAAGATGGACAGGCCTTCCTGTCCGATATCCAGGATCTTCCACTGATGCGCGGCCTCGAGGAGATCCAGGGCCAAGGGATGGCCTTTGACAAACCGTCAGGACGCATTGTCGAAGCGCACGCAATCGGCGATTTGGAGGAAGCGGAGGTTCGGCGATTTTACGAGAGAACGCTTTCGCAGCTGGGGTGGCGATCGGCAGGACGAGATACCTTCCACCGGGAAGGTGAGGTGTTGAGCATCAGTTTCGAACGGTCGGGCGGCCATCTGGTCGTCGGATTTACACTGCAGCCAGGATAATGCAGCCTTCCGGCGAAGGGCGCCTGCACGACCGTCGGCCCACTATTTCCATGAGGAGAGTCTGAGGACCATGGCCTACGAGAATATCATCGCTGAGAAAAAAGGAGGCGTTGGCCTCATTACCTTGAATCGCCCACAGGCGCTCAATGCGTTGTGCGCCGCGTTGATCGATGAACTAGCTCACGCATTGGACGATTTCGAGGCAGACGACGACATCGGCGCTATTGTCGTCACCGGATCCGAGAAGGCTTTTGCCGCGGGTGCGGATATCAAGGAGATGAAAGACCGGACCTACATGGACGTTTACGGTCAGGATTTCATCACCAAGGGGTGGGGGCGCCTTGCCACCACCCGCAAGCCGACCATCGCCGCAGTATCAGGGTTCGCCCTGGGCGGCGGTTGCGAGTTGGCTATGATGTGCGACATGATCATAGCGAGCGAGAGCGCCAAGTTCGGACAACCGGAGATCACAATCGGCACTATTCCAGGGTCCGGCGGGACCCAGCGGTTGACCCGCTTCGTTGGCAAGTCTTTGTCAATGTACATGAACCTGACCGGCGAATTCATCGATGCGGACACGGCCCTGCGCAGCGGCCTCGTCGCCAAGGTGCTGCCGAATGCCGAAATGTTGGATGAGGCGTTGCGGATCGGTGCGAAAATCGCCGGGATGTCGCGCCCGATCACCATGATGTGCAAAGAAGCAGTGAACCGCGCTTATGAAACATCTCTCGCCGAAGGGGTCTTGTTCGAGCGGCGGGTCTTCCACTCAACTTTCTCGACTGAAGATCAAAAGGAGGGGATGAATGCCTTCGCTGAAAAGCGGAAGCCGTCCTGGAAGCATCGTTGAGCAGGCATCAGGCCGCTGAAGTAATTGCTGGACTTTCCATGCCACCGGCGCTTGACGCCCGGTCTGGCTGCGGTTATAACCCCGGCCTTCTGAACACCGGAATTCTTAAAAAGGTCGTCTGACATGGCCCATCATAAATCCGCCCAAAAGCGGATCCGCAGAAACGAGCGCCGCGCTGAGATCAATGGCACGCGTGTGAATCGCATCCGTACCTTCCTGAAGAAGGTCGAGGTTGCTCTGGCGTCCGGCGATAAGCCTGCCGCCCAAACCGCACTGCGCGAGGCGCAGCCGGAACTGCACCGTGGCGTGCGCGCCGGCGTGATGCCAAAAAATACGGTGGCGCGTAAGCTTTCGCGGCTTTCCGCTCGGGTAAAGGCGCTCGGCTGATCCCAGCCTTGGGTTAACGGCTTGAAGCCGCAACGGATATCCGTTGCGGCTTTTTGCATGTCTGAGGCTCGGGTGACTTGGAGCGGTGCCTCCGATTGCGAATCCATAAATTTTGATGGAAGAAATTCGTGCGTTCTGGATTCAGTCTCATTGCATGACCGTTGCTGCGGCGGTACTCTTTACTTCCCGTTCGGCGGGTGCAAATAAAAAACTAGAATTACAAGAAAAAAATAAAACTCAGGGAGTATTAGTCGTGAGGTGTTTCGGGTCTACTTCAATAGTCCTGGGAAAATAACAAAACAGTGCAAGTAAACTGAGGCGATATTCTGTCGCCTTTGGTTGAAGGGTTTTGTTCTCCGGATGAGCTAGTCCTGATGGTTTCGTAGCAGAGTTAGATGCGCGGGGTGAGGCGATCTCGTTCGAGATCGGTCGGAGAGAGCAAGAGAGGGCGGAGAAAAGGGGAATGGGTAATTCGGCAAGCGAACGAGATGTTAGCGAAGCCTGGGCCAAAGTTCGAGGACGGCTTCGCGACGAAGTAGGAGAGGCGGCTTTTCGGAGTTGGCTTAAGCCTCTCACGCTTGTCGGACTGAACAACGGGCAGGTTCGCCTTGCCGTACCGACCCGCTTCATGCGCGACTGGGTGATTTCCAACTATTCGGATCGTCTGCGGGCGCTGTGGGCAAGCGAGGATGGCGCTCTTAAGGGTGTGGAGATCGTCGTCCGTTCCTCCCCGACGCGCGCGCCACTTGTTGGTGCGGGCAAAGCATTCAATGAGGAACCTGCGGATGATGACGCAGATGCGTTGGCGCAAGGCAATATCACGCCGGTAGCAGAAGCCAAGCGGGATGGTTATGACGATATTTCCGCACCTTTGGACCCGCGCTCGACTTTCGAGAGTTTCGTCGTCGGCCAGCCAAACGAGTTGGCCTACGCGGCGGCGCGCCGCGTTGCGGAGGCAGGATCCGTCGCTTTCAATCCCTTGTTTCTTTACGGCGGCGTTGGCCTCGGGAAAACGCACTTGATGCACTCGATCGCTTGGCATGTGCGCCAGCGCAGTCCGCAGAAGAAGGTTATCTATTTGTCTGCGGAAAAATTCATGTACCAGTTCATCAGAGCGCTACGCACTAAGGATACGGTAGCCTTTAAGGACCAGTTCCGTTCGGTAGATGTTTTGATGATCGACGACGTTCAGTTTATCGGTGGTCGCGAGTCCACCCAGGAAGAGTTTTTCCATACCTTCAATGCGCTGGTCGATCAGAGCCGTCAGGTCGTGGTGTCGGCCGACAAGAGCCCATCAAACCTCGAAGGGGTCGAGGAGCGCATGCGTTCGCGGTTGGGTTGGGGCCTAGTCGCGGAAATCGATTCGACGAACTATGAACTGCGGCTTGGAATTCTCCAATCCAAGGCCGAACAGATGAAGTGCAATGTCAGCTTGAAGGTTTTGGAGTTCCTGGCGCACAAGATTACCTCCAACGTGCGCGAGCTTGAAGGGGCGCTCAACCGCATCACCGCACACGCGACGCTTGTCGGGCGGCCGGTGACATTGGAGACCGCGCAGGAAGTGTTGCACGATCTGCTGCACGCCAATGCACGGCGCCTGACGATCGAGGAGATACAGCGCAAGGTCGCGCAGCATTTCAACATTCGCCACGCCGACATGCTTTCCGCGCGACGCGCGCGCGCCGTTGCGCGCCCGCGTCAAGTCGCCATGTACCTTTCCAAGCAGCTGACCTCTCGGTCATTGCCGGAGATCGGTCGCCGATTTGGCGGCCGCGACCACACCACCGTGATGCATGCGGTGCGCAAGATCGATGAGTTGCGGGGTCTGGATGCCGGGTTTGCCGACGAAGTCGACCTGTTGCGCCGTATGCTGGAGAACTAATGGATCTCGCAACGGTCCTGAGCTTCTCCTTCATTGCGGCACTGCTGGTGATGTCGCCGGGACCGAATGGTGTTTTGATCGCAAGGACCGTTCCCACGTCGGGAAAAGCGGCAGGTTTCGCCAACGTTGCCGGATTTGTGTCGGCTTTCTATCTTCACGGTGCCCTGTCGATCCTGGGTATTTCAATTATTCTCGTTCAATCGGCGCAAGCATTCTTCATCGTTAAAATGCTGGGTGCAGCCTATCTGTGCTGGATCGGTTTAAAGGCCTTGCTGGAGGCATGGCGTGGGGTTGCACCCGCCGTCGGGGACGTCGCGCCTGCGAAAAGGCGCAGAACGCTCCTTAAGGCCTATTCCGAGGGGTTCTTGACCAATGCATTGAACCCAAAGGTGTCGATGTTTTACCTCGCAGCCTTTCCACAGTTCATTTCGCGGATGGATGGCGCCTTGAGTGCGTCTTTCACGCTCGTTTTCATCCATTCGCTGCTGAACTTGGTCTGGTTCTCGTTGATTATCATGCTTTTTGCGCGCTTGGCGGGCGCAACCCGGAACCAAAGGTTCCAGCGGTGGCTCAAGAGCATCACCGGTGTCGTCTTCATCGGTTTTGGCGCGAAGTTGGCTATGCTGAAGCTTTAGCTGGTGTGCTTGGACTGGTTCCATCGGTCTGGAAATCTGTAGTTTGGACGACCCTGTAAGGTCGATCACCACGGAGCCCAAAATAGGCCTGTAAAAAGCGCGAAAACCCTTACGATTCCGGGCAGTATGGTCTATATTATGCATCCGTGCCGTAAGGGGCCGATTCGCCCCCTCGAACAATCGTCAGATAGTGGCTCGGATGAAGTTGGATGTGCCTTCCGCTGTGAAGGCATAAGTCATAGAAAACGCCTTAGAAATCAAGCCATTGGGACTGCCATGAAACTGACCATTGAACGCGCGGCGCTGCTGAAATCCCTGGCCCACGTGCAAAGCGTTGTAGAGCGCCGCAACACCATTCCCATTCTCTCGAACGTCTTGTTGGCCGCAGGTGACGGAAATTTGTCGCTAACGGCAACCGATATGGACCTGACGATCATCGAAGAGGTCGCGGCCGAGGTGTTGCAAGAGGGGGCGACGACGGTTCCTGCGCATACGCTTTACGATATCGTTCGCAAGCTTCCCGACGGGGCGCAGGTTGAGTTATCGCTCGCGGGTGACAGCGGCCAGATGACCCTGACCGCGGGACGGTCCGCTTTTACGCTCACGACGCTGCCGCGTGAAGATTTCCCCGCTTCCAATCAGGTTGATCTGCCGCAGTCCTTCAAGGTCGCGGCACCAGAGCTTTGCAGCCTGGTGGATCGCACCCGGTTTGCCATTTCGACTGAGGAAACCCGTTACTACCTCAACGGCATCTACCTTCATGCCGCTGAGAGCGGCGGCGTCCCGGTGCTGCGTGCGGTCGCGACCGACGGCCACCGTCTGGCGCGCTTTGAGATGCCGTTGCCCGAGGGTGCTAAAGGCATGCCAGGGGTGATCGTGCCCAGAAAGACCGTCGGTGAACTTCGGAAGCTGTTCGACGAGTCCGACGACAGCGTCGCAATCGCCCTGTCCGACACGAGGATTCGTTTTTCCTTCGGTTCGACCGTCTTGACCTCGAAGCTGATCGACGGAACCTTCCCCGATTACGAGCGAGTCATCCCCAGCGGCAACGACCGTACGATGGAAGTCGATCGCAAGGCCTTCCGCGAGGCGGTCGATCGTGTCTCCACGATTTCCTCGGAGAAGAGCCGCGCGGTCAAGCTTTCGTTCAGCGAGGGCCTGTTGACCTTGTCTGCCACCAGTCCCGAGAACGGTAGCGCGATCGAAGAGATTGAAGTTGCTTTCAAGGGCGAGACGCTGGAGATCGGTTTCAACTCACGATACCTGCTGGATATCGCCGAGCAGATCGAAGGCTCTGAAGCGCTGTTTCAGCTTTCCGACGCGACATCGCCAACGATCGTGCGCGACGTCGGTGATGAGTCCGCGCTCTATGTCCTGATGCCGATGCGGGTCTGAGGAGGGCCTTTTGGCCGCTTTGCAGCACCTGAAAGCCAACCAGATGCCAACAGCATCCCTTGATGGCCCGGATGAGGTGGCGAAAGAGGGAGTGAGGCAGCCGACCGTCTGGGTGGCGCGTTTGCAGGTCAACGCCTTTCGCTCTTACCGGCAGGCCGGAATGGAAACGAATGGGCGGCCCGTGATTCTGACCGGCCCTAACGGCGCTGGTAAGACAAATCTGCTGGAGGCGCTCTCCTTCCTGACGCCGGGACGCGGTTTGCGCGGGGCGCGCCTCTCGGAGGTGGACCGGCGCGTCGGCGGTGACGGGGCAGAGGGTGGCGAAACTTCTCAACCGTGGGCGGTTGCCGCGGAGGTGGTGGTTGCCGGTGAGCGGCGGTCTCTTGGAACCGGACGTGATCCAGCCAGTCCGCGCGACAAGCGGGCCGTGAAACTGGATGGCGCTTTCGCCAGCAGTCAGCAGGCTCTCGGTGAGGTTTTGTCGGTCGTATGGCTGACGCCACAGATGGATCGCCTGTTTCAGGAGGGGCCGAGCGAGCGACGGCGGTTCCTGGATCGCTTGGTTTTTGGAAGTGATCCGGCACATGCGGGCCGGATTGCGAAGTACGAACAGGCCTTGCGAGAGCGATCACGCCTGTTGCGTTGGGAAAAGGGAACCCCAGACCCGGCTTGGTTGACGGTGCTGGAGGAAACACTGGCGGAGCAGGGTGTGGCGATTGCGGCAGCCCGTTGCGCGCTAGCGGAGCGTTTGGCCAGCGCCTGTGCCCTGGCCGGGGGCGCTTTTCCACGCGCATCGCTGGCGGTGGCGGGAGACGTGGAGGCCTGGCTAACGGATATGCCCGCGCTCGCCGTCGAAGATCGCTTGCAGGAGCATCTCCGTGCCTCGCGAAGCGGGGATGCGGAGCAGGGTGGAGCGGCGGTTGGCCCACATCGTAGCGACCTGCGGGTAGGCCACCTGCAGCGAGCCATGCCGGCGGAACTTTGCTCGACCGGCGAACAAAAGGCGCTGTTGATCGCGATCGTGCTGGCGAACTCGCGCTTGATTGCCAGTGAGCGTGGCGCTGCGCCGCTGTTGTTGTTGGACGAAGTGGCCGCGCACTTGGACGAGGAACGTCGGCGCGCGCTGTACGACGAGTTGTTGGCTCTTGAGGGCCAAAGCTGGCTGACGGGCACGGACCCGTCGCTGTTTGATGGAATTGGCGGCAACGCCGAGTTTTTCTCTGTCCGGGAAGGGCGCATTGCGCCCGATTCGTGAGTTCACGGAAACCCCCTCCCGGTATTCGAAGGCGGACTGAAACATGAGTGACGAAAAGAGCAATCGTACGAACGACGCGGCGGAAGAGTATCTCGCTGAATCGATCAAGGTGTTGCGCGGACTGGAAGCGGTTCGCAAACGCCCGGGTATGTACATCGGCGACACGGACGATGGCTCGGGGCTGCACCATATGGTCTATGAGGTGGTCGATAATGCGATTGACGAGTCCTTGGCCGGGTACTGCGATGCCGTCAGTGTCGTCTTGAACGGCGATGGGTCGGTGACGGTTACGGACAATGGCCGTGGAATACCCATCGATATTCACAAGGAAGAGGGCGTTTCCGCCGCCGAGGTCATCATGACCCAACTGCATGCAGGCGGTAAGTTCGACCAGAATTCCTACAAGGTCTCCGGCGGCTTACACGGCGTCGGGGTGTCGGTCGTCAATGCGCTGTCCAAGCGGCTCGATCTACGCATCTGGCGTGGTGGCAAGGAACACGCGATGTCTTTCGAACATGGCGAAGCCGTGGAGCCCTTGAAGATCGTTGGGGATGCCGGGGGCAAGACGGGAACGGAGATCACCTTCCTGCCCTCATCCGAGACCTTTACGATGTTGGAGTTCGACTTTCATCGTCTCGAACACCGTCTACGTGAACTGGCTTTCCTGAATTCCGGGGTTAAGCTCCTGTTGACCGACGACCGTCCGGCGGAACCGAAGTCGGTTGAGTTGTTCTATGAAGGCGGTTTGCTGGCTTTCGTCGCTTATCTGGACCGATCCCGCCAGCCGTTGTTTCAGCCACCGATTCATGTTCAAGCCGAGCGCGAGGGAATTTCCGTCGAGTGTGCCTTGCAATGGACGGATGCCTATCACGAGCAGGTTTTGTGCTTCACCAACAACATCCCGCAACGTGATGGCGGTACGCATCTGGCCGGTTTCCGCTCTGCGCTCACACGTCAGATCAATGCTTATGCCCAGAGTTCTGGCTTGGCAAAGAAAGAGAAGGTGGCCCTGACAGGCGACGATGCCCGAGAGGGTCTTACGTGCGTGCTGTCGGTCAAGGTGCCTGATCCGAAGTTTTCCAGTCAGACCAAGGACAAGCTTGTTTCCTCCGAAGTCCGCCCTGTCGTCGAGAGCTTGGTGGGGGAGGCGATGGAGCGCTACTTCGAGGAGCATCCCAACGAGGCGCGGCGCGTCGTCGGCAAGGTGGTTGAAGCCGCCGCGGCACGCGAGGCGGCTCGCAAGGCCAGAGAGTTGACGCGCCGTAAGTCGGCCCTGGACATTGCCTCGCTGCCAGGCAAACTCGCGGACTGCCAGGAAAAGGATCCGGCGCTGTCCGAAATCTTCATCGTCGAGGGTGATTCCGCAGGCGGCTCCGCCAAGCAGGGGCGTGATCGCAAGCACCAGGCGATTTTGCCGCTCAAGGGTAAGATCTTGAATGTCGAGCGCGCGCGTTTCGACAAGATGCTATCCAGCCAGGAGATCGGCACGCTGATCACCGCTCTGGGGACCGGTATCGGGCGCGAGGAATTCGATATCAACAAGCTGCGCTATCATAAGATTATCATCATGACGGACGCAGACGTAGACGGATCACACATCCGGACGTTGCTTCTGACCTTCTTTTTTAGGCAGATGCCGGAAATCATCGAGCGCGGCTACCTCTACATCGCCCAACCACCGCTGTACCGCGCCAAGCGTGGAAATTCGATGGTGTATATCAAGGGCGAGCGGGAAATGGACAGCTACCTGATCGACCAAGGCGTCGAGGAAAGCGTCTTGACGCTGGGCGGTGGAAGTCAAGTGGCCGGGCAGGCGCTTAAAGCGCTGGTGGAACGGGCCAATCTCGCCAAGCAGTGGCTCCAGCCTTTGATCCGAAAGGTAGGAAACGTGCGGATCGTGGGCCAAGCGGCCATTGCGGGCGCGTTGAATGCGGATTTGCTTGCCGACCGGGAGAAAGCTGCGGAAGCAGCGCGTTACATCGCCAAGCGCCTGAATGCTATGGAGGACGAAAACCAGAAGAGTTGGCAAGGCGATGTCGCCGAAGACGGCGGTTTGGCCTTCCAGCGTACCTTGCAGGGGGTTACCGAGCGCCGCGTGATCGATGCGGCGGCCTTGCGCAGTGTCGAGGCGCGGCGGTTGGACTCGATAGCGGGAGAACTACAGGAATCATACCGCTTGCCTGGGGAACTGAAGTCCAAGGAGAAAAGCTTTCCCATATTCGGCCCGGCAACCCTTGCCGAGGCTATCATGGAGCTGGGCCGCAAAGGCCTTGCCATTGCCCGCTACAAGGGCTTGGGCGAGATGAACCCGGAGCAGCTTTGGGAAACTACTTTGGATCCGGATGCCCGCTCGTTGCTTCAGGTCAAAGTCGCCCATTTGGACGAAGCCGGACAGGTGTTCGAAACCTTGATGGGCGACGTGGTGGAGCCGCGCCGCGAGTTTATCCAAACCAACGCGTTGGAAGTCGCAAACCTCGACGTTTAGTAATTTTGGTCGGCGATCCCCAGGAGGTTCAGGTCATCCGGGTGTAGCGCGCTCGCGCGCCGCGCTCGATTGCCGCGGCGGGTAGGCGGCCGACAGGCAGCGTAAAGCGCAACATTTCCAAAAGCCGCAGTTCCTCCTGCGATGCCAGGCCGTCGGCGGCTGCAACGTCGCAAGCGACGGCGTAAGCGGTTTCGCGAAGTTGGGCGGGCAGCGCGGACGCGATCATTTCCAGTGCCTTGTCCAGCCCGTCCTCGTCGGCAAGAAGTTCGGAACAACGGTTCGCCAAGGCTGGCAAATCGTCCACCTTGAAATCATCAAACACTGGCAGATGCCTCACGATATCGGCGATTGTGCTGAGTTCCTTGTCAGTCATGTCGTTGTCGGCGGCCGACATCATGACCATGGTGTAGATGAGCGCTTCGTGATGGCCGATCATGGCGATGCTTGGTCTCCTGTTGAATTGCAATCCGTGAAGGCAACGTAAGGGCCCGGACGTTCGCCTGCAAGGCTCAGGCGAAAGATTGCTCTATCCGTTGAAGCAATGCGGCAGCCAAACCACGGGTTTCCGGGTCGTCTTTACCTGTTACCGACGCGGGCCGCCAGTGGCGCTGAAACGCCGCAATGACCTTGCCGGCGTCTTCGTCCATATATCCATATCCGATTTCTTGGAGGGCGCCGACCAAATCCCTGTCGGTATCCAGTGGTTCATCGCACCAAAGGCCGATCCCGTTCTCCGCCAAGCGCCGCCAAGGGAATAACTCGCCTGGGTCTTCCTTGCGCAGGGGAGCGAGGTCCGAATGGCCAAGGATTCGTTGCGGTGCGATGTTATGACGCTCCAAAACCGACCGACAAAGGTTTTCCAGGCTTTCGATCTGCGCTTGCGGGAAGGGGCGGTATCCAAAAGCGTGTCCCGGATTGACCAGTTCGATCCCGATAGAACGGCTGTTGATATCGGTGATGCCGTCCCAATAGCAAACGCCAGCGTGCCAGGCGCGCCTGGATTCCGGCACCAGTTCCCAGGTGCGGCCGTCTTCGTCGATGCAGTAGTGGGCGCTGACTTTGGCTGCCGGATCGCACAACCGATCAAGCGCTTCCTGGGCTGATCGCATGCCGGTGTAATGCAGAATCAGAAAATCGACCAACCCCGCGCCCGGCCGGTCTTCCTGGTTCGGGGAGGGGCGTTGCTCGATAATCATAGGCGTCCCTACACCCGCTCGATTTCCGGGGCGGCGGTGGTTGGTCTGCGCACCAGGATAATGGCGACGCCCACGATGGTAATGGCAGCGCCTGTTATGAAGGTGAGCGTGAGGCTTTCGCCCAGGACGATAACGCCGGAAAGCACCCCCACGGGCGGGATCAACAGCGTTATGGGCATGGTGATGTTCATATCGTAGAGCGGTAAAAGCCGGTACCAGATACCATAGCCAATCACCACCACGAAGACGGCTTGATAAATTACCGATGTAACGCCTTCCCAACCGATGGCCCTCAAGTCCTCCATCTGGCCGGTCTCCAGAGCGAGCGAGCAGAGGAACAACGCAGGCGCGGAAAAGGCCGACATCCAGGCAAGAAGCGAAAGCCCGTCAATTGGGGGGCGGATCTTAATCACAAGATTGGCGACCGACCATATGCAAGCGGCGAGGATGACCAAGCTTAGGTAAAAGTACTGACCTTCGACGCGCGGTTCGCCAGCAATCACCGCGACCCCGACAAATGCGATGGTCATGCCAAGGCCTCGCCGCCAGCCAAGTTTATCATTGAGGAAGATGGCCGCCAGTATTGAGGCGAAGGGGACTTGGAGCTGAATGGCAATTGCCGCAGTCGAGGCATTTAGACCCGCCAGCCCCGTGAAGTTCAACGAAAAGTGCAATACACCAAGCAGGATCGTGATAATTGCAATGTCCAGCCATCGTCCTTTGGGCGGTTTGACAAACGGTAGCAAGATCACGGCAACCAGCCCGAAGCGCAGGGCCGTTAGCATCAAGGGTGTCAAATCCCGTAAGCCGATCTTGACGACGGCGAAATTGAAACCCCACAGGCACATGACCAGGAGAAACAACATGAGATGCAGGGGTCGAATGGAAAGCATCAGCGATCCAACGCCATTATGAAATGCCCTTTTCTTTGCAAATGCGGTCGTAGGCGACATTGATCTTGGCCATCTTTTCGTTGGCCATCGCGACGAACTCCTGCGGCATGCCTTCAGCTACCAGACGATCAGGGTGATTCTCACGGATAAGCTTTCGATAGGCGGCTTTTATGGCTTCGGGGACGGTTTCCCGAGTAACCCCCAGAATATGATAGGGATCTTCGGCGTCGGGACCCAGGTTGGCTGCCTTGAGACGATGCCATGCCGCTTCGTCCAGGCCGAAGATGTTGGCAACGGCCTGCAGATAGTCCAGTTCTTCCGGGGTTACATGGCCATCGGCTCGGGCGATGTGGAACAGGCCGTCCAGCAGTTCTTCGAGCACTGCCGGGCGATCCCGGAACAACCGAGCGATCTGCTTGGCATAGGGCTCGAATCCATTGGCATCGCGGCGGGCCTGATCGAACAGGCGGCCGACGTTCTTCACCTCCTCCGGAGGAATGTGGAACACCTGCCGGAAGGCGGCGATCTCATCCTTGGTGACATGGCCGTCGGCCTTGGCCATCTTGGCGCCCAGCACGATGACGGCGATGGTAAAGGCGATTCTGCGGGTTGGATCATTGCCGGCGCCCGTATCGCCATCATCGCCGGGTGGTTTGCTGTCTTCGGCCATTTTGTCCACGGCATGACCGGCCACCGCACCGAGGATGGCTCCTAAAGGCCCTCCAACGGCAAAGCCCGCCGCACCGCCAACAATCTTTCCCCAGATGCTCATAAGTCTTTGATACCTTGGGACTATGGTTATTGAAAGGGAAACCGTCCGCTTTGCCTATGCGGAAAGAACAACCCTCCCCCGACCAGATGAAGCGATCATAGAATGGGGGTGCCAATGGCGAAGAAAGCCGTAATCTCTTCTGATTGCAGTGTTTGGCGCGCCAGAAAGTGCGTCTGCACATCGCTAGATGCTTGCGTGGCGGGGTGTGTTGAACTAGGTTTCGTCGATAAATTATCGATAAATTGCTTTTGGGGGTTGCAATGGCCGAGCATCAAGTAACGACGACGGGTACCTGGCAGTTCTGGATCGACCGTGGGGGTACTTTTACGGATGTCGTTGCACGCCAGCCGGACGGCAGTTTGCGGAGCCACAAATTGCTCAGTGAGAACCCGGAGCAATATCCCGATGCCGCAATTCAAGGCATTCGGAACCTGTTGGGCATCGGCAAGCAGGAATCGATACCTGCGGAGATTATCGACGCCGTTAAGATGGGCACCACGGTGGCCACCAATGCTTTGCTTGAGCGGAAGGGTGAGCGCACCCTGCTGGTCGTAACCAAGGGCTTCAAGGACGGCTTGCGTATCGCCTATCAGAATCGACCACACCTCTTCACGCGCAAGATCGAGTTGCCCGAACAGCTTTACGAGCAGGTGGTGGAGATTGACGAGCGTGTCATGGCGGATGGAAAGGTCTTGGCCGCCCCTGATGAGAGCCTTGTGGAGCGTCAGTTGCGGGAGGCTTTCGAGCAGGGCTTCCGGTCCTGTGCAATTGTTTTCATGCATGGCTACCGCTACAGCGACCACGAGAAACTGGTTGCCGAAATAGCCCGCCGGATCGGATTTGCTCAGGTTTCGGTGAGCCACGAAGTGAGCCCGCTGATGAAGTTTGTCGGGCGTGGCGACACGACCGTCGTTGATGCTTATCTCTCGCCGATTCTGCGGCGTTACGTGGACCGCGTCGCGGGCGAGCTCGGCGATGTGCGCTTGATGTTCATGCAGTCGAACGGCGGTCTGACGGACGCGCGGCGGTTCCAAGGCAAGGACTCCATCCTTTCCGGCCCGGCCGGCGGCATCGTCGGGTGTGTTCGCACGGCAACCATGGGTGGTTTCGAAAAAATTATCGGCTTCGATATGGGCGGCACCTCCACCGATGTTTCCCACTATGCGGGGGAATACGAGCGGGCCTTTGAGACGCAGGTCGCAGGTGTTCGGATGCGCGCGCCCATGATGCAAATTCATACGGTTGCGGCAGGTGGCGGCTCGATTCTTCACTTTGATGGCAGCCGTTACAGGGTCGGCCCTGACTCCGCCGGCGCCAATCCCGGCCCCGCCTGCTATCGGCGCGGCGGACCTTTGGCAGTCACGGATGCAAACGTCATGTTGGGCCGTATCGTGCCGGAGTTTTTCCCGAAGGTCTTCGGGCCCGACGCCAACGAGGCGTTGGATATCGATGTTGTAAGGCAGAAATTCCAAGAGCTTTCCCAGAGGATCGAGCGGGAAGCCGGCGACAAACGGAGCCCGGAAGAGGTTGCCGAGGGGTTCCGGCGCATTGCCGTGGAGAATATGGCAAACGCCATCAAGAAAATCTCCATCCAGCGCGGGTATGACGTAACCGAGTATACGCTCAACTGTTTCGGCGGCGCCGGCGGCCAGCATGCCTGCGACATTGCCGATACCTTGGGAATGACCAGCATCTTCCTCCACCCCTATGCCGGTGTACTATCGGCCTATGGCATGGGGCTGGCCGATCTGCGCACCTTCGCCCAGCAGGGCGTCGAGGGTCGTCTGGATGACCCTGCGGTGCGCGGGGAACTGAAGCGGTTGTCGGCTGCTTTGACCGAGGAAGCCCGCCAGGACCTGAAGGCCCAGGGTATCTCCGAGGACAGCATGTCATTCAAGCGCGAAATCTACGTGCGCTACCAAGGTAGCGATACCTCGTTTGGGGTGCCCGACAATCTGGATGACCTGGATGCGCTCCGGGCGACTTTCGAGGAGGCGCATCGGCAGCGCTTCGGCTTTGGGCTGGAAGGCAAGCCCTTGATCGCCGAGTTGGTGTCCGTCGAGGGCATCGGTCATACCGGCGTGTCAGACGATCCGTTGCTTGAAATGGAGAAACGCACCTCGCCGTTGGTGCCGCGCGCGCAGGCGCCGATGTACGTCGAAGGCGCATGGGTCCAGGCGCCGGTGTACGACCGGGACGATCTGCTGGTTGGCGATCACTTGGAAGGCCCGGCGTTGCTGATCGAGCCGAACAGCACCACGGTGATTGAGAAAGGCTGGCGCGCCAAGCTAACCGAGCGCAATCATCTGGTCATGGACCGATATCAGGCCATCAAACGCCAGGAGGCCGTGGGCACCAAGGTCGATCCCGTCATGCTGGAGGTTTTCAACAACCTTTTCATGTCTATTGCCGAACAAATGGGCTCGGTTCTGGAGAAGACGGCGCACTCGGTCAACATCAAGGAACGGCTGGATTTCTCTTGCGCCGTTTTTGATCTGAACGGCCATTTGGTCGCCAACGCCCCACACATGCCGGTTCATCTGGGGTCGATGAGCGAGTCGATTCGGGCTGTGATTCGGGAGAACGCCGGGCACATCAAGCCGGGTGACGTTTATGTTTTGAATGCACCCTATAACGGCGGCACGCACTTGCCGGACATCACCGTTGTAACGCCGGTCTTCGATCAGGCGGGCAAGGATATCCTCTTCTACGTCGCCAGCCGCGGCCATCATGCCGACGTCGGCGGAATCACACCGGGGTCAATGCCGCCGGATTCCCACACCGTCGAGGACGAAGGCGTATTGATCGACAACTTCAAGCTGGTCGATCAGGGCAAGTTCCGTGAAGGTCCGTTGCGCGAATTGCTGACCTCGGGCCCTTACCCGGTAAGAAACGCCGACCAGAATATCGCGGACCTGCAGGCGCAGATCGCCGCCAACGAGAAGGGGGTGCAAGAACTGCGCAAGATGGTCGATCACTTTGGCCTCGACGTCGTGATCGCCTACATGGGGCACGTGCAGGACAACGCCGAAGAACAGGTCCGCCGTGTGCTGGATGTGTTGACCGACGGCAGCTTCACCTGCCCGATGGACGATGGCAATCAGGTAGCGGTCGATATCACCATCGATAAGAAGGCGCGACGCGCAACCATCGATTTTTCGCGCACCAGCGGCCAATTGACGAGCAATTTCAACGCGCCCTCGGCGGTATGCCGGGCGGCCACGCTCTACGTTTTCCGCACGTTGGTCGAAGACGAGATTCCCATGAACGAAGGCTGTCTCAAGCCTCTCGACCTGATCATCCCCGAAGGTTCGATGCTGAACCCGCGTTATCCCGCAGCCGTTGTGGCCGGAAACGTCGAAACCAGTCAGATCATCACCGATACGCTATATGGCGCGCTCGGTGTGCTGGCGGCAGCGCAGGGGACGATGAACAACATCACCTTCGGCAACAAACGCTATCAGTACTACGAGACCATCGCCGGCGGATCGGGCGCCGGGCCGGATTTCGACGGTTGCGACGGGGTTCACACCCACATGACCAACTCGCGCCTGACCGACCCGGAAGTGTTGGAGTTCCGCTTTCCGATCTTGCTGGAATCCTTTGAGATCCGGCGGGGCAGTGGCGGCAAGGGCCGCCACCGTGGCGGCGATGGCACGCTGCGGCGCCTGCGGTTCCTGGAAGATATGACTGTCGCCATCCTCAGCAGTCATCGTCTTATCGAGCCTTTCGGCGTTGCCGGTGGCGAGAACGGCCAGTGCGGCAAGAACTGGGTCGAGCGGGCCGATGGCACCATCCATCCGATGAGCGGCACCGACCGCACCGAGATGAAGCCGGGCGATGTCTTCGTGGTACAGAGCCCGACCGGTGGTGGCTTCGGTCCGGTTTCCGAACGGCGGGAGGCGGCGGAATGAGCAAGGAATCGGCCCAGGGCGAGCACCCCCCCGGGTTGCAACGCGGCCGCAAGGGGCAACGCATCGTCTCCTCGTCGCACCTGGTGTCGGAAACGGCCGCCGAACTGTCGGAACTGGAGTTTGGCCTGATTACCGTCAGCAACGCCTTTTCGCGATGGATCGTGCGCTGCATGGCGGCGGCCGGCTGCCCGGACCTCTCGGCGTTGGACGTGATGGTGCTGCATTCAGTCAATCACCGCGGGCGGCCCAAGAAGCAGAATGACATCTGTTTCGTGCTGAATGTCGAGGACACCCACACGGTTACCTATTCCCTGAAGAAGCTGTCGCGGGCCGATCTTGTGGCCGGGGAGCGGGTTGGCAAGGAAACGCTCTGGCAGGCAACTGAAGCAGGAACTGCTGCCTGCCAACGCTACCGCGAGGTGCGGGAAACCTGTCTCTTGGAGGCGATTTCTGCCTTTGCCGGTATCCGGCGCGATGAGCTCAATGCCGAATTCGGCGAGGTGGCGGAGCTTTTGCGGGCCCTCTCGGGGCTTTACGATCAGGCTGCGCGCTCGGCGTCCTCGCTTTGACGTCTGCGGCGGGTCGCCAGCCAAATACCAGGCAACACCAGTGCGGCGCCTGTCAGATGGTAGAATTCGAGGCTTTCGCCAAGCAATATGTAGCCTAGGGAGGCCGCATAAACAGGGATCAGGTAGAGGATCAAACTGGTGGTGGAGGCGCCCAGGTAGCGCTGCATGTACCCGTAGGTTCCGTAAGCACCCAATGCCGGAACGAGCGCTAGGAAAAGAACCGCGCCGATGCTGAGCGCATCCAGGGTTGGCGCTTCGATCCAGACACTTTCCCAAAGGTGGAAGGGCGCCAGAACCGCCGTGCCGTAAAGCATGATGGCTGCAAAGCGGACATTGGGCTTTAGCTTGCTCGGCCGATGTTTCAGCAGAATAGAGTAGAACCCCCAGCCGGTCGCTGCTGCCAGGATCCAGAGGTCGCCGGGCGAAAGGGACAGGCTGAGCAGCGAATCGAGATTCCCGCGAAACACGATAAGCAGCATACCGGCCAGCGCGAGTCCCGCGCCCAGCCACTGCCTTTTGATCATGATGGACCCGTAGAAAAAGTGATCCAGCAGGATGATCAGCACCGGGGAATAGGCATAAATCAGACCGATGTTCATCGCCGTGGTGGTGTCCGCCCCGATATAGACGAACGCGCCACAGACGCCCATGCCGAGTGCGCCTAGGATCATCAGATCTCGCCATTCAGCCAGGATATCGGCGCGGGCGCGCCAAACCGGTCCACCCAGAAACATCAGGAGGATTGAAACGGCTATGGCCCAGCGCCAGAAGGCCAACGCGATCGGCGGTACCAGATCGGCGGTTGCTCGAGCCATCAACATGTTCCCGGCAAAGAAGGCTGGGTTGATGAACAGCAAAATCCGCGCCAAGCGATCACCGCTCTGCCAGAAGCGGTTGCTCGGCGCGTCGGCTTCTTTGCTATGGATCGGCTGAAAGCTTTTTTCGGTCATGGCGCTCTTCTTATCACGGGCATTTTGTCTCAGGCCATGCAAAGTGCGGGATGCCTCCATGCAAAAGCCTTGGCGGCCTGCGTTCTTGATCTTTACACTTCCGCCCTGGCTTTAATCCATGGGAAGGCGCCGACATGTACCGCAAGACGACACCCGAACTGCTCAAGGCCGCTCAGAAAGGCGATATCGAGGCGCTGAAGGCAGGTTTTGCCGCCGGCGAACCGGTTGATGGCTGTGATCGCTACGGCGCAACCCTTCTTTACCTGGCTGCTGCTTCCGGGCGGATTGAAACCGTGGAGTTTCTTCTTTCCGCTGGGGCTTCGGTCGAACAAACCAGCGATGCGGGCAATTCACCGCTTATGATCGCCGCGGCCCGGGGGCACGAGGAAGTGGTTCGCCGTTTGCTGGCGGCCGGCGCCTCTAGCGAGCACAAGAACAAGTGGGGATTCGGCGCGCATGATTGGGCACAGTGGCCCAGCAACGCCGATGTTATGACCGGCCTTGTGCCAAGTGCCGTGGATTCTTGATCCCCACCGCTATTGCGATGCAGCATATACCTGTTTTTCCTCTTGGTAGCCGATAATTATCCCAAAGAGAAAACAGGAAATAGCCAAAAAAATCAAAAAACTAATCATTAGATATTGCACTGCACACAAATCATGCCTAAATTTTGCAGTGCGGCAATGATCTGGCGTCTGCCAGGTGGCCGTAACGCACTTCTTGAGCGTTTCCTCCCTAAACTCGGGCCGCGCCTTTGGGTGCGGCCCTTTTTTTATCCGAGAGTCGGTGCGTTTGGGCCCTCGTCAGGTGGCGTCAGATTTCCGGGACCAAGGTCGCGTTCCATCAGTACTTGATCGAGCCAGCGTCCGTGTTTGTAGCCAACGCCACGCACTGTTCCGGCGAAAACGAAGCCTCGGCCTGCGTGCAAGGCGATCGAGGCGACCTGGAGGCTGTCGCCGATCACAGCCACCATTTTGCGGTATCCCTGCTCATCGGCGAGTTCTATCAGGCGATCCAGGAGCGCGCCTCCTACGCCTTTCCCCGCAGCCTCGGGCGCAACGTAAACAGAATCCTCCACTGTATAGCGGTAGGCCGGTCGAGGCCGGTAGGGACCGGCGTAGGCGTAGCCCAGGACTCGGCCGTCATCGGTCACGGCCAGGATATAGGGGTATCGCGCCATCTGTAGCGTCCTGAAGCGTCCGCTGAAGTCCTCCAGCGTCGGCGGCTCCAGTTCAAAGGATGCCGTGCCGTGCCGCACGTGGTGCGCATAGATGGCGAGCAAGGCCTCCAGATCGCTGCTCGCCGCCGCGCGCAGTGTAAAAACGATACCTGCTTTTTCTTTACCCATTGCGGTTGTCTCCGGGTATTAGCTGCGCTGAGTCGAGATCCGACAGTGCTGCAACCGCGCGGCGCAAATCGGCGCGCAGGCTTGCCATGCCGGGTCCACGCGCGAAGTTGCGTTCATCCATATAAAGCGCGCGGTTGATCTCGATCTGCAGGGCATGCACGGCCTCGCCGGGTCGGCCGTAGTGCCGCGAAACGAACCCGCCCGCGTAGGGCACGTTGCGAGCAACCTTGTAGCCTGCGTTGGACAGGCTCTGTTCCACCGCTTCGATGACCGGACCGGCGCAGGAGCTGCCGTGGCAATCGCCAAGGACGAAGGCAGCCCCCTCCGGGCCCGGATCATGGCCACCTGAGGTTGGCTGCTGGGGTTTGCTTGTCGAGCCCCGTGGCGAGGGGCCGCCGACCGATGGCATGGAATGGCAATCTAACAAGATGCAGTAACCAAACGCTTCCCGGGTTTCGTCGATTAAACGGCGCAAGGTCGCATGATAGGGACGGTAATGCTTTTCAATCCGGGCCTGCGCCTCGGCGAAACGCAGCTTCGTCCGGTAGATTTCCGCGCCACCGGCGACGACGCGCGCCAGGGTGCCAAGCCCAGCCGCTACACGGGGCGAGCGGGTGTTCGCAAAGTCCGGCAGGCTGTCACAGAACATCGTGGGATCAAGCTCATAGGCTTCGCGATTCGGATCGATGTAGGCGCGTGGGAACAGCGCGCAGAGCAGGGGCGCTCCAAGAGCCGGGATGCTGTCAGAGCTATCGGGGTCATCGGGGTCGCCGCTGGGCTCCGCCGCAGTGACGAAATCGAATAGCTCGTCGACAAAGGAATCTTCGCTGCGGCGCAGCGCCTGTGCATCGAGCCGTGATGCAGCGATGAATTCGGGTGGATAGCAGCGGCCGCTGTGCGGTGAAGCCAGGACGAGGGGCAATGTCTGGCATGCCGGTCGCAGGACGATGTGAGACGGGTCCGGCAGATTGAGAACGGCAGCGTCGTGACCGTCCGGTACGGCATTTCGAGCTGCTTTAACGCTCTGCTTTGGTTGTCTCTTCACCGGTTCATCGGTCCTGTCGTGAGGCTGACGTTAAGGCTGCCGTTGGAGTATAGCTGTCGGGCCCGCCTTTTGGTTACTGCCTTCGCTGCTCGCCCTTGGGCGGTGATTTTCAGCCCCTATTCCTAGGTACTGGCTTCCTTGCGGCGGGGCAAGAGGCAGACTTGGCGCAGCTTTATAGAAAATGGAGCCTTGAAAAGGCGCAAGGGGCATGGTATCCGCCTCTCGCTTGGACGGGAAAGGCCGCATTCGTTGGCTCCTACCGCCCCCAGGCATCCCGAACCGGAAACGGGCGCGTAGCTCAGCGGGAGAGCACTACGTTGACATCGTAGGGGTCGCTGGTTCAATCCCAGCCGCGCCCACCATCCACCACTGCACCTGGTAATTTTCGCGCTATAGTGCCTTCATGCACCAAAAACGGCGCCCTGATCGCGGCCAAATGCTTGCCAATAGTGGGTGCTGTCTTATATCAACGGGGCCCAAAGCGAGGACGACCTCCCCCGGCCCGGGAAACTGAAGGCGGGACGACCCGTAGGACAAAGTGGGAGAAACTCCCTTGCGTAGCGTTCGCGACCGTATCCGCCATGCCGTGTGTTTCGAGGTCATCGGCCTTATCATCGTGACCCCCGTAGCCGCCTGGGGTTTTGACCAACCGATGCATGCCATCGGCCTCGTCGCGTTGGTCAGCTCGCTGCTGGCGACGGCCTGGAACTACCTCTACAACCTGCTGTTTGACCACGCCATGTTGCGGCTCACCGGCAGCCCGCGAAAATCAGTGGCGATCCGCGTCTTCCACGCGGTGCTGTTCGAGTTCGGAATGCTACTGGTTCTCTTGCCTTTCATCGCCTGGTACCTGGGCATCACCTTGCTGCAGGCCTTCCTGATGGACGTTTCCTTTGCCCTTTTCTATCTGGTTTACGCCTTCGTCTTCAACTGGGCCTACGACGTGATCTTCCCCATTCCGCACTCTGCCAAAGCGCGGGTGTGAGAGGAATCCATCGTCATTTTGGTTTGCAGTATCCTGGGAAGGGAAGGCGTTTGCTGCGTTCGGTTTCGAAGGGCTCGTAGAGGCCGCCCGAATAGCGCGGGCAGTCGCGGGCAAGGCCAAGCGCCACGATGGCGACGGAGAGGTCCGTGCCGTCGGCCAGGAAGCAATCTCCCACCCAGCGGTCATAGGTCTTGCGCCCGGTAAGATCGCAGATCACCTGCTGGCCCGCGACCAGACCGCGCATGGCGTTCTTGGACTGCTGGCCGTATGGCTCGGAAAGCTCCGGTGCGGAGATTCCGCTGAAGCGGACGGGTACTCGCGCCACCTCGAAGGTGTCGCCGTCGCGCACATGGGTGACATACCCGGAAATACGGCTGGGGGTTCCCACCGGCGGATCGCCCGCCCGGGCAACGCCGGATGTTGCCGCCAACCCCATCAAGAGAGACGCCAGCGCCAAAGCTGACAGGAAAGAGCGCGCCACCTGCGCGCCGCACCGTATCGATCGCATTCAGAAAAACCCAAGTTACGCGTGTAGCAAATTAAAATACTACGACCTTAGAGTGTGTACCAGAATGTAATTGAGGTGCCTTCGTGGTCTGATCGTCGCAGTGGCGCGGTTGCGATCGGTTTTGAGTCTCGACCCGTCGAGCCTTTGAAACTAACCTGTCATCACGATTGGGATTCAGACGGTACCCGGATCACCTGTTGGCGCTTGACGCGAACTGATTTCATGGCCGCAAAGTTTCGCCGCGCGGCGCGTTGGAGCGGGAAGGGGGGAGGCCGGGTAGCGTCCGCGGGAAGTTCCGCTTGAACGGGGCTCGCCCATCGAAAAGAGGTAGAAGGAACAGGGTTTCGCTTTAGGCCAGGTTTGCCACGGATTTCGGGCGGCCGAGGCCGGTCAAAGGGAGCGTGAATGCCGAAAGCTGTCAGACTCTTCGTGCGCTACGTCGAAGCGGTCAACCGCATCGTCGGGCGCATCACGATGTTGTTGATCTTTGCGATGATGGGGGTCCTGCTTTACTCCTCGATCATGAAGACGGTCGCCATCCCGCCACTTTGGACGCTGGAGATGGCACAGTTCCTGATGGTCGGTTATTTCCTGCTGGGCGGGCCTTATTCCATGCAGCTCGGCGAGCATGTTCGCATGGACCTTCTGTATGGCGCTTGGTCCGACCGCACCAAGACCCAGGTCGACGTCATCACCATCCTGTTTTTGATCTTTTATCTGGCGCTGCTGCTGTGGGGTGGCCTGTCGAGCAGCGGTTATGCGCTCCAGTACGGCGAGCGCAGCTATTCAGCCTGGCGGCCCTACATGGCGCCCATCAAGATCATCATGTGCATCGGCATCTTCATGATGTTGCTGCAGGCCATTGCCATGTTCATCAAGGACATCGCCAAGCTGCGGGGGGAAGAGCTCTGATGAGCTACGAAGTGATCGCTTTGCTAATGTTCTCCTCGATGATGCTGATGCTGTTGACCGGCCAGCGCGTCTTCGCGGCCATCGGCTTCATCGCCGTGGTGGCGGCCTTGGCGCTTTGGGGCGAGGGTGGGTCCGAGATGGGCTTTTCGGCGGCCATGAAGCTGATGAAGTGGTACCCGCTGCTGACCCTGCCGCTGTTCGTCTACATGGGTTACATGCTGTCGGAATCGGGGATCGCCGACGACCTCTACAAGATGTTCCATGTCTGGATGGGGCCGCTGAACGGCGGCCTTGCCATCGGTACGGTGCTGTTGATGGTCGCGGTCTCGGCCATGAACGGGTTGAGCGTGGCGGGCATGGCCATTGGCGCCAGTATCGCCCTGCCGGAGCTTTTGCGCCGGGGCTACGACAAGATCATGGTGACCGGCGTTATCCAGGCCGGTAGTTCGCTGGGCATCCTGGTGCCGCCCAGCGTGGTGCTGGTGCTTTATGGCATGATCGCGCGCCAGCCGGTGGGTCAGCTCTGGCTGGCAGGCGTGTTCCCGGGCCTGATGATGGCCGGGCTGTTCATCCTCTACATCGTGGTGCGCTGCTGGTTCCAGCCGCAGCTTGGACCCGCGTTGGCCGAGCAGGAACGCAATATCCCCTTTGCCCAGAAGCTGCGCCTGCTGCGGGCGGGCATCCTGCCGCTGCTGATCTTCTTTTGCATGACCGGCCTGTTCCTGATGGGCGTCACCAGTCTTGTGGAAAGCTCGGCGGTGGGGGCGGTGACGGCCACGCTGGCGGCCCTGATCAAGGGGCGTCTCAACTACACGGTCATGGAGGCGACCCTGCGCAAGACGCTGGGCATCAGCTGCATGTTCATGTGGATCATCCTGGCCGCGCTCTGCTTTGGTGCTGTCTTTGACGGCCTGGGTGCGGTCAAGGCCATCGAGGGTTTCTTCATCGGCCAACTGGCGCTGGGTCCCTGGGAAGTCTTGATCCTGATGCAGCTTTCTTTCCTCCTGATGGGGACCTTCCTGGACGATACGGCGATGCTGGTGATCGTGGCGCCGCTTTATGTGCCGCTGGTCGATGCGCTGGGGTTCAATCTGATCTGGTACGGGGTGCTCTACACCATCACCTGCCAGATTGCCTACATGACGCCGCCCTTCGGCTACAACCTCTTCCTGATGCGGGCCATGGCGCCGCCGGAAATCGGCTTGAAGGACATCTACGTATCCATCATTCCGTTCGTGTTCGTGATGATGCTGGCGCTGGCGCTGGTAATGCTGTTCCCGCAGATCGCACTTTGGCTGCCCGGGCAACATTACGGCTATTAGGGCAGGCCGTTTGGTCGCAGGCGAAATCATTTTTCTGGTGGTTCAAGGGTATAGGAGGCAAAACTGTAGAGTACGTTGCGGCCCCCCTGACGAAACCGCTTCGCGTGAGGCCTATCGAAAGGGGTGGAAAGATCTTCAAACCAGGCGGTTGATCACAAGGCCGCTCATTGGACAAGGGAGATAAAACATGACGAATAGACGCGATTTCCTCAAAAAAGCAGGTGCGGCAGGTGCCGTCGGCGCGGTCGCCGCGGCCTCCAGCTTTCCCGCACCTGCGGTAAGGGCGCAAAGCAAGATCAAGTGGCGCTTGCAAACCTACGCGGGTGCTGCCCTGGCCGAGCACGTCATCAAGCCGTCGATTGATGCCTTCAACAAGGTGGCGAACGGCGAGATGGAGATCGAGCTTTACTTCGCCGATCAGTTGGTTCCGACAGGCGAGCTGTTCCGCGCCATGCAGAACGGCACCATCGACGCGGTGCAGTCGGACGACGATTCGATTGCCGCACCGGTCGATATCTCGGTGTTCGGCGGATACTTCCCCTTCGCGACCCGCTACAGCCTGGACGTACCCGTGCTGTTCAACGAGTGGGGTCTGCGCGAGATCTGGGAGGAGGCCTATAGCGAGGTCGAAGGCGTGACCTGGTTGTCGGCGGGCGCCTGGGATCCTTGCCATTTCAACACAAAGGACCCGATCAACAGCCTTGAGGATCTGAAAGGCAAGCGCGTCTTCACCTTCCCGACGGCCGGCCGCTTCCTGTCTCGCTTTGGGGTGGTCCCGGTGACGCTGCCTTGGGAGGATATCGAGGTTGCCGTGCAGACCGGTGAACTGGACGGCATCGCCTGGTCCGGCATCACCGAGGACTACACGGTCGGTTGGGCGGACGTAACCAACTACTTCCTGACCAACAATATCTCGGGGGCCTGGGTCGGCTCGTACTTCGCCAACAGCGACCGTTGGAAAGAGCTGCCCGACCACCTGAAGGAGCTGTTCAAGCTCTGCATGGACAGTTCGCACTACTATCGCCAGTACTGGTACTGGGGCGGCGAAGCCAAGCTGCGCGTTTTCGGTGACAAGTTGAAGCTCACCACCATCCCCGATGCCGAATGGGCGAAGGTGGAAGCCGAGGCCCGTAATTTCTGGGATGAGATTGCCGCGGAGAGCGAGCGAAACGCGCGGGTTATCAAGATCATCCGCGAATACAACGACGCCATGGAAAAGGCCGGCCGCCCTTATCGTTACAGCTAAGGGGGTCCTCGCGGCCAGCAAGAGCGAAGGCGGCACGGGCGATTGCCCGGCCGCCTTTTTGCTGTAGGGATGAGCGGAGAACCTTACAGAGGACAGAATACCGGCGGTGTTTTAGGAAATTCTTAAATATTTTCGCTTCAAATTGTGTCTATCGGCGGTTTCGTCGGTTTGATGGAGATGACAATGCGAAGTGAGATTTATCAGGAAGTGGCGCGTGCAACTCGCATTCAGCGCCTCGAAATCCGGTACAAGGGCGTGGGTGCACTATTGATTGCAACGCTTGTGTGCCTCTCGACCCTGTTGACCTTCACGATCGGGTTCGCCAAGGCTGGCGGGCTTTTGGGCGGTTTCTAAGACGCTACCGAGTGTGCCGTACTACCTGCACCCTTCGCTGGTGCCGTGCCCCGGCCAGTCACGTATGATCTCACCACTGTCGGCGTTTTCTATCCAGAAGACCCGGTAAGCCACGAACGAGGCTGACTCTTTGTCGCTACGTTCCTCATAGTCGCAGCGCTTGACCACGAAGGTCTCGCCGACCTCGATCCAGAAGCTTCCGAAGTCCGTGGTGTAGGCCTCGCCACCGAAGTATCCCCTTGGCTTCCACAGGACCGACAAATTGTAACCACCAGGCACGAGCACCACGCCCTGGCTATCCCATAGCGGCTCTCCCGACAGCTTTGCTCGGTCTTCAAGGCGCACCAGCAGGCTGCAGTTTCCGTTGCATAGGAGTTTGGCCGTCAGCGAAGGCTCCAGCTCTTCGGCCCCGGGCATGATCACGGATTCAGTGGTTGTGCTGCAGGCTGCCGTTAGAAGCAGAACACAGATCGCTGCCAAAGGCGCCAGCCGTTGTCTCAGTGTCGTTTCGACAGGCATCTTCAACCCCTTGAATTGATTTCTACAGACTAGAGGATTCGCCGTCTTGCCGCCAGGACCGGCAGAGCTGCGGCGGATCGCCTCGCCAGCCTTGGTCCTGGGATTCCACCGCCTATGTCAGCCATGCAAATGACCCATAGAGGAGAAGCTTTGCCATGATCAAGAAACTGAGTTTGGCGTTTGTGTTTGCCGTTGCCCTCGCAGGCCCGGCCTTTGCAGAGACTTACGAGGTGGAGATGTTGAACAAGGGATCGGATGGCGCCCGCAACGTTTTCTCGCCGGCGGTTATCAAGATTGCGCCGGGCGACACCATCCGCTTCGTGGCCACCAGCAAGGGACACAATGCACAGTCGCTGGACGACGCGCTGCCGGATGGCGCCACGCCCTTCAAGACCAAACTCAGCAAGACCGAGGAGGTAACCTTCGAAGCACCTGGCGTCTATACCTACAAGTGTCTTCCACACTATGCGCTGGGCATGGTCGGTGTCGTAGTGGTTGGTGATGACATCTCCAACCTGGAGGCCGTTAAAGCCGAAACTGGCGCCGCGCCCGGAAAGGCAAAGCAGGTTTTCAGCGACCTGTTGAGCGGCCTTTGATCTGATCGGTTGTGGGACCGTGGTGGACTGTAGCCACGGTCCTGGCCGATTGCAGCCTGTGGGAAGGGCTGCCATGCGTGGCTCATGCTTCTCTCCCGCTTTCGTCCTTGTCATACTTCCTGCTTTCCCGCTCAGGCGGAATCTTTGACGACTTCAGGAGAGATCGGCCCCTTGCCTGCGATAAAGCCCGCGCCTCTATGCCTCGGACCGCTAACCGCCCTCGAGGCTCCCAAGATCGCCCTTCCCAAGGGTGCCTGCGACACCCACTGCCACGTCATCGGTCCTTTCGACCGATTCCCCATGGTGGAAGACCGGACCTACACACCGCCGGTTGCCTCGCCCGAATCCTATCTTGCGATGCTTGACCGCTTGCAGATGGATCGCGGCGTATTGGTGAATGTCAGCGTACACGGGACCGATAACCGCTTGTTGCTGGAGACCGTCGGGCCCCGCCAGGACCGTTTGCGCGCCGTTGTGGTGATTCCCGCCGATATTTCCGAAGCCGAACTGGAGTGCATGCACGAAGCGGGTGCGCGGGGCTTCAGAATCAATCTGCTGTTCAAGGGCGGCGTGCATATGGAAGCTCTGGAGCGGCTGGCGGCAAAGGTCGCCCCTCTCGGGTGGCACGCGCAGTTCCTGATCGATATCCGCATGCTGCCTGAAATTCTGCCGGTAATTCGACGCCTGCCGGTCGAAGCAGTGTTCGACCATATGGGGCATTTCCCTGCCGCGCTCGGCCCCGATCAGGACTTTTTCCAATCAATGATCGCGTTGGCCGAGGAAGAGCGTGCCTGGGTCAAGCTATCCGGCGCTTTCCGGCTGACCGACAAGGGGCTTCCGCACGATGAGGTCAGACCTTTGGCCGAAGCGCTTCTAACGCGAATCCCCAGTCGTGTTGTCTGGGGCTCGGACTGGCCGCACGTCTCGCTCTATGACGTGATGCCGGACACCGGGGCGCTGTTGAACGAGGTGTTGGGTTGGTGCCCCGATGCGGCGATCCGGCAGGCTCTCTTCACCGATAATCCAGCGCGACTCTATGGATTTTGATGAGGCACGGTTGCGTGAGGCCGTCATAGGTTTACTTGACAGAGATTGGGGTAGGGGCCTATAGCCCCGCATCCATTCAATTGCGTCTATGGGTAACCAGGAGCAAAGAACCGTGACAATCAAATCCGGCATGAACCCGACCGGGATTCCCTTCCGTCTCTTGTTGCCGCCGCTTGTTGCGATGGCGTTGGTCATCGTGCTGTCGAACGAATTGGTACAGCATCCGATCAACGACTGGCTCACCTGGGGCGCGATCAGCTATCCGATAGCGTTCCTGGTCACCGATACGACCAACCGCCTGCTGGGGGCCAAGAATGCCCGTTGGGTCGTGGCGTTGGGTTTTGTGATCGGCGTAGCGCTCTCGCTTCTGGTTGACGTGCGCATTGCGATCGCGTCGGGAAGCGCCTTCCTTGTAGCCCAGATGCTCGATATTTCCGTGTTCAACCAGTTGCGCCGCGCCGTCTGGTGGAAAGCGCCTTTGGTTTCCAGCGTAATCGGTTCGGCCGTTGATACAGCGTTGTTCTTCTCGCTGGCCTTTGCCGGAACGGGTCTGCCCTGGATCACCTGGGCCTGGGGCGACTTCGGTGCAAAACTCTTCATGGCGGCGACGTTGTTGCCCGTCTTCCGCCTGATCGTCACTTACTACCCGGCGCGCCTGCGCTTGGAAGAACCAGCCTGACGGCGCCGATCGGTAATCGAAACGAAAAAGGGCGGCCCGGTTTCCCTGAGCCGCCCTTTTCTTTACGCCATAGCGCCTGTTATTCGGCCGCCTGGTGGATGGTGCGCTGCGGGTAAGGAATGCTGATGCCCTCCTTGTCCATGCGCTCTTTCAGGGCCCGGGTCATATCCCATTTCAGGGGCCAGTAGTCACCGGCGTCGCACCAGATGCGGATCACGAAATCAACGGAGCTGTCACCCAAATTGCCGACCGCGACCAATGGGGCTGGGTCATTATGACAGCGCGCATCGGCGGCAATCAGGTTTTCCACCGCCGCTTTGGCCTTGCCGATATCGGCCTCGTAGGCGATGCCTAGGGCGAGGTCCAGACGGCGGGTCTTGTGATAAGAGTAATTGACGACAGCCGAACCCCAAACCTGGCTGTTTGGAATGATGATCTGGACATTATCCGGCGTCGCCATCTCGGTGACGAAAAGGCCGAGCGCCTTGATCGTCCCGGAGCGGCCGCCGACCTCGACATAATCACCCGCCTTGAAAGGCCGGAAGATCAGGAGCATCACACCAGCGGCAACGTTGCTGAGCGTACCCTGTAGCGCCAGGCCAATGGCCAGACCGGCAGCACCGACAACCGCAATCAGACTGGCGGTCTGTACGCCAAACTGATTCAGCACCGCAATCACGGTCATCGCAATGATGATGTACCGCGCGAGGCTGCCGAAGAAGCTGCGTAGCATGTCATCGATTCGCGGGCTGCGAGACAGCATGCGGCGTACTAGCTTGTCGGCTCGCCCAGCAAGGAATAGGCCGACAATAAGGATGACAATGGCGCCAATGACGTCGAGGCCATAGAGCGTGACTAGGCTGATTACCTCGTCCACGACCGCTTTGATTTCGGATTCCATGTTCCCTCCTAAATTCATAAAGCCCGGCGGTTGGGTCCGCCGGGCCTTATAAAGGAACGGGGCGCTTACTGCACCCTTAAGTTGGGCACGCCTCGATCAGAAGGGGATCCAGGAGCTTTCCTTGGTGTAATGAAGGTAGCCGACGTTTGCTCCGGCCCGCAGACCAACGCCCGTGCGGATCGGCGCCAGGGTGATGCCGGCTGCCCGTTGATAATTCACACCCAACCCGGCAATGAAGTAGAAACTGCCTTCCACACCCGGAAAGCGCTGGAAAATAGCTTCTGAGCTGGGCAGATCGTAGACCAGGGTAAACACCCGTGAGGCATTGCCGCCCAGGTCCCATCCGATAGACGGGCCCTGCCAGTAAATCTTGCGGGTGCCGTGTAGCTTGCTGTTCAAGGTACCCTCGCCGTAGCGAACACCGACGCCAATCGCGCCGCTGGCTTCCTCGCCGACGATGTAGGCGTTCGGACGACCGTTATCCTCGAAAGCTTTCTCGATGATCTCGGCAAGGCCCTCGGTCGTCGCGCCGAAGAAGCCGCGCGCCTCCTCCAGTATTTCGTTTTCCGAGTAGGTGCCGTCATCGGTCGCGGGTTCTTGGGACGCGTCACTGGTCTGCGCCGTTGCAACGCCCGGCAGCGCTACCAGACTGATCAGACCCAGCATCATCAGGAACCGTCGCACTCTAGTCATCGTCTTTTTCCACTTCCAGAACTTGGGGGGTTGTTTGTACCGGTATAGTCCAGCGGCAACTCGGTCGTCGCCTTGATCTCCTCCATAACAAAGGAGGCGGATACATCAGTCAGGTCCACGCTCGCTATCAGACGTTTGTAGACAGCATCGTAACCTGCAATATCCGGAACGACGATCTTCAGCAGGTAATCCAAATCGCCGCTCATCCGGTAGAATTCAACGATCTCATCGATCTTTTCCACGGCCGTCGCGAAGCTGTCAAACCAAGCCTGGTTGTGCTGGTTCGTCCGCACCCGCACAAAAGCCGCCAAACCAAGACCGAGGCGGTCCGGGTCCAGCAGGGCTACGCGCTGCCTTATAACACCACTCTTCTCTAAAGCCTGAATGCGGCGCCAACATGGCGAAGTCGAAAGACCGACCCTGTCGGCCAATTCAACGAGCGACAACGAGGCATCGCGTTGCAGAAGGTTCAGGATTCTCTTATCTGTGGCATCCATTGGGAAAAATTATCATATTATGAAATAAAAAGGGGAAAATTTACTACATAAATAGTAAAAATAGAGGAAAATAGGAAAGTGTTTTCTGGGATTTTTGATTAAGCTGTTTTCCAGTATCAAGGGGAGCACGAAGATGATCAGACGCCTTTTCACCGCACATCCAGCCGCCGTCAGCGAAACCTATGGTGAGCATTTCGGCACGGCATCCGGTTTTGCGCTGAAGTTGTTCTTGGCGTCCCTGGCTTGTGCAATCCATGCGGTCTTGCCTTTTCTTTTCGAGAAAACCGGCAGCCACATGATCAATGAGCTGCATGACCGCATGGTCCGCAATCGGGCGCGCCACGCCGTCGCCGATACAGCTTACGCAGCGCGCCAGAGCTAATTTTTCTAACACCTATCAAACCGGGTTATTGGTGTCCGTCCTGTCATTGACTGGCAGATTCGCCGTCATTCGCCTAGAGTTTTGATTGTCTTGGACAACAACCGGCGGAGGGGCGTGTGGACGGAGGTTTTTTCTGGATCGTACTGCTCGTCATCATGCTGCAGCCGGTATTGCAGCAACGTGTCCTGATGGCTCTGCGGCAACGTAAGATTTCCCAACTCGAAAAGAAACGCGGCTCACGTGTGATCCTTCTGGTGCACCGGCAGGAGACCATGCGTCTCCTGGGCTTTCCCTTGGTGCGCTACATCGATGTGGAGGATTCTGAGCAGGTCTTGCGAGCGATCCATCTTACCGACCCGAAAATGCCTATCGATTTGATTCTCCAAACGCCAGGGGGCTTGGTGCTGGCAGCGCTACAGATCGCCCGGGCGCTCCAACGCCATCAGGGTAAGGTGCGGGTTTACGTGCCGCACTACGCCATGTCAGGCGGTACGCTCCTGGCTCTGGCAGCGGACGAGATTGTCATGTGCCACCATTCCGTGTTGGGCCCGGTTGATCCGCAGATTGCTGGTAAACCTGCCGTTTCCATTCTCAATGTGGTCCAGTCAAAGTCGATCGACGAGGTCGACGACGAGACCTTGATTTTGGCTGATATTGCCGAAAAGGCGGTTCGCCAACTCCGCGAGTCTGTCCTCGATTTATTGCTTGGTAAGATGCCGCCTGAACAGGCCGAGCAGCTTGCCGATACGTTGACAAGCGGCCGCTGGACGCACGACTACCCAATCACCGAGGCCGAAGCGCGAAGGTTGGGCCTGCCCATTGCCAATGACATGCCCGATGAGGTTTTCCAATTAATGGAGCTGTTTCCGCAGCCGGTTCGTAGCCGCGCCAGTGTCGAATACCTACCGACACCGCATGAGCGTCAACCGAAATAGCGTCATTTCCGATAGGGACGTGACTGGTCCAGCAACCAGTCACGTACGCGCTTGCAATCCTCATTCTCCAATGGGCCGAACGGCCAAACCACATAAAATCCCTGTTCGCCCAACCACTTCTCCGGTCGGGCCGGAACGAGGTTGCCTTGTGCGATGAGATTACCGGTCAGGTGCCGCCAGCCAATTGCAACGCCTTGTCCTTCGAGTGCTGCCTGGATGACCAGGGCATAGTCGTTGAACCGGAGTCCATCGCCACGATCCTGGTAGGAAACACCAAGGTTGGCGAACCAATCCTGCCAGCTCGGCCGTGGCCGAAAAGGTTCGTCCAGGTGAATTAGTTTAGCCGCCGCCAGTTCATCCAGTGAGTTGAACGGGCCTGCTTCCTCAAGGTATCCGGGGCTGCACAGCGGAAGTATCTCCTCGTCGGCGAAGTAAGCTGTGCCGCAGCCGGGCCACTGGCCGTATCCGCGTCTGACCCCCAAAGTAATGCTCTCTGCGACCAGATCGATGTCCTTGTCGGTTGTTTGCAGACGTAAATCGATGTCTGGATGCGCCTGACGAAAGGCGGCCAGGCGAGGCACCATCCAGTGGCTGGCGAAGGCCGTAGAGACGGAGATGGTGATGTGGCGATCGTCGTGCTGACGCCGAATGTCCTCCGCCGAGCGAAGGATATGCGCCAGCCCCAGCGAAACGTCCTGGTAGAAGCGTTCTCCGGTCTCGGTCAACGCGACGCGCCGGTGCTGCCGGGTGAAGAGTTTGACGCCCAACGCCGTCTCAATCTGGCGTATGCTGTAGCTGACCGCAGCCTGTGTGACACCCAATTCCGTTGCGGCTTTGGTAAAGCTGCCCGCTCTCGCTGCGGCCTCAAAGGATAGCAACGCGTTGGCGGAGGGAAGAAGCCGACGTAAGTTATTCATAAAGCATTTTTATCTGAAAGATCAGAATTTTCCAAGATTACAGCGCAACAGGACAGCTATAGCATCAAACAAACAAGGGCAATGCATTAAGCCAGAGGGAACACCGGATCATGGGTGAAACGCGTGCGCGCAGACGAGAGGGTGGCGGTCGAGCGGGAAGGGCGGCGCGTCCAGCCGATGTTGCGGCTCCAGCCATATTGACCCGGCAGATTCCCACCTATGAATTGATGGGAGAGGAAGGGCTGGCCGCGATCGAAGACGCGGCCGACCAGATTCTTCAGGAAATCGGGATCGACTTTCGCGGCGATGAAGAGGCTTTGCGTCTTTGGCGCGAAGCGGGGGCCGATGTCCAGGGGGAGCGGGTCCGGTTCCCGCGTGGTTTGGTGCGCGGTATTATCCAGGCGAGCACACCGCGGCAGTTCAAGCAGCACGCGCGTAACCCGGAGCGCACCGTCATCATCGGCGGTGATCACGTGGTCTTCTCCCCGGCTTATGGGTCGCCTTTCGTGCGCGATTTGGATGGCGGGCGGCGCTACGGCACGCTGGAGGACTTCGAAGCCTTCGTAAAGCTGGCCTATGCGTCTCCGTGGCTCAATCATTCCGGCGGTACGATCTGCGAACCGGTTGATATCCCGGTTTCCACCCGGCACCTGGACATGGTCTATGCGCATCTGCGCTACTCGGACAAGCCCTTCATGGGGTCGGTGACGATTCCAGAACGCGCAGCGGATTCCATCGCCATGGCGAAGCTCGCGTTCGGTGAGGATTTTGTAGACCAGAACTGCGTTATCCTTGGCAACATCAATGTCAACTCGCCGCTGGTATATGACAGCGCTATGACTGGCGCGCTCAGGGCTTATGCCGCTGCCAATCAATGCACCGTGGTCGTACCTTTCATACTGGGCGGTGCCATGGGGCCGGTGACGACGACCGGCGCAATCGCCCAGGCGTTGGCGGAGGCGATGGTAGGGGTCGCCCTGACGCAACTCGTGCGGCCCGGGGCGCCGGTAATTTTTGGCAACTTCCTGTCATCCATGTCCCTCAAGAGCGGTGCTCCGACTTTCGGGATGCCCGAGCCGACGCTTGGTTACATGGTCGTTGGCCAATTGGCCCGCCGTTTGGGTGCGCCGCTGCGCTTGGGCGGATCGCTCACCGCATCCAAGGTCGCCGATGCCCAATCGGCGCAGGAGAGTTCGGACTCGCTCATGGCTTCAATGCTGTCGGGCGCCAATTTCATTTTGCATGCGGCGGGCTGGCTCGAAGGGGGCCTGACCATGGGGTACGAGAAGTTCATCATCGACTGCGATCATGTCGGCATGATGCACGTGCTGATGAAAGGCTTGGCGACCGATGATAATGCGCTAGCGTTGGACGCATTTCGCGAAGTAGGGGTAGGCAAGCATTTCCTGGGCTGTGCGCACACGTTGAGTAATTATCGTACGGCCTTCTATGACGCAGAGATGGCCGACAACGATTCCTTTGAGCAGTGGGCCGAGGCCGGTTCGCTGAGTTCAGAGGCCCGTGCGGCCCGGCGCTGCAAGGAGATACTGGCTGCTTACGAGGCCCCGCCCATAGATCCGGCCGTCGACGAGGCCCTGAGGGAATTCGTGGCGCGCCGAAAGGCCGACCTGCCGGAAGCCTGGTACTGATTGGGCGGGGAGTTCACCGACGTCATGACCCAGCACTTTCCTCATCTATTCAAGCCATTGCAACTACGCCACAAGACACTGCGCGGGCGCCTAAATTTCGGCGCTCACACGGCGAACATGTCGGAGGAGGGCCTGCCTGGAGCGCGGCACCTTGGCTACTACGCGGAGCGCGCACGTGGCGGCGCCGGGATGATCGTCGTGGAGCCCATGCCGGTGCACGCTTCCGGCATTCTGACCCGAGGTAACTTTCGCCAGGGTGACGATGCCGTCATACCGGGCTTCAGGGCCATCACCGAGACCTGCAAGGATCTAGGAGCGGTGATGATTCACCAGCTCTACAACGTCGGCCAGCATGGCGACTTCGATAATTCCTTTCATGCCAGTTGGTCCCCCTCGGGCCTACCGTCGTTCCATGATTCAGACGGCAGTCATGCCATGACCGGGGCACAAATCGAGGAGGTTATCGGCTGCTACGTCGACGCAGCCGTCAGGGCGCAGGTCTGCGGTTTCGATGGAATAGAGCTTTTTGCCGCCTACCATGCCTTGATTGACCAGTTCTGGACGCCTTGGTCCAACCGGCGCGACGATCGCTGGGGCGGCTCTTTCGAGAACCGCATGCGCTTTTCGACGGAAATCACCAGCCGCATCCGCAAGGCGACAGGCGAGGATTTCATCATTGGCATGGCAGTATCGATGCACCCGGTCATCAAAGCTTCGCTATCGGTTGAAGCTATGCAGGAAATCGCCGCTTACCACGACGAGAGAGCGTTGATCGATTACATGACCTGCGGCACCGGTAGTTATTTCGATTTTTATCCTCTCATGCCGACGGTGCTCTATGAAGACAAGCTGGGCGTACCCTATGCGGAGGCGCTCAAGCAGGTCGTCAAGCATACCCGTATCCAGGCAGAGAGCCATATCCGCACACCGGAGAACGCGGACTATGTGATCGCCTCGGGCCAGGCCGATATGGTTTCCATCGTGCGCGGCCAGATCGCCGATCCCCATATGGCCAACAAGGCGCGTGAAGGCAGGCCGGAGGATGTCCGCCCCTGTCTCTCCTGCAATCAGATGTGCTGGGGAAGACGATCCAAGGACTATTGGATTTCCTGTCTCATCAATCCTTCGGCAGGCCGTGAATTCGAGTGGGGTGGCGACCGCTTTACGCCGGCCGAGAACCCAAAACGGGTCCTGGTGGTCGGCGGCGGCCCCGCCGGGCTGGAAGCGGCGCGCGTTGCAGCCGAGCGGGGTCATTCGGTGACCCTTTGCGAGGCTGCGCCGGAACTGGGCGGTCGTTTCCGTCTAGCCGGCCTGCAGCCGCGCCGGGCGCAGATACTGGATTACATACAATGGTATGAGACGCAGCTTGCCAAGCTGCAGGTCGAGGTGCGCCGCAACTGTTTCATCGATGCAGACGATATAGATGGATTTGCACTGGATGTCGTGGTCCTGGCGACTGGGTCGTTGCCCGATGAGCGCGGTTTTCAGCGCGGTATACCGGATGTCGAGCGCATCCCCGGCATTGAGAAGGGGAACGTCTGGTCGGTCGAGGATGTAATGAGCCGCAATGCACGGCCCGGTAAACACGTTGTTGTGCTTGACGATATCGGCCATTGGCATGCCGCCGGGACGGCTTGGCATCTAGCCGAGCAGGGGCATGAGGTCACTATTGTGACGCGCCATGCCATGACGGGATGGGAACTGGTGCGGACCGCGACAGACTGGCCGCTGCGCCAGCGCCTGAAGCAATTGGGTGTGAAAACACTGGGCGATTCGGTTATCACCGAGTGGCGTGGTGATGCCGTCGAGATCATGGATTTGCGTGATACCGAGCGTCAGGTTGTCGAAGCCGATGCGCTGGTGCTGGGTTGCACCAACGAATCGCAACGCTGGTTAGGCGATGCCTTGGCGGGGCAAGGTGGCGACTACGAAATCCACTCCATCGGCGATGCTGTTGCCCCTCGATTGGCTGTGATGGCCATCTACGAAGGTCGCAAGCTGGCGCTGGAACTTTAACGACACGAAGGAGAAGGACGGCATGCGTGAGAACGACCCGCTGCTGCAACCCTATCAACTAAAGCACCTGACGCTGCGCAACCGGATCATGAGCACCTCGCACGAGCCTGCCTATTCCGAAGACGGTTTGCCGACCGACCGTTACCGACTCTACCATCTTGAAAAAGCGAAAGGTGGGATCGCCCTGACGATGACGGCGGGCTCTGCCATTGTGTCCCCGGACAGCCCGGCAGCCTTCGGGAATCTTCATGCTTACAAGGACGAGATCGTACCTTGGCTGAAACGCCTGACGGATGACTGTCATGCCGAAGGCGCTGCCGTCATGATTCAATTGACGCATCTAGGCCGCCGAACCAACTGGAACCATTCGGATTGGCTACCGGTTCTGGCGCCGTCGCCAATTCGCGAGCCTGCCCACAGGGCCTTTCCCAAGACTGCGGAGGACTGGGACCTCGAACGCATTACCAAGGAGTACGCGGCCGCGGCTCAGCGCATGCAAGAAGCCGGCTTGGACGGCATCGAACTGGAAGCCTACGGTCATCTGATGGACGGCTTCTGGTCTCCGGCGACCAACCAGCGTGACGATGCCTACGGCGGCAGCCTGGATAATCGTTTGCGATTTACGCATGAGGTTCTGGCGGCAATTCGCGCGGCCGTTGGGACGGATTTCATCGTCGGCCTGCGCTTGGTTGCCGACGAGGATTGGGACAAGGGCCTCAGCAGGGAAGAGGGCGTGGAGATCGCGCAGCGGCTGGTTGCCAGCGGCCGTATCGACTTTCTGAACCTGATCCGGGGGCACATCGAGACAGATGCCGCGCTTTCAAAGGTGATTCCGATTCAGGGGATGGCTTCGGCCCCCCATCTCGATTTCGCGGGAGAGGTGCGGGAGATTACCAAGTTCCCGGTTTTCCACGCCGCTCGTATCGCCGATGTGGCCACCGCCCGTCATGCCATCGCCGAGGGCAAACTTGACATGGTTGGCATGACCCGCGCGCATCTTGCCGACCCGCATATCGCCAGGAAGGTGGCGGAAGGGCGTGAGGAGGAAATTCGTCCCTGCGTCGGCGCCACCTATTGCCTGGACCGCATTTACGAGGGGCACGAGGCGCTTTGCATCCACAATCCAGCGACGGGACGCGAGGCGAGTCTGCCCCACGTTCTGAGGCGATCGGATGGGCCAAAGAGGAAAGTCGTGATCGTCGGCGCCGGTCCGGCAGGATTGGAGGCGGCCCGTGCTTCGGCCGAACGTGGCCATGAGGTGGTGGTCTTTGAGGCTGCCGACAAACCGGGCGGCCAGGTGCGCCTGGCCGCGCAACTCAAACGCCGTTCGGAACTGATCGGCATTGCCGACTGGCGCCTGGCCCAATGCGAACGTCTCGGGGTTACCTTCCGTTTCAATACCTGGGCCGAGCGCGAGGATGTGCTGGGTGAGACGCCGGACATTGTGGTGATCGCCACTGGCGGTTTGCCTGACACCGGTTGGTTGGCGGAAGGTGGAGATCTGGTAGTCACGTCGTGGGATATCCTGGCGGGTGACGTGAAGCCGGGCGAGCGAGTGCTGCTGTTCGACGACAATGGCGGGCACCCGGGCATGGAAGCGGCGGAATTCATAGCCCAAGCAGGGTCCAAACTGGAGTTGGTCAGCCCAGAGCGCTTTTTCGCGCCCGAGATTGGCGGCCTGAATCATGTTCCTTACGCTCGCTGTTTTTCCGAGTGCGACGTGCGTGTCACCATCAACACGCGTCTGATCGCCGTTCGGCGTTCGGGCAACGGGCTGCTGGCGTCCTTGGGAAGCGACTACTCTGACCGGATTGTCGAGCGCGAGGTGGACCAAGTCGTGGTCGAGCACGGGACCTTGCCGCTTGAAGATCTCTATTTTGAGTTGAAGCCGCTGTCCCGCAATCTGGGGGAGCTCGATATGGCTGCCTTTGTCGCTATCCAACCCCAGTGCGTGACCCGCAACCCGGACGGCGACTTTCAGCTGTTCCGTATCGGCGATGCCGTCGCCAGCCGCAACATCCATGCTGCCATCTACGATGGCCTTAGACTCTGTATGACTTTCTGATCGCTTTGCCAAGCGGTGCCGGGCGCGGCATAGTTTCAGAATCGGTTTGATGATTTCCAAGGAGCTGGCGATGAGCGGCGTACTATTTAGCGGCGGCAATGTCTTTGCGCCGAATGGCGAAATGTTGAGCGGCCACGGGTTGTTGGTCGATAGGGGTCGAATCGTGCGTATCGCACCCTTGGCGGAGTTCGAAGGCTTTGCTGGGCAGCGGGTCGATACAAAGGATGCAAGCTTGCTGCCCGGATTGATCGATTGTCACGTGCATCTCTGTTTGGGTGGCGAGGCGGACCCCGGTACCGCGGCAGAGAAACTGAAGCCCGGCCAATTGACCATGCGCGCATTGCAGCACGCACAAGCGACGCTCAAGGGTGGTATCACCTCCATCCGTGACTGCGGCGGCAAGGAGTTTCTGGAGTTCGCGGTCCGTGATGCCTGTAACTCAGGCATTCAGCTTGGGCCGACGATCATGGCGTCCGGCCGCATCATTTGCATGACCGGCGGACACGGAAACCGTTGGGGCCGTATCGCCGACGGTGTGGACGAGGTCATCAAGGCGGTGCGTGAACAGATTCACGCAGGTAGCGATCTGGTGAAGATCATGGCGACCGGCGGCGTGATGACGCCAGGGGTTAACCCCGAAGATGCCCACTACACAGAAGAGGAGATGGCTGCCGGAATTGGCGAGGCGCATCGCTTCCATCGCCATTGCGCCAGCCACGCCCAGGGCGAGCAGGGCATTCTCAATGCGGTCAGGGGCGGTATTGATTCCATCGAGCATGGCTTTTGCCTGACCGAGACCTGCATTGAGCTGATGTTGGAACGTGGAACCTTCGTCGTGCCGACGCTAGCGGCGCTTTGGAACATCGTCAGCAATGACAACCGCGGCATTCCCGCCTATGCGCTGGAAAAAGCCCGCAAGTGGGCGGAAACTCAAAAAGAATCGATCAAGACTTATTACGCCGCGGGCGGCAAGATCGCCATGGGTACCGATGCCGGCACGCCCTTTAACAGACATGGCGAAAATGCTCAGGAGTTGAAGTACATGGTCGAGACGATCGGCATCTCACCCAAGGACGCCTTGTTGATCGGCACCCGCAACGGCAGCGAGTTGATGCGGTTGGAAGACCGGGGCTGCTTGGCGGAGGGATTCGCGGCCGATTTGCTGCTGGTGAGCGGTGACCCGCTATCGGATATCAACCGCGCGGCCGATCAATCCAACCATCTGCTGATCATGAAGAACGGCCGAGTGGCGCTGGACCGACGAGCCGATGGAGAGGTTTTGCGTCAGGCGGCGGAGTAAGAGGCTAGGCTCGTTTCTGAAAGATGATCGGGACCATCGTTTCACTGAAGCGGTTGAAGGATAACTCCAGGGTTGCGCCCCACCATTTGTAGAGCGCTTTGCCTCTTTGCGGGTAGTAGACGGCTGTATATATGGTGCCGAAGCCTTCATCGTAGGCACGGGTGTAGAGTGGCGGTTGCAGGAAGGCATCCGCCAGTTTTTCCGGCGTGGTGTCGGACTCCGACAGGCGAAACGACAGGAAGTTCTCCCGTTGCAGGGTAGCCGTTGCGCGGGCGTGGTTATGCCACTCGACCTCGCCTTGATGATTGGTCGCAATGGGAACCTGCCGAATGACGGCCCGGCGATCCGGCGACAGAAAGGCAGTCAGGAAACGGCCCTTTCGATCCACCAGCGTGACATTGTGCGCCATGAAGGAGGGCACGGCTTCCAGAACCCGGCGGGCTTCCTCCGCCGTTTCGCAGAACTCTAAAATGTAGCGTACGATCATCGGGGCGCCGAATCCCTCTCCCACGACGCGCCTGCCGCCGAAAGTCAGGCTGACCGCCAGGCCCGCCTCGTTCACCCCATCCAGCGTGCCGGACATGGAATCCAGCATGGCTATGACCTTCATGCCGTTCCAGGCCGATCGCAGGATAATACCGTCGCAGGCCTGCGGGGCGTAATCGTAATTGCGAATCAGAACAGGTTCGTCACCCGGCCATACCACCTGGGAGCAACCGGCGATATAGGCGGGCGGTTTCCAAAGACTCAGGAAACGGGCGGCAAGGTCGCTGCCGCCCGCCAGTTCGACCAGCAGATCATAGGTGCCGAGAAAGCGCGGCAGGTAGCGCTGTACGGCCTCCCGGCATTCCAGATAGGTCGCGCGCTGCTCCAATCCTTGCGACAGGAACCAAGCCTTATAGGCAGGCCAGAGGCTGTTGAAGACCGTCTGCCACTTGGTGCCCGGATAGGCCTCGTCGATGGATTGGAACTCGAAACGCATTGCCTACATGATCTTGAAGGATCCGGGCGAAAAGTGCGGTGTCAGCGAGCGACCGACGAAGCGGCCACGGAAGGCATCGATCCACTTTTTGCCACGGTCGTTCAGCTTAAAGTTTTTGGTCATCAGGCGCCCGCGTGTGATCAGGATCCCGAGGTCGGCCCCTTCATAGCGATAGTCGCCGGTATTAGCGATCCTTAAAAAGAAGGCCTCGTTTTCGCTGGCCACAGCCCGTCGGTGATAGTCGAAGCGTGAATAGTCCAGGCTACCATCGTCATTCATTCGCCAGATGCCCGATTCCGGCGCATCGACCAGGATATCGACTGAGTCGTCGGTATGCTTGATGACTGCTTGGCTCCAACTGTCGATGTTATCGGAATCGGCCCAACGGGCATTGATTTCGTCGACGTCGAGTTTGAAGTCAACGCCGCTAAATTCCAACAGATGGAACAGGAACAAGGGGGCATCGGCATGCGCGAAAGCCGCGTGATTGGTCATAGAACTGGCGCCCGTGACGCGCGGATTGCACTCACCCAGCCAAATATCTCCGCTTTGCTGATCGATCAGGAAATCCAGCTCGAAATAGCCGCGATAGCCGGTTTTGCGAAGTTCCTCGCCGAAACGGAAGGTCAGGTCCCTGGCTTTCTCCCGAAGCTCCGGGGTGAAGCTGTCGGCGAAAATCTCGTTGCCGCACCAGCCGCCCTTGTAAGGAGTCAGTTCCTTGAACCCAACAAGCTCGGTCATCAAGGGGCCGACGATGGTGCCGGCGCGCGTTGTGCAGGCCTCAATCGCAGCACCCCTGCAGTTGATGCGCTTCATGATTTTTACTTCGCCACCGGCGATGATCTCTTCGGCGTGATTCTTCCAATCCTTCTCGGTCGAGATAAAGAAGGTGGTATGTCCGGAATCGCCATAGGCGGTCTGAACCACTAGGTCGGGTCCCAGCTTTTTTGTCTTGGCGCGCATGTCCTCATAGGACTTCACTTTGACCAAGACGTTGGGAACGCTGGGAACGCCGGCGCGATTGCCGATACGCACAGTTTCGATCTTATCGTCGATCCGGCTCCGCAACTTGGCCTTGGGGAACCAAGTTTGCAAACCGGCTTTCTTCGCCAGTTCCTCGGTTTTCTCGTCGAACATGAGGAAGCAGGCCTTTGGCTTGCCGCCAAAGGATTTGATGTAGTCCAGCACTTCCTTGTGCTGCAGCAGATAGTTGTTGATGTCCTCGATGGACTCGAACTCAGGGTGGGGAATCTCCTGCGGAACAAAGGTGTTGGGATGGCGCTCGTCGTAACAGTCCAAGTAGTTGATGAATTTGAACTTCTTGCACCATTCATCCATACCCAGCAGGTTGAAGTTCGTGGCGCTGATAAAGAAAATCGGTGTGTCGTTTCGGTGAAAATAGCGCCTGATATCGGACATGCCGGCCAAGGATTTCTTCGCGGGCGCGCGTTTTGCTTTGGCTGTCTTGGCGGCGGGCTTCTTCTTTCCTGCGGTTTTCTTTGTGGCCACGGGGTGCCTCCCTCAGTTCAATGTCATGGTGCTTTGGTTTTGTGGGCGTTCCTTCTTTCTTGGCTTTTCGGGCGCGCTAATTCTTCTGCGCTTCCTCGGATAGTGCTTCCCTGGTGAAGACGCGCAACCCGATTTCCGGCCTGTAGCCGTGAATTTCCTTAACGTCCAGCTTGCGCATGAATTCCAGAATCTCCGGACTGACTACCTGACCGGGAACAAGGATCGGGAAACCGGGCGGATAGGGAATGACAAACATGGCCGATACCACGTCTTCACCGGCCTTCAGCTTTTTTTCGATCGTATCGTCTTCGATCGGGAGAAAATCACACTTACTGTCGTCGTAAGCCAGGAAGTAAGCGGTTCGCAGGTCGCCTTCACCCGTACTGTCATCGCCTCCCGGTTGGAAAGTGCCGTGGAAGCGGCTGAAATCCGGTAGGGGGGGTAATTCCTTGGTCAGGGAATGTACCTTGCGGGCATGCACGCGCTGTTCGGCCTGATTGGCATCTGCGAACTCTTCCTCCAATTCATGCGCAATGCTGACAAGTACCTCTATCAGATAGGCAACAGAACTGCGCGTGGTGCCGATGTTGGTCATAAACAGGACCGTATTGCGCGAGGTCTTGTTGACCTGAATCCCGTACTTTTCCATCAGGTAACGATTTTTGAAGGTATCGCCGTCGATCCCGATGTCGCCGACATAGAGTGTCAGGCGTGTGGCGTCCAGAACGAACTCATCTTCAGCCCAGGCTTCCCAAATCCGCGTCCAGCCATCCTCGGGATCATAGTATTTCTTGATGCCGGATTTGCGGTACTCCTCGGGAATCATGTCCTGCACCGTCAGGAAGCGGAAGTGCTTGCGCAGCAAGGGATGGCTGGCCACGGCTTGCCGCAGGACCATCGCCATCTCGACTTGCTTTTGGACCAGTTCGAACCCTTCCAGCTCGACCTGACGGCGACCGACATCCAGCGAGGCCAGTATCTGGTAGTTGGGCGAGGTGGAGGTGTGGGTCATGTAAGCTTCGTGGAACGCATCTTCGACCTTCGTCCGGAAAGACTGATCGTAGACATGGATCATCGAGCCTTGGCGCAAAGAGGTCAGGGTCTTGTGCGTCGACTGGCAAGCGTAAGTCCGGATTACGACTTGATCGGGATCGGGTAAGAGCGGCCGATCCAGCCATGTCGCCTCGTCCTCCGGGTCGAGTTTGTCGAACTCTTCCTTCCAGGCAACGTAGGTTTCCCTGTAGTCGTCGCTGCAATAGCGTTCACGCAAGGCCTTGGCGCAATGCATAGCCGTGCGTTGGCGATAAGTCGGTCCAAATCGGGCGAAAGCGAACCAAGCCTCATCCCAGAGGAAAACGAGATCGGGCTTGATGGCAAGGCATTCCTGCATGAACCGCTCTACATTGTAGACGATGCCGTCAAAGGTGCAGTTTGTAAGAAGCAACAGCTTTACCCGGTCAAGTTTTCCGGCCTTTTTCAGCTTCAGCAATTGATGCTTGATTTCCCGAAGCGGCACAGCGCCATACATCGAGAACTGGTCGAGCGGGTAGGAGTCGAGGTAGATGACCTGTGCGCCGGACAGGACCATGCCGTAATGGTGCGATTTGTGGCAGTCGCGGTCCACCAGCACGATGTCGCCGGGACGTATCAAGGACTGAACCACGATTTTGTTGGCGGTCGAAGTCCCGTTGGTGACGAAGTAAGTCTGCTTCGCGCCAAAGGCCCGCGCTGCGAGCTCCTGTGCCTCTTTGATAGGGCCGTGAGGGTCGAGGAGCGAGTCCAGCCCGCCCGAGGTCGCCGAGGTTTCCGCCAAGAAGATATTGAGGCCGTAAAACTCGCCCATATCCTTGATCCAATGGGACTTCGTGATCGACTTCCCACGCGAGATCGGCATGGCATGGAACACGCCGGTTGGTTGCCTGGCATATTCCCGTAAGGCGCTGAAGAATGGCGATTTATAGCGCTTGTTGATGCCCCGCAGGATATTTAGGTGCAACTCGACATAGTCTTCCTGATTGTAGAAGACGCGGCGGCAGTTTTGCGGGACGCGTCCCGCCACGTCTTCCACCGATTGATCGGTTACCAGGTAAAAATCCAACTCCGGGCGCAGGGTTTCGCAAACACGGGCCAGGGCGATGCCGTAGTCCTCGCTCTGCAGGTCCGCGATGTGCCGTTCGTCGATGCGCGTCAGGCTGCGGTGGAGCAGGGCAAAATTATGCACCGAGCGATAGGAAAAACCGTAGCGGGCGACGACGGCCTGAATATTGTGGTTCTGCAGGACGGCGATGACCGCATCCTCGAAAGAGGGCACGATCACGGCTTCGTAGATGAATTGATCCTCGCTGCGGCGCATCTTCCGCAGGCTATGGCGGAGTGCCTGTTCCTGTCCCAGGGTCATGTTGTCGACCACGAGAATCTCGAAGTAGGGGCGCTGATGCGCAACTTCCTCCGCGGATTCGATGACGCTGTCCGCGTCCTCCTGCTCCTCGGTTTCGCCGTTCAGACCAAGTGGGATGGCCTTGTGCCGGTAGGCATTGCTCATCAGCGATCGCACGATCCGGGCGATGCTGCGCGACATGCCGACGTACTCTCCCAACTCGAAAAGCCGTTGCAAGTGCTTGAAGTTGTGGCGGCCCGGAAAGGCCCAGTAAATCTCGATGGGTTCGAGCATCGCCATGGTTTCAGCAACCCGGCGTTGCAGGCTCGATGTATCGGCGCTGGCGGCTGCCGCAGCTAAACGGGCGGAATCCGCCTTCAAGCGGCTCCAGGAATCTGCGCGTAACTGTGAGGCATTGTAATACTCGTTGAGCGCCGGGCCTGAGCCGGAAGTCAATTCGTTGCTCATACGAGGCGCCGGAGCGCCTGCCGGCTCTCCCGATTTGGCTTAGAATCCGCCGACGGTTTTGAGAGTCGCGCCAACGGTTGAGGGGGCGTCATTTTCCGACAGCGCATCACTTGCGCCCGATCCTTGCGCATCGCTTGTGTCTCCCTGCCTGTTCAATCCGGCGCGTGATCCGCGCTTCGGTATTTCTAGGGGACCAAGCGTAGCAAGATATTGAGATTGCGTCCAATCTCTCCGGTAGACGTCAAATTCAACAGCACGGTCGCGGAAACTTTTCAGCGGCTGGCCAAGCCCTTTCAAGCCGACTTCCCGCTGCCTGCGCACCTGATCAAGATCGATTTCCAGAGGAATGTACTCCTCCTGGCCGGCGGCCTGATGAATCTGCGCGCCCGAGGGATCGAACACCGCCGAGCGACCCACGCCGCCCGCACCAATGCCGTTGATGTCGAAGACATAACACTGGAACATGGCGGCTGTCGCTCGCGCGATCGAAATTTCCACCTCCCGGTCCAGGGTTCCTGTCAGTACGGGGTGCAGTAAAACTTCAGCGCCCATCGACGTCAGTGTGCGCGTGGTTTCCGGGAACCAGATATCATAGCAGATGGATACCCCGAATCGCCCGACCTCAGGGACATCGAACACCAGGAACTCTGTGCCGGGCGCGGTATCCTGCTCGTAAGGGCAAAAGGGAAAGAGCTTGCGATGGCGCCCGACGACTTCACCCTGGGGATTGAAGACGCTAGTGGTATTGTAGACCTTGCCATCCAGCGTCCCTTCGAACATGGAGCCGGAAAGCAACCAGATTCCGTGGTGGCGCGCCCAACCGCTCATAACCTCTTCGGTGCGCTCGAACGAGCCGGCGTTGCTTTGCAAGGGTCCAAAGGGGGCCAGTTCACTGAACATGACCATCTGTACCCACGGGAAGCGTAGCATCAGCAAATCGAGCTGATGTTTCATGTGGCTGAGGTTTTCCTGCACGGCGGTGATGTGCAGTTGCATCCCTGCAATGGCAAACGGCGTCATTGGAATCCAATCTCTAGAGTGCGTTCGGCGCGATCATAGGGACGGGGAAAGCCCGCGCCAAGGGCGGAAAACCGCCTTCTAAACTAAAGCGCAGCAGCTATGCATCCGGAGGCGGGCCCGTTCACGATTATTTTGGTGCAAGTGCTTGTCAGTGTCGCAGGTTAGCATTATATTTGCGAATAATTATCATTCTAAAGAAGGAAAGAAAGAGCATGGCGCGCGATATCCTGAAGACCGCATCCTTCGCTGTCCTGCATTTTACTGTTGGATTCGCGGTTACTTTTGCCCTGACCGGGTCACTCGCAGTAGCAACCGGTGTTGCCTTGCTGGAGCCGCTCGCCAACACGGTCGTTTTCTATTTTCATGAGCGTGCGTGGCGTCGCAGGATACCTGCCGACGCCACGGGAACCATTTGTCACGCCTGACGGAGAAGTGAGAAGGTGGAAGCAGCCGGCTTAACTGAGCTTTGCGGCGTTGGTTGTCGTGTAAGTCGCTGCAGGTTGGGGCGTCTTAGCGATGTCAACGTGACAACACTAAAGAGCTGACGCCAACGCGAGCGTCGAGATTCGCCCACCATGATGCGACGCATGCCTGATCGGTGTCGCAACCGCCAAACAAGACTTTGACCAACCAAATTCTGACCCAAATGCGCAGCCATGGCTGCCTCCACTCTTGCCCCCCAAGGTTTGGCGCCGCGCCGGATTGTGGTCTCCGAGTTCACAGCGCCATACCGGACAAATATGGCCCTACACAGTGGGACAAAGCCATTAAAGTGATGTCTAAATTTGTAACAAACGATCAAGCGACGGCGGAGCGATCCAGCAGCCGTCGGCAATGGTCCCCAATTTCTTGGGCTGTCGCTTGGTATCGGGTATCGCCTTCATCCCAATTTCTGGCAAGTGCGAGAAGGTCGTGGAGGTCGTCTCCGCCATGAAGGGTTGGAGTTAGGCCAAAGCGCCGCGCCGCTCTGTTTTGAGCGAAATAGAGACGGAGTGGGTCCAGTGGTCCGTGGAAGCCTCGCCGCCACACTTTAGCAGCATCACTGCGTTGGGTGAGGCGGGATCGAAAGGCGGAGAAGGCAATGGCATCGTATCCGTACTTGAGCCGTAAACGCCGGGCGAGGGCAGCATGGGCTGCTTCATAGCGTCGCCTGTCGTCAGCATGGTGGGCCGCGATAAGCTCAGCTTGCAGGTTCTGTTCGCGCGGCAGGTCTGGCGCGTCCAAACGGCCCAGGCCGGCGTTATTGAGGTAACCTTGCGCAGCGATCCGTGGCCCGCCAATCTCCATCCAGCGGTCGATGTCGGAGGCCATGAAGATACGGTTTGCTCCACAACCCATACAGTCGTCGCATAGTTTGGAGCGCTCTTTGCGCCGGTGGAGGTCGTCCAGGCTCTGGTCTAGGAAGTCGGCCGCAATGTTCGTGCCGCGCTCAAAGGTAGCGCAGCACAGGCGCACGGCGCCGTCGACATCCACATCAATGCGCTTGCTTTGCAGATCGCAGCCGCCCTTGAGATCGAGATTTTCCCGGGCGATGGCAAACTGCTCGTCGGGGTGGAGCAACAGATTGGCGACCGTTTCCTGGTCGGCTTGGGCAATCATTCCGTCCCGTGCGGCCAGCAGCTTTTCCAGGGGTAACAGCAGGGCCCATACGGGGTTCAACGTGAAACGCAACCGATCAGCCAGCTCCGCCATTTCAAACAGATCCTGGCCGCAGTTATGGCGATAGAGGTGGTAAGCCACGATAATTTTTGTATCGAGGTCATTGGCCTCCCGGATTTCGGCGATACGCTGCATGTTGGATTTGACAATTTCTACATCGCCGCCGCGGTGGCTCCGCCCGTAGGTTGCTTGCCGAAAACCCGAGAGACTGATGCAGACCTCCGTCGGCTCGGCCAACATCATTTTTTCAAGATGGTTGCCATAGTTGAGGTTGCTGGAAACGCCGACCTGGAATCCGCGCTCCTTGGTGGCGCGGATGAGAAGGTCGATTTTCGGGTGGATCAGGGGCTCCCCCCAACTGTAGAGCGCCACGAAGAGCTGTTCTTTTGGAACCGGCGATTCAAGAGCAAGCTTGTCCAGAATGGCTTCGAAGCGGGCGAGCGGCATGGTGCCGCCAAGGCTACCTAGCTGACGTTGGCCGTCGGGGTAATTGCCCACGGCACAAGCTGGGCAGCGAAGATTACACGTGCCCACGATTTCTATGTTGGCGATATAGGCTGCGTCCAACCCTGCCCCCCATTTTTCCTACCTTGCACCGGATGCCTATTGCGGCTTTTTTCTGTGGCGCTGACTTATTCTAGCCGATCGGACATTTCCCGACTAGGTTAGCGTGCATCCGGCGTATTTGGATCATTGAGCAAGGATCGAATCATGAGCAGGCCCCGACAGAGAACGAAGACGGCCCTTCTGGCATCAGGCCTGGCCTTGCTGGCCTTTCTTACCGCATCGCCCCTTCGCGCACAGACCGATGAAGCGGCCCAGGTGCGCAATGCGACCGGACCTGCTTTGATCTGCGATGGTCCGCGCAAGCTGTACGGATACAGCAAGCAACTGCCTGAGGGCTCGCCTATCAGTCCTGGGCGCGATGTGGTCGCTTTCGTGCGCGACGGGAAAGATGCCGTGCTGCGCGTAACGATCAACCGGGAGAACAGTTCGGAATTTCTCGTAGACCGATTGCCGATTGCCGTTGTGACGTCCGGTTCGACGCAACGGGTCGTCGCGATGGACAGCAGCGATCTGATCGGCCAGGTGCAGCTTTATGCCATTGCCTTCGATCGTTCGGAAGTTGCGACCGGTTGGGGTGTGGCGGGGTTTGAAACGCAAAGCGGCGGCGGCTGGTATGTCTGCCGCAAGTCCGCGCCAGCGGAGATTCTTCCCTAAACGCTCGTCGCAGGTTGAGTTGCAATGATGCTAAAAGACAAAGGCCCGCCGCAAAACGACGGGCCTTTATTCTCGTAAGCAAAAACGCGCTTACTCCTCCACCCGCAGGTTCTGCGCCGACATTTTACCATTCTTGCCGGCTTCCAGATCGTAGCTAACGACCTGTCCTTCCTTGAGGCCGGTAAGTCCGGCGCGCTCAACTGCGGAGATGTGGACGAATGCATCCTTGGTGTCGTCCTCAGGTGTAATGAAGCCATATCCCTTGGTCGCATTGAACCACTTTACGGTTCCTTTAGTCATTGGGGAATCCCTCCTCGTCATAGCAAAGCCGCCGAGGTTCCCTACCTTGGCGGATGTCAATTCGCCGAGTTCCACGGGGTTAAGCAACTTAGCCAGGCTAGACAAAGCCAAATACGCCGTGCGCTCGGAAACTGAGCGAATATTTAAGCTTGAGTGCTATGTTCTACGCAACGAAAATCACTGTTTTAGACCTCAGCCCTTTCGGCAAGGACAAGGAATTGATGCCAGAATCAAGCAGTAGCGACGTCGCCGCACATTACAGCCATGGAGACCTTGAAGAGGGCTTTCGACGGGCCCTTGCTGAGTTGGGATTCGACGGGCAAAGCCCGTCTCCCGTTGATTTGGCGCCCGTCGATGAGTTTCATATCGGCGGCCTCGATGCGACGTTGAAGCTTGCAGATCGCCTGAACATTCTTGCGGGTCAGCGGTGGCTCGACGTGGGCGCGGGCGTCGGCGGGCCTGCAAGGGCGATTGCGCAGCAAAAGAGCTGCCACATTACCGGGATCGATCTCGTTGGTGATTTCGTCAAGGTGGCCGAGACGTTAAACCGGGTTACGAAACTGACGGATGCGGTGGAAATGCACTGTGGTAGTGCGCTGGACATGCCCTTTCAGGCGGACAGCTTCGACGGTGGTTACATGCTCCACGTGGGGATGAATATTGCCGACAAGGCGGCCTTGTTTCGTGAGGTCGCGCGCGTACTCAAGCCCGGGGCGGCTTTCGGGGTTTACGATGTCATGCGGGTTGGCACGGCGGATATCAGCTACCCGGTTCCCTGGGCCAGCCACGCACGGATCAGTTTTCTGGCAAAGCCGGAAGAGTATCGTTTGGCCCTGGAGGCCGCCGGTCTGAATGTGGTGGCAGAACACGAACGAACGGCCGAAGCGTTGGCGTTCTTCCAGAGGATGGCAGAGGAGTCCAAGGGAAAGCTACCGCGTAGTCTCGGTGCCCATGTTGTGATGGGTAAAACGGCGCCGGAAAAAATCGGGAACTTACGCGCCGGTCTTTCTGGCGGTGCCATAGCGCCGGTAGAGATCATCACGCGAAAAGCGGCGTGATACGAGGACGGACGCAATCCTGGGTGGCGGGAATGAGGCCGCGCTCAGCAGGAATTCAGCGCAGCATGGCGCGCCCTGATTGAGGTTAGTACTGGAAGTAGAGCACATCTTCGATCCAATCCCAGCCGCCCGGGACTGCAACGGTATACATAATCAAGGCGGAGACGACCCCGATTATGACGTAAACAATGCCGTTACCTTTTTCCATCTGCCTACTCCCTGCGTTGCCCGCGGCATCCTAGGAGACTCTATTGTTAAAATCATTAAAAAAGTCGCTAGGGTTAACTGACCAGGTGAATTCCGGTGGCGCTCCAGATCACGCCCCAGATTATGAGGAGCCACCCCGTCGTTTTGGTCACCCAATGTCCCGGAGGCGTAAGTTTCTCGACGAGTACGAACAGCGCCAATCCGCCAATCCAGGCGATGTTCATCACGCCGCCATAGAATAGAAGCAGCATCAGGAACCAGCAGCAGCCCAGACAGAATAGGCCGTGCTGGCACCCCATCTTGAGGGCTGCCGGTAGGCCGGGGCGATACCGCAGGATCAGGAATTTCACCGGACTTTGGCAATGGCGCAGACACTGCTGTTTGATGGGCGTGAGTTGCCAAAGTCCTGCGGCGATCAAAAGCGCGCCGCTTAGAAGGGGCGCGTTCTCCGCCAGCATCATGCTGGGATACCCGGCACGTTGCAGCGCCCATTGGAGAAACACTGCCCCCAAACTGAATCCGCACCACACGATAAGATAGCCGGACGTAAAAAGGACCAACGCCAGGTTTCTCGCGCCAAACTTGGTTTGCTTGCGACCGATCGCAGCAAACGTCAGGATCATGGGCGCTGCGCTCGGCAGCATCATGGCGACCATCATGACGCACCACATTAGCAGCATTGCCAGGAAGTAGCCTGGGCTCCAGAGCTTATCCGCAGGGGTCATCGAGATACCCGCGCCGGTCAGCAAATAGGCCCAGGATCCCAGTGTCACAAGGACAAGCGCACCCCCAACGATCCAACGGTCATGCTTGAGGATCGCGACCATTCCGTTCATGCAGTGCTCGACCTATGCTGGATCGGTGGCAGGAGCCTATCCGTGCCGTGGGCCGGCGGGCGTCCAATCGAGTTGCGTGAAATGGGCATGGCTTGAATTCCAAAGCAGTTCGATGGGGCCGCTCAATGTCTTCGCGTTCCCGCTGGCGTACTCCGCAACATCGTACTCGAACCCATGTGGCAGGTTCACACGGGCCCGGTGTGGCAGGCCGGTTACCGGATTACGGATCGGTTCCCCCGACGCCTCGACAATGCCAGGAATTCGAACACTTCCGGTTCGTTCACCAATATCGGCGGTAAACGTGATCGGCTTCGTCAGTGTCTCATGGTACTTATCGATTACATTAGAAAAAACATTGAAGACAGTGGCGCCGGGCTCAGTATCCTCGCCGCGGTAGATTTTCTCGATCGCAGCCTTTTGGTCGGGGCTCGCGGATTCCTCGACGATAAGCTGGCCTTGTCCTTGGCCCATGTGAATCGGTCCGGGCCAGGAGAAAAGGCAAGCAAAGGTCACGCCGTCCAACGAGACGTCACCGAAGTGGCCTTTTTCGATCCGAATGGTAACGACGGCTCGACAGTCGCCGTGGGTCGGCAAAGCATTGAACTGACAGGGACAGCCCCAATCGCAGTTGCACGTTGCCATTTCAACGGCCTTTAAAGCCCAATCTGTGCTCGACATGGTGAGCTCCCTTGCAGTGCGACAAACGTACCGCCTCTCGGTCTCACGGTCGGTCACCCTCTTGCTTGGGGTTGGCAGGTGGCGAGCCTCGCACGATATTCAAAAAAATGCAATAATATGACAATAAACGACCCTGGAGAGAAATATTGAGTTGTCGGAGCGTGGGGGAGGCGCCGTCAGAGGAGTGGGAGATGATCGATTGGTATATCGAGGGCTTGGAGTTCGGAAACTGCAATTGCGATTGGGGTTGCCCCTGTCAGTTTGAGGCCTTGCCGAACGAAGGGCATTGTCGTGGTTTCGAAGCGCTGCAAATCAACAAGGGGCATTATGGCGATGTAGAGTTGGATGGACTGCGTGTGGTCATGCTCTACGCTTGGCCCGGTCCGATCTTCGAGGGCAACGGGACCCTTCAAGCCATCATTGACGAGCGCGCTGATGCACAACAGCGCCATGCTTTGCAGACCGTTCTTTATGGTGGTGAAACCGAAGAAGCAGCAACGCACTGGTGGGTTTTTCACGCAATGTCCAGCCACATCCATGAACCGCTGTTCAAAGCGATAGAGTTGGAGATTGATATCGATGCTCGCCGCGCCAATGTCTCCGTCGAGGGGGTGATCACATCGGTTGGACAACCGATAGTCTCTCCGGCGACTGGCGATGAACACAGGGTGCGCATTGATATACCCAACGGGATCGAGTTCGAATTGGCGGAGATCGGGAGTGCATCCACCAAGGCCACCGGCGCGATCAAGCTAGATTTGAACAACAGCTACGGTCAGTTCAACGTGCTGCGTCATTCGGGAAGTGGTGTGGTGCACTGACCGGAAAAGTGGGTCAAAAGGAAGGTGACGGTCATTAAGGTTCCCAACCATCCGGCGCCATTTCAAAGCCCGCAAACTCAAAGGCGGGTGCGACCGTGCAGCCGACCAGAGTCCAATCCCCTAGCGAGTGAGCCGCCTGCCAGCAACCCATAGGCACCACGGCGTTGAGTTGCTCGCCGTTTTGGACGTCCTTGCCCAGTATCACGACCCGTCGCCCCGCGGCCTCATCCGCAAGGGATAGCTGTAACGGCGCGCCGTCAAAGTGGTGCCAAATCTCCGTGGCATCGGTGACCCGATGCCAAGCGGATCGTTCCCCAGCGGCCAGCAGATAGTAAATCTGGGTTACGGTACCGCGACGTCCGTCGGCGGCGGTGTCTCGAAAGGTTTCAACAAACCAGCCGCCTTCCGGGTGCGGGCATAGTTTCAAAGCCTCGATAATTTCAGCGGCCCGACCCTGTGGTCGACCGTTGCTTTGAGACTCAGCAACCATCAGGTCACGCCGAGGTCCCGGCGCAGCAGCTTGGCGCCTGCGCCCAAGGCCTCTAGTTTTCCCTCGGCTACGTGGCGGGGCAGCGGTGCCATGCCACAGTTGGTGCAGGGGAAGATACGTTCAGGCTCCGCGTAGGCCATTGCCTGGCGCAAGGTTTGCGCGACCTGCTCGGGTGTTTCCACATCCAGTGACGCCACATCTATGGCGCCGACAAGCAGCTCCTTTTGATCCAGCAATGCCAGAAGGGACAAGGGCACTTTTGAATTGGCGCATTCCAGGGAAACCTGCTGGACTTTGCTTCGGTTGAGTGCCGGGAAGATTTCTTCGTACTGGCGCCACTCGCTGCCCAGGGTTTTCTTCCAATCGATGTTGGCCTTGATGCCGTAGCCGTAGCAGATGTGGACGGCCGTCTTGCAGGCGAGACCCTCTATGGCCCGCTCCAGGGCGACCACGCCCCAATCCTGGACATCCTTCATGAAGACGTTGAAGGCCGGCTCGTCGAACTGAATGACATCGACACCAAGGGCCTCGAGTTCGCGGGCTTCCTCGTTGAGAATTTCCGCGAAGGCCATGGCCATGTCGGCGCGACGGCCGTAGTGACCGTCCGCGATCGTGTCACAGATCGTCATGGGTCCAGGCAGGGTGAACTTCAGCTCGTTTTTGGTATGGCTGCGTACAAACGCGGCCTGGGCGCCATGAACGGAGCCTTTGCGCTTAACCGGTGCCGTGACCGTCGGTACATCGACTTCGTAGCGATTGTCGCGGATTCCCATCTTTGTCTTCTTATCCCAATCGATGCCTTCGACTTGCTGCAAGAAGCCATGGACAAAATGGATGCGGAACTGCTCGCCCTCGGTCACGATATCGATGCCGCAATCTTCCTGATGCTTTACCCAGGCCAGGGCCGCGTCGCGTTGCGCCTGGACAAGCGCTTCGCCTTCATACTGCCAGGCGGCCCATAGCTTTTCAGGTTCTGCCAGCCAATGCGGCTTTGGCAGGCTTCCCGCAATCGTCGTGCGCAGCATTTCGGTTGCTCCCTGTCGTTTGGTGGTTGCTCAAGCCTAAGGGATCAGGCAATGAGGTTGCCAGGATAGGCGGCACCGACGATATCGCGCAACCGGATGGGAGTTCTAGAGCGATGCGTATGCTACTGCTTTCGGTTATGGCGCTTATCGTCAGCTTCGCGCTTCTGTTGGCGGGCAATAGCCTACAGTTCGTTGTTCTGGGCCTGCGAGCGGATTTGGAAGGATTCTCGCTGCCGACCATCGGTTGGATTTCTGCAGCCTACTTTGCCGGTTTCGGTCTCGGTGCGCTGCTGGCGCCGCGCGTGGTTTGGATCGCTGGTCATATCCGCACCTTCGCCGCCTTCGGGTCCATTGTTTCGGGCATTGCGCTTGCCCACGCCTTGATCGTTGATCCTTATGCCTGGGCTTTGATGCGCTTCGTCACCGGCTTTTGCTTCGCGGGGCTCTACATCGTCGTGGAAAGCTGGTTGAACGCCAGGGCAGACAACCGTTACCGGGGACGCTTGTTATCGCTTTACGGCAGCGCCGCCTTTGTCGGCTATATCGTTGGGCCGATCATCTCGGGACTCGCCCCGGCCTCGGGCTTCGATCTCTTCGTGATCGCTTCGATCATGTTCTCCTTCGCGCTGGTGCCGATCACGCTGACGCGCGCCAGCGCGCCTGTCGTCGAGGAGCCAACAAAGGCGAACAGCTTCGGGTTGATTTGGTTGTTTCGCGAAACGCCGCTGGGGGTGATCGGTATCGGTGTCATCAGTGCGGGGCAGGGTGCTTTCTTGGGTCTGGGTTCGACTTTTGGCGCGCGTATGGGCTTGGATGCGGAAAGCATTGCAGGGTTCATGTCGGTCGCCATGTTTTGCGGGCTGCTTTTTCAGTTTCCCATCGGTTGGCTATCCGATCGCTTCGACCGGCGAGCCGTCATTCTTTCGGTTGCTCTATTCGGCGCCCTAGGGAGTGGATTGGTCTGGTTTCTTTTGGAACCGGGAGATGTCGCCTGGCCGCTTCTATTGCTGACGGCGGCGGTTATCGGGACGAGCATTTTTCCGCTTTACGCCGTCATGCTGGCCTATACGAATGACCGTCTTCCCAAAACATCGCTTGTCGGTGTCGCCGCGGCGCTATCGTTGACCTACAGCTTTGGCTCGGTGATCGGTACGCCGCTTGCTTCCTTCTTCATGGAAGCGGCCGGGCCGTCGGGATTTGCCCTTTTTCTGTCGCTCATCCTCTGGGGGTTGGCTGGTTTTACGATCTTCCGCATGATCTGGCGCAAGGCCCCTGTGACCCAGGACGATTGGTCGCTGGCGACGGTCGCGGCGAGCCCGGGCACCATTCCGCTGGATCCGGCCGCCGCTGGCGACCAAGACCGCGCCGCGCCGGTGCAAGACAAGTAACTTGTGGAAGCATAGCAAGATTCAGGACGACAGATTTCAATAGGCATGGCAGGCCTTCCCGATCTGCATTCTGTAGGTGTGAGAGGCAACTGATATCATCGAACAATGACGGAAAGATCATCGGCATCATCCATACTGTTGGCGACCGGCGGCCTCATTACCCTGGCAACGGCGATGGGCATCGGGCGTTTCGTCTACACACCCATCCTGCCCTTCATGCAGGAGGCGTTGGATCTGACGCCGCCCCAAGCCGGCCTCATCGCCTCCGCTAATTTTCTTGGATACTTGTTGGGCGCGCTGGCCGCATCGAAGTCACACCTTCCAGGCGATCGTCGCCTCTGGTTCCTATCCGCATTGGGCGTTAGCGCGGCAACGACTGCAGCTATGGGGCTAGTCGATGAGATGGCCCCGTTCCTGTTGTTGCGGTTCGTGAGCGGCGTGGCGAGTGCTTTTGCCTTGATCTTCTCGGCGGCCTATATCCTCGAGGCGCTGACCCAGGCTGGTCGCGGTAAGCTCTCAGCCTTGTTCTTCGCGGGTGTCGGCGTCGGCATCGTTGTCTCGTCGCTGCTGGTTAGTGCTTTGGCGGCGTTTGGCGGCAGTTGGAGCAGCCTTTGGTTGGCCAGCGGGCTTTTGTCATTCGGTGGGCTGATAGCGGTGATTCGCCTTGTGCCCGCTCGAAAGACCGTTCAAGCGGCCGCTCCCCCAGTCCGGCGTGAAGGCAAGCGGGACACGCGCTTGATCGCCCTTATCATCGCTTACGGGCTTTTCGGGTTCGGTTACGTCATCACCGCCACTTTCATCTCGACCATGGTGCGCAGCGATCCACTGTTGCAGCCCATCGAGCCTTACGTCTGGCTGACGGTCGGCGTGGCCGCGGCCCCTTCGGTGGCTTTCTGGGGATGGATGGGACGCCGGATCGGGAATGATCGCAGCTTTGTCGTGGCTTGTCTCGTCCAGGCCTTTGGTGTGGCTCTCAGCGTCCTCTCGACCGACCTCGTGGCGGTGTTGCTGGCGGCGGCCCTGCTGGGTGGAACCTTCATGGGCCTGACTGCTTTGGGCCTGATGCACGCGCGCTCGCTGTCGCAAGGAGACCCGCGCCGCAGCCTGGGCTTGATGACGGCGGCCTTCGGACTGGGCCAAGTGATCGGGCCGGGGTTCGCGGGCTACACCCACGACCTGACCGGCTCCTTCACCGCACCCTCCCTGGTCGCGGCAGGTCTGCTGGTCGTCGCGGCCGGCCTTGGGTTGAAAGCGCGGGCCTGAGCGCTTCAGTCGTCCCTGGTCGTGCCCGCGCCTAGTTTGCGCGCGAACTGTCGGCCGGTGGCCGAAAGCTCGGTGATAACGTCGGTGGCCCCCAGCGCCCTCAATTCAGCGGCGTGTCGTTCGTCGTAGGCGCGGGCCAGAATCGGCATTTCCGGAAAAATGTAGTGAATCAAGGCAACCAACTGGCTGGTGTGCTCGGGGTCGCTGATGCAGATCGCCACCGCGCGGGCCGCGCCGAGGTGCAGGGCCTCCAGGACTTCCGGGCGGGTTGCGTCACCGAAGTAAACGCGGAAACCCTCTCGCCGGGCCAGGTCGACCTCCTGACCGCTGATATCGACGGCGATGTAGGGCAGGTTATCTTGGGTAAGATTGCCGGCCAGAGTCCGACCCAGGCGTCCAAACCCCGCGATCACTACGTGGTCCTCCGGTGTTTCCTTATTTTCTCCCTCGGACTCCGGCAGCGCGGCTCTGGGATGATCTATGCGGCGTTGCAGGGTCCGTCCGGCTTTAGCCAGTAGGGGCGTTGCGATCATACTGATAGCCACCGCGACGATGAAAAGCTGGGCGTTCTCCGCGCCGACCAATCCATGCCCGGCGCCGACCCCGATCAGGACAAAGGAGAATTCACCACCCTGGGCAAGCAGAAGCGACAGCCGCAGTGCCTCTCCAGGCATCTGACGGGCGCTGCTTGCGATGACAAAGAGGATTACACCCTTGATCGCGAGTAATCCGATAGCCAAGCCCAAAACCTTGTCCGCCTCGGCGAAGGCATAGGAGAGGTCCAAGGACATACCCACGGACAAGAAGAAAAGCCCCAACAACAGGACACGGAAAGGCAAGATATCGGCAGCCACCTGGTGGCGATAACTGGTCTCGGCAAGCAGCATACCCGCGATGAAGGCTCCCAGGCCCATGGACAGGCCGACGGCTTCGCTGACCCAGGCGAAGAGAATGACGATCAAGAGGGTCAGGGCGGTAAAGATTTCCGGCAAGGCCAAGGCGGCAACGCGGGAAAACAGGAACTGTGTCAGCCGTGGCGCAAGGAATAGGAACAGCACCAGTGCCAGCGCCACGCGCCCGGCGATCAATGCCAGCCCCTCCCAGCCGACGTCGCTCGTTTGCCCAAGGATTCCGACCGCCACAAGGAGAACGGCGACGACGACATCCTGGGTCAATAGAACCGCCAGGGCATTGCGGCCGACGCGGGTTGCGATCTCGCGGCTTTCCGACAGCATCCGCAAAACGAGTGCGGTGGAAGACAGGGCGAGCGCGGCGGCGAGGACGAAAGCTTCCGCCGGATTGAAACCCGCCAGCCAGAGTAGGGCCAGGATCACCACTATGGTTGCCACGACCTGAGCCAGGCCGAGCCCCAACATCTGATTGCGCAGGGTTCGCAGACGCTGCAGGGGTAATTCCAGGCCAACGGAGAATAGTAGGAACACAACGCCCAGCTCGGCCAGTAAATCGATGGTCTCGTTGCGGGCGACAAGACCCAGCGCGCCCGGGCCCACAACGACGCCTGCCAGGAGATAGCCCAGAACCACACTTACCTTGAGACGTTGGAAGAGCGCTGCAGCGGTTATGGCTGCCAGCAGAATGACCGTTACGTCAACTAGTAAGTCTGGTTCGTGCATGCTGCTCCTTCCACGAAGGCCAGGATGGGCAGAGGCTTAGAAAAGCGTCTGCAGATCAGCATGATACCCGAAGAGTGCGGGCGTGCCTCCAGTATGAATGAAAATTATTTTACACCCGGCCTGCGCTGCTGCCGCGCGATCCAGGCAAGCGGCCATCGGTTTGGCTGTATAGACCGGATCGAGCAGCAAACCTTCGCTGCGCGCCGTGGCGAGCAATGCGGCCTTTGAAGCGGCGTTCAGCTTGCCGTAGCCCGGTGCAAGATAACTGTCGTCGAGCAGCAGGTCATGGTTCCGGACGGGGTTATCCATCTGCAGCAGATCGGCGATTTCCTGACAACGCGATTCGATCCGCTGTCTTTGGGCGGTTGCGTCCCGCCGGACGCAGATCCCAGTCACGACGATATCCAAATCCAGGGCTCTGATGCCGAACAGAAGCCCGGCGTGGGTAGCGCCGCTGCCCGATGCGACGATGATCTCCTGTGGCGCAAGGCCTTGATCTGCAAGCTGTGCCGCTAGTTCAGCCGCCGCCGCAACATAACCCAGTGCGCCAAAGGGCGGGTGCCCCGGAGACAGCGGCACGATGTAGGGTCGCTTCCCGGCTGCCCGAAGGTCGGATGCGATCTCGCCGAGGCGGCGGTCGGCGCCGGCTTCATCTTCGCCGTTCGCATAGCTGTAAATTTGGGCGCCCAGCAGGCGGTCCAACAAGACGTTGCCGGACTGACGATAGAATTCATCGTCCCTGGGCACACGCTCTTCAAGTTGTATGTGACACTCCAGGCCCATCTTCGCCGCCGCGGCAGCGCAGGAGCGCACGAAATTGGATTGCACGGCCCCGGTAATCAGTACGCTGTCGGCCTCAGCTTTTCTGGCCTGACCGAGATAATACTCCAGCTGACGGACTTTATTGCCGCCGAATGCCAAGCCGGTGCAGTCATCACGCTTTACCCAGATTTCTGCGCCACCGGTTTCATTGCTGAGACGATCCAGCCGCTCCAAGGGAGTAGGCAATTGCCCAAGGCGGACGCGAGGCAGTCGTTCCAGTCGATCTATCAGGGTCGCACGTTTCTTATTGCCCATATTGTGGCTAACCTTTTGTAAGTGACCCCAGGATTCCTCTAAGAAGTTGCCGGCCGATTTGCGAACCGATCGTACGCACCACAGATTTTGCAAAAGCCTCGCCGATCCCTTGGCGGTTTGATCTTCGAGAGGGCGCGCGCTTGCTCTCGCGTTCGAGTTTTTGCTGTTCCTTAGCCCGTTGTTCTGCCTCGCGCTCCGATGCCTCGGTAGCTGCTTTCTCGGCCGCTCGGCGAGTCAAAATTTCGTGTGCGGACTCACGGTCTATGGCGGTGTCGTAAACCCCGGCCACCGGACTGCGCGCGATCACTTCCTGGCGCTCCGCCTGGCTGGCAGGGCCAAGCCTGGATGACGGCGGGCGAATCAAGGTTCGTTGTACGATACTGGGGACGCCCTTGCGATCTAGTGTCGAGGTCAAAGCTTCGCCAACCCCAAGTTCGGTGATGGCCGTTTCGGCATCGAAGGCAGGGTTTTGCCGGAACGTCTGGGCGGCCGACCGAACAGCCTTCGCGTCACGGGGCGTGAAGGCGCGCAGTGCGTGCTGGACCCGGTTGCCAAGCTGGCCAAGGACCTCCTCGGGAACATCAAGCGGGTTCTGGGTAACGAAATAGACGCCGACTCCCTTCGATCGAATGAGCCGCACAACCTGTGCGACACGGTCCAACAAAGCCTTGGGAGCGTCGCTAAACAGCAGGTGTGCTTCATCGAAGAAGAAGACCAATCGGGGCTTTTCCGGGTCCCCTACCTCCGGCAACTCCTCGAAAAGCTCGGAGATCAGCCATAACAGCATGGTTGCGTACACCTTTGGCGAGGTCACCAGCTTATCGGCAGCCAGAATGTTTATGAAGCCCCGCCCTTCGTAGGTGGTGCGCATGAAATCGGCCAGCTTGAGCGCGGGCTCGCCGAAGAACCGATCGCCGCCCTGGGTCTTCAACGTCAAAAGGCGGCGCTGGATGGCGCCCAACGAGGCGGCGGTCACATGGCCGTACTCAACAGAAATCTGGGAGGCGTTCTCCGCCACGAAAGTCAACATCGAGCGCAGATCGTTGAGATCCAACAGCAGGAGTCCCTGGCGGTCGGCAACCGCGAATGCGACGTTCAGGACGCCTTCCTGGGTGTCGTTCAACTCCAACAATCGCGAGAGAAGCAAGGGCCCCATTTCGGAAATCGTCGCGCGGATAGGGTGCCCCTGTTCGCCGAAGATGTCCCAAAATACCGTTGGGTAGGGCTTGAAGCCGTAGCCTTCCAAGCCAATGGTCTCGGCCCGTTTGAAAAGAAAATCCTTCGGCGCGCCTGGTTGACTAATTCCCGAGAGGTCGCCCTTCACATCGGACAGGAAGACCGGAACGCCCCGATCCGAAAAACCTTCCGCTAGAATCTGCAGGGACACGGTTTTGCCCGTCCCTGTCGCGCCGGCGATCAAGCCGTGCCGATTAGCCCGGGCAAGGTCGAGAAACTGTGCTGTCTCGCCCTTGCCGATGAAGATTCCAAGGTCGTCGGTCATTCGGTCATCCCGTCCTAATGTGAACTTGTGCGATCCACCAAAGGCTCAGGCGGCATTCAGTTGCGACGTGCAATGACCGCAACGTGTCGCCTTGACGGGAATGGTCGAAAGGCAGTGCGGGCAATCCTTTGTCGTTGGCTCGGCGGCGGGAGCCTCTTCTTCTTTGCGCTTGAGTTGGTTGATCGCGCGAATCAGCAAGAAGATAGCGAAGGCTACGATAACGAAATTGATGACCGTGTTGATGAAGACGCCGATGTTCAACGTCGCAGCGCCGGCTTCCTGCGCGGCTGCCAATGAGTCGAAGTCGCCGCCTGACAGGTTGATGAAAATGTTGGAGAAATCTACGCCGCCCAACAAAACACCGATCGGGGGCATGATCACGTCGGCCACGAGTGATTTGACGATACCCCCGAATGCCGCACCGATAATGATACCAACGGCCATGTCGACGACATTGCCGCGCATGGCAAATTCTTTGAACTCTTTGAGCATGTTCTTCCTCTCCCTTTTCCAACGCCGCCCTTCATACTAGAGAGCCAAGTTGAGGAAAGGCTAGGGCTTTGACGTTTCGGAAGGAGGCGACGCCTTGTGCCAAGCGTTAGAAGGGGAAGGCGACGACACGATTGCGGCCATCGGTCTTGGCCTTGTAAAGGGCACTGTCCGCTCGGCCTATGATATCCGCGAAAGCTTGGTCTTGCTGTGTGATGCCCGCTACACCCAGGCTGGCTGTGACCTTGATGATCTCTCCCTGGTACGGAATTTCCCGTCCCTCGATTTTTGCACGGATTCGTTCAGCGATAATGCGCGCGCGTTCCGGTTTGGTCTCCGCCAGGGCTATGCAGAACTCTTCGCCGCCCAGACGTCCAACGACGTCGGCTTCACGGAACGCCGACTTCAGAATCAAGCCGATCTCTCTTAGAACGGCATCGCCACCAGCGTGTCCGAAAGTGTCATTGATGGCCTTGAAATGATCGAGGTCCAGCTTGATGCAAGTCAGGGCGGAACCATAGCGTTTGTAGCGAGCGACTTCCTTGGCGGTATCGAGGTCAAAACTGCGTCGCGTCATCAAACCGGTCAGGGGGTCGATCCGGGCAATCGAGCGCAACTCCAACTCATCAACCACGATACGCGCCAGATCCTGAAGGACCGCGAGCTGTGCCGGGCTTATCTCGCGTGGTTGGCGGTCGATAGCGCAAAGCGTGCCTAAGCGGTAACCATCCGGCGTGTGTAGTGGGACACCCGCGTAAAAGCGGATGTTGGGATCGTTTACCACCAGCGGATTCTTTGCAAAGCGCGCATCGTTCAGTGCGTCTTCGACGATCAATGGTTCATCATTCCTGATTGCGTGGGTGCAGAACGAAATGTCTCGCGGCGTTTCGCGAACATCCAATCCCTGGCACGATTTGAACCACTGACGGGATTCATCCAGAAGGGACACCAGGGCGATAGGTGTCTGAAGCACAGCCTGCACCAGCCTTGTGATGCGATCGAAGGACTCCTCTGGCGGCGTGTCGAGTACTTCATAGCGTCGTAAAGCGCGCAGCCGGTCAGCTTCAAGCTGGCATTCATAAGCGCTTTCCGGTTCCTCGGTCATCTTTGCCGCCTGATACCCAACCAACTGCCAATCCTTCTGTCCTTCGGGCGACCGTAAGGTTCGGTTTCGCCCGTATAGTTGATTATTCGTTTCTTATTGGCGTGCGTTGTAGCCGCTCATCATCATGGAACGCGGACAATATCACTAAAAATCTAAATAAAAGTTAAACAGACAGCGTGAAGGTGCCTCTGGAATCTTGATCGAGAAGCGCAGATTTGCGTTCAAATAGCCCAAATTTTTCGAATGTTATTGATTCTGGACTATGATCCATACCAGCGGCCTGCGTGCATTGTGTGGCGGGCCTGGGAGGGAGAACCACCATGACCTACTACATTACGCAAGGTTGCTACTCGCAAAAGTCCATGGCGGGGATGCTGAATAAGCCGGAGGATCGCTCCAAAGCCGTGGCGAAGCTGGCGGCCGCTGCGGGCGCGAAGCTCATCGGCTATTACATCACATTCGGGGAGTACGATTTCCTGGTAATCATGGAAGGTGGCAAGGGCCGAAGCGAGGTTGATACGATGGCGGCGCTCATGGTCGCTGGGGCGACCGGCGGCGTCACAAATCTGCGAACGACTGTGGCGGTTTCTTCGAAAGAAGGTATGGAGGCCATGAAGTCGGCCAAGAAGATGATCAAGGGCTTCCAGGTAGCTGGAGGGGCCTCCTGACGGCGATGGGGACGGTGTTGACCGGGCTTTAAATAAGTCGAATGAGGCCTATCAGGTCAAGGAGCCGAGAGGGTCATCTTCGTCGTCGCCGCTGAGGATAAATAGGTTCTTCGAGAAAGCGCCCTGGGCGATCAGCAGCAGGTCCCGTTCATCGGTATCCAGCCCCTGAAACTCCAGGGCGGTCACACCTGATTCGACGCGCACGACGCGCGCAGTCATTTTTTGGGAAAGCCGCGTTGCCGGACCGAAGACGACCAGCTCGACTTCTATCAGGGCTTCTGGGGTGACGCCGGGCAGGGTTTCCGAAACGGCGCAACCACCGACGGACCAGTCGATCAAACTGTAGCGCTGACCGTTATGGTAGAGCTCACATTCACCCGTGCCACGTACGTGCTTGCGTCGTCCTGCGCCGACTTTGTCTTCGAAACTCATGATTTGAACACTCGCTTTCTTTCATCAGAATGAATCAATAGCAGAGCGATTGTCACTAAATAAAAGTGCGCCGAACCTCGCGGCCAGAATGTAGCAACGGAAAGGACCGGCTTCCACCCTTCGGCGTGTCAAATACACCGAAGGGTGGACTAGCGTTCATCAGACGGTCAGGCTGATGTTATCGGCTAGGGCTGCCTGGACATCCGCTGCGTCGCCGAAGCTCCCCAGGTTCGGCAGGGATGAGGCACCGTCGAAGATCACCACTTCGTAGGTCGGCAGCACGCCACCGGCGTCCGCGTCTATCGAAAGGATGGCGTCATCGATTCCGTCGCCGGTGCGATCTTCGAGACTGACTGAAAGGTAACCCAGCCCAAAAGCATCATTCACCGATCCGCCGAAACCGGTCAGAAGGTCGCCCAGCATCAATGTATCACCGCCACTGGCCGGATCGGACAGATCAAAGCCGTGTAGCACGACCGGCTCCGCGGGAAGTGTGCTGAGGACCACCAGTCCACCGTCATCCAGACCATTTGCAGCGTCCGCGGCACCGCCCAAGGCGTAAGTCTCGCCGCTTTGAGCCATGATCGTGCCAAGGCCATCGGCGCTTGCGTCCACAGTTATGGACAGTAGGGAGCTGGCCGCATCTCCATCGCCGTCTTGTGCTTGGACGGAGAAGTTGAAGGTGACGTCGTCCATCGGCGCATTCCAATCGCCGACGGACATGTTCACCAACCGGAAATCACTACCGGTACCGTTGGTGTTGATGTCGATGCCCAGAATTCCCGCCGCTTCCATTGCCGCGATATCAGAGGCGGAGAAAACGTCGGACAGGGAAATCGTTTGGGTGTTGCTTTCCGTCAGTCCGGGGGTCACTAGTTCATAGCTGCCGGTTAGCTGGGTGCCGCCGGCGTCTGCCAACGTGACTGCAAAACCGACCTGCTCACCTGTGCTCAACTTGTTGATATCAAACGAGAGGTTGCCCACAGGTTGGCTAAAGGCCACGTGAATGACTTCGCCGCCGCTGATGATGTTGTTGCCAACCCCCATGCCTTGGCCGGAAGAATTGACGTCGTCAGCCACCAGGACACCAGCCTTGTTCGGACTCCATCCTGTGAATGTTGCGACCGCCACGCTCTCGCCGATCGGTACATCGGCGATTGTTGGAACCGGTTTATTGCTCACATTGAGATCGATCAGTGAGAGGCTGTGAACGTCCGGCATTAATGGATTGATCACATCGAAACTGTAAGCGCCGTCGGGCTGAACCGTCAGCAGGAATGACGACCCTTGCGGCCCGTCGATAACCATCTCATAAGAACCGTCGCCTTGCAGAACCGCCGAGCCAGCCGTGAACCCCGTGGGAAGGTCTGCCGTTATGCCGGTTACACCGGTGGGCAGGGGTCCGCTATCGAGGCCCAGGTCGATTCCCAAGTCGCCAGTCAAGCTCGATCCGGCGGCGTTGCTGGCCACCTGATAGGCTGAACCCGGCATTACAACGGAATCTACGATATCCACGCTGCCCACCACGTTGAGGCCGGAGACCTGTCCGCTGTCGTCGGTCATCTGCACCAACAGACTTTCGGTCACGACGTCGCCATCCCCGATCTGGTGGTTGGCTGCGCTGTTCAACTGATATTCCCAGGTCCAGACACCGCCGGCGTCTTGGAACACATGGAACTGCCCGTATTCCGTGGCGAAAGTGAAATCACTCCCGTTGCCGGATGGAACCGGGATCGCTGTTTGGGTTATGCCCTCGCTGTTCACCCAGGATACCGCAGTGATGCTATGCCCGCTGCTATCGGCATCTGTGATCGCGAAGGAACCGCTCGTGGCTTCAGCACCGGGTCCTTTGAGCCCGAGTTCACTTACCTGGCCCTTGTCGCTGCCGCTTAATGTTGGCGCGATGGGATCAGGATTGCCGCCGGGGTCGGGGTTACCACCCAGGTCGGGATTGCCGCCGGGGTCGGGGTTACCACCCGGGTCGGGATTGCCGCCGGGGTCGGGGTTACCACCCGGGTCGGGGTTGCCACCCGGATCGGGATTGCCGCCGGGGTCAGGATTGCCGCCGGGATCGGGGTTTCCCTCGCTGCCTTGTACAGGAGCTTCTTGGCCAGCCTGGCGTGCAAAGGGAAGATCGCTGTTCGTTAGTTCGGGTAACTCCCCGAACGCGTAATTCTCATCGCCAAGTAGGTTCAGCGCGCTAAGGGCGGTCAGTCCCTGGACGCTGGCTGTTTCAAATTCGCCGCCCCCTCCTTCGACCGTGGCTTCGGGGGTTTGCTGTGCATCGGAGGGGCCTGCTGCCGGCTCCAAACCGAGGCTGGCAGCGATGGCATCACTCAGCAGCGCTTCATCCGCGCTGGAGACCGACGACGGTGTCTCTACCAACTGAACCGCGGCTGGGCTGCTTTGCTCTACCGCATCGGCGGGGTCGCCGTCGGCCTGTGCTGCGGTCTCCGGGGTTATTGCCTGGGCAATGACCTGGGGTGCTTCGCCGATATCCTGTACCGACGTTTCAACGGCGGCCTCGCCGCTTGACTCCTCACTGGAATCCGGGTTCTCAGCTTGCAGTGTATCGACGGCGCGCTCGTCGGCGCTCGCCTGGTTTTCATTCTTTGTTTGCGCAGATGAATTCCCGGCCTGCGTTGCCGAGGTCGCTTCCGTCGCCATTTTTTTCTCTCCACATCGCCTGGGGCGTTCGCGCCGTTATGGTGTGGCGCCTGTTTGTGGAGTATTTGCGTTATTGTTTAATAAATTCTTACGTATCTGCCGCGGTTACATAAAAAAGGCACATTTGATAATAGAGAGCAAAAGCCGATGATCAAGCAGATCATCTTGTTCGAGTTTGCTGGCGCAGGCTATAATTTTCAACTCGATAACAGATCTTACTGAGAGCGACCAAAATGAAAAATTTTGACACACGGGTATATAACATTTCGGATTTTATCGAGTGGCGTGACACAAACCTTTTAGATTTGTCTCCAGAGTTTCAAAGGCGTTCGGTATGGACTGAGAAAGCAAAGTCATACCTCGTGGATACAATTCTTCGAGGTAAACCCATACCAAAGATGCTGTTAACTCAAAAGTTAGAGAGTAAACGAAATGTGAGGATTGTCGTTGACGGCCAACAACGGCTCCGAGCCATTCTAGATTTCTATGATGGTAATTTTAAGATATCTAGAGCGCACAGTAAAAGACATGCAGGAAAAGTCTTTGAAAGTCTTTCTCCTGAGGAGAGAAATGAGTTTCTTAAGTATGAAATAGGCGTTGATTTGCTGTATGACATACCATACAAAGAAATACTGGATATATTTGCGAGAATAAATACTTATACTGTTAAATTAAATGGCCAAGAATCTAGAAATGCAAAGTATTTAGGATTCTTTAAACAGACAGCCTACCGCCTTGGGTATGACATCGTTGAATATCTTATAGAATCTAAGGTGTTGACAAAAAGTAGTGTCAATCGGATGGCGGAAGCAGAGTTGGCTTCTGATTTGCTTACATCATTGATTGGTGGTGTCCAAACTAACAAAAATGTTGAAACTTACTATAAAAGATTTGAAGATGAATCTGGTCCTTTAGAAGAAAAAGCAGAAATTTTCTATGATACAGCAAGGTATGTATCAGCTATATATCCAAATGGAGAAATGGCTCTAACAAATTGGTCAAGAATACAGCTTTTTTATTCGTTATTTTTATCTATATCTCATTTCTTGCATGGAGTTGATAATATTGAAGTTGAAAAAATAAAAATAAAACCGAAAGATATCGGTAAAATACGAGTGGTTTTGGATGAAATAAGCGCGAGATACGATGAGTATACTTCAGCAAGTCATGATTTAGATATACCCGAGGAATTTGAATTATTTATCGACCGTTCGCGTAGAGCGACGACTGACACGGCATCAAGGAAATTTAGATCTGAGTTTATTTGCCTGAAACTTGGCCAAGCGCTCTCAACTTAAGGTGTGAGTTTTGGCTTTAAGAAGAAAAATATCCGCGAGCCTGGCGACTTTTCTGCGGACAGCGAATCGCCTTAAAGCCTTGGAGGCAGATAGTCGAAAGCGATTGTCCACTGCGCCAAGGCGTCCAAAAATTGGAACTCTTTCAATTATTCAATTGGAGGTCGTGGAAGCATCTATATTCTTTGAATTATTTAGGTCGTATGAAATTTTCATTGAAGAAGTTTTCATACTATATTGTATGGGAAAATCTTCGCTCAGTGGTAATACGGCGCAATCCTACATAGCGCCAAAGAGCTATTGGCATGCGGTAGATATGATAAAATCCTCGCAAAATTTCCTAGATTGGACCACTCCAGATACCGTCGTTTCCCGGTCGGAATTGTATCTAAAAGATGGGGAGCCAATCAAAAGTGTGTATACGGCTAATATGAACCTTCTTAGAAATTTAAAGCGACTGAGAAACCACCATGCTCACAATTCCCGTGAGAGCTATTCCGGGTACTTAAAGGTTTTGCAAAATGAACTAAAAGCTGTGCCGCCAAACGAGCTTCGAATCGGACAATTTTTGCTCATGCCAGATAAACTCAATCCACACCAATTCTATATCCAGAAGTACATTGGAGAATTCGAGAAGCTTGCAAACCTAATTGCGAATTGATGGCGTTTTTTCGCTTGGAGCTTTTGCTAAACAAAGAACCACTATGTCACTCATCACTTTCTCCTTTCCCACACGTGGAATTGCGTCGCTTTGGGTTCAAGTGAACCCAAAGCGCACACTCATACAAAGCTCTATCCCATCAAAAATATGGTGGGCGCGGCTGGGATTGAACCAGCGACCCCTGCCGTGTGAAGGCAGTGCTCTCCCGCTGAGCTACGCGCCCTTTATCCTGGCCGTTCAGGCCGGTGGGTGGCCTGATGTATTCCAGGCGCGCGCGGCTGTCAAGGAAGCCGCCGCAGGATTTCAGGCAGTTCCGTGAAGCTCTCGGCCAGCGCGTCCGGCCGCAGGTTGGCGGCGCCCTCGGGACAATAACCGTAGGTCAAAAGCACGGTCGGGAGGCCCGCGCCACGGGCGGCAAGGAGGTCGTTGCTGCTGTCGCCAATCATGACGGCTCCTCTTGGGGCCACGCCCATCTCTTCGAGCAGGGCCTTGATATGGCCGGGGTCGGGCTTGCGTACCGTGTAGGAGTCACCGCCGGCCAGCGCCTCGAAGAAACCGGCCAGTCCCAGGTCTTCCAGAATCCGCCATGAGGGTGCCACCGGCTTGTTGGTGCAGACAGCCATCCGGCAACCCTGATCTTTGAGCGCCTTCAAGGTCGCCGCAACGCCGGGGTAGGGGCGGGTCAGGGTCGTGGCGTTCTCGAAATAATCGGCCAGACCGGCGGCGTTCACGGCCTCGAATTCCGCCTGGGGCAAAGGCCCGCCAGTCGCCAGCAAGGCGCGCTCCAGCAGCTTCTGGAAACCATTGCCGACCATGGCAGTGACGGCCTCCAGGTCCAGCGTCGTTCGGCCCAGGGCTTCCAGGCGCCGATTCAGGCTGGCGGCAAGATCGGGTGCGCTGTGCACGAGTGTTCCGTCCAGGTCGAAAAGCAGGCAGTTACGTTTCAAGTTGGGTCCTTTCCAGGGGGAACTGTGACGGCTCGGCGCACCCGAGACAATGCCGCGCGCGCCCTTTCATACAGCGACCCATGTGCCATTGTTCGGTTGCCGACGCCAGCACCACTATGCGACCTTCTTGCGAATGGTCGAACTACGGCCCTTTTTCGGACAGATTTGGGTGCGATCCAAGCGTCATGACTGTTGAAGCGGAAATTTGCAAAGGGGCTGAGCTTGCCGTGGTTGTGTTGGCGGCGGGCAAAGGCACACGCATGAACTCGGACCTGCCGAAGGTGCTGCATCCTTTGGCGGGACGGCCGATGATCGGGCATGTGCTGCAGGCGTTGGAGCCTTTGGCGCCGGACCGGATCGTCGTCGTGATCGGCCCGGAGATGGAGGCATTGCAGGCCGCCGTCCAGCCGCACACCTGCGTGGTGCAGGAAGATCGCCTGGGGACCGGACATGCGTTGCGTTGTGCCCATGCCCAGTTGCGGAACTGGAAAGGCCAGGTGCTGGTGGTCTATGGCGACACGCCGCTGATTACCGCCGATACGCTTGCGGCGCTGTGCGCGGCGAAAGCGCGGCAGGGTGCGGCTTTGGCGGCGCTCGCGTTCAGGGCGCGCGATCCGGGTGCCTATGGCCGCATTGTACTGGACACCGCCGGCAACCTGTTGCGGGTGGTCGAGGCGGTAGAGGCCGACGCAGCCACGCGCGCTATCGATCTATGCAATGCCGGATTGTTGATGGGCGACGCCGATCTTTTGTTCGATCTGCTGGGCGACCTTCGGAACGACAACAGCAAAAAGGAGTATTTCCTGCCGGAGGTTTTCGAAATGGCCGTGGGCGCGGGACAGCGCGTGGCGGTGGCTCTGGCTCCGGAAGAAGAGGTTCAAGGGGTCAATTCCCGCGCCGAACTGGCGGCGGCCGAAAGCGTTATGCAACAGCGGTTGCGGCAGGCAGCATTGACGGCTGGCGCGACGCTCGAACATCCCGATAGCGTATACCTGCAGGCGGATACGATTTTGGAGCCTGATGCGGTGGTGGAGGCCAACGTGGTTTTCGGCCCTGGTGTTATCGTGCGCGGCGGCGCGCGGATACGCGCCTTCAGTCATATCGAAAAGGCCGAGATTGCCCGCAATGCCGTCGTGGGACCCTTTGCCCGTATCCGTGAGGGCTCGCTGATCGGTGAGGGTGCGCGCATCGGCAACTTCGTCGAAACCAAGAACACGACATTGGAGGCGGGGGCAAAGGCCAATCATCTCGCTTATTTGGGAGATGCGACGATTGGCAGTGGCGCGAACATCGGTGCGGGCGCCATCACCTGCAACTACGATGGTTTCGCCAAGCACCGAACCGAGATCGGCGCGGGTGCCTTTATCGGTTCAAACGCGGCCTTGGTCGCCCCGGCGACGATCGGCAAGGGTGCCATCGTCGGTGCCGGCAGCACCGTGGGCGGCGAGATTGCCGATGACGAACTTATCGTGACGCGCGCGCCGGCCAAGCGGATCAAGGAGGGCGCCCGGCGTTACCGCGAAACCCACCGGAAACCCGATAACAAGAGCGGGAAGGAATAGACGGCCCATGTGCGGCATCATCGGAATTATCGGCAAGAGCCCGGTCGGCCCGTTGCTGCTGGACGGACTGAAACGCTTGGAGTATCGGGGCTACGATTCAGCCGGCGTCGCTACCTTGGTCGGTACGGGAATTGACCGTCGCCGCGCCGAGGGAAAGCTAAAGAACCTGGCGGCCGTCATGGAGAAGAAGCCCATTGAGGGTACGACAGGGATTGGCCACACCCGCTGGGCGACCCATGGCCGCCCCAACGAGACAAACGCCCATCCGCATATGACGCCGCAGGTTGCCGTCGTTCACAACGGCATCATCGAGAACTTCCGTGACCTCCGCCGTGCGCTGGAAGGGGACGGGCAAAGTTTCGAGACCGAGACCGATACAGAGGTCATCGCTCACCTGCTGAGCCAGGGTTTGAAGGCGGGGCTGGACCCGGTGGCGGCGACGGCCGAAACGCTGCATCGCCTGGAGGGCGCTTTTTCATTGGCGATTATTTTCTCCGGGCAGCATGACTTGATGATCGGCGCGCGTCGCGGCAGCCCCTTGGCGGTTGGCTATGGCGACGGCGAGATGTTTCTTGGCTCCGACGCTTTGGCGTTGGCGCCATTGACCGACCGAATTTGCTATCTGGAGGAGGGTGACTGGGCAATCCTGTCCGGCAATGGGGCCGAGGTACGGGATGCGCAAGGAAGCGTGGTGGAGCGTCCGGTCAAGCGGACGGCGGTCTCCGGCGCATTGATTGGCAAGGGCGGCTATCGCCATTTCATGCAAAAGGAGATTTTCGAGCAGCCTGCGGTTATCGGAGATACCTTGACCAGCTATGTTGATCCGCTCAAACGGCGGGTCGCTTTGCCGGAAGTCTCCTGCGATCTCGGGAACCTGCCACGCCTGACGATCTCGGCTTGCGGTACCGCCTATATTGCCGGGCTTGTCGCTAAGTACTGGCTGGAGCAAATTGCCCGGCAGCCGGTTGAAATCGATGTTGCCTCTGAGTTGCGCTACCGGGAGGCGCCGTTACCCGAAGGCGGAGCAGCGCTCTTCATATCCCAGTCGGGGGAAACCATCGATACCCTGGCGGCATTGCGCTACGCCAAGGCCGAAGGCCAACATATCCTGTCCGTTGTAAACGTTCCCGAAAGTATTATCGCCAGGGAATCCAACGCGGTTTTGCCAACGCTCGCCGGTCCGGAGATCGGTGTTGCCTCAACCAAGGCCTTCACGACGCAACTGGTAGTGCTGGCCTGCCTGACACTGGCCATTGGCCGCGCGAAAGGCAGTTTGACCGCCAATCGGGAGGCCGCCCTGTCGGAAGCCTTGTTGGAAGTGCCGCAGCGCGCCGCCGAGGTTTTGGCGATGGACGCACAATTCATTGGCATCGCCCAGGAGTTGGCGGAGGCACGGGACGTGCTCTACATGGCGCGCGGCAGTCTCTATCCGCTGGCGCTGGAGGGTGCGTTGAAGCTGAAGGAGATCAGCTACATCCATGCCGAGGGTTACGCCGCCGGTGAGCTGAAGCACGGCCCTATTGCGCTGATCGACGATCTTGTGCCGGTCGTGGTCTGCGCGCCATCGGGGCCGCTTCTGACCAAGACGCTTTCCAATGTCGAGGAAGTCGTTGCGCGTGGTGGCCGTGTGATTCTGCTGTCTGATGCGGAGGGGCTGGCGCAGGCCAGCGACGGTGTAGCCCATCGCATCGAACTGCCAAAGGTCGATCCCTTCGTGGCGCCGATCCTCTATGCGTTGCCGGTCCAATTGCTGGCCTATCATACCGCAGTTGCAAAGGGGACCGATGTGGACCAGCCGCGCAATCTAGCGAAGTCCGTAACCGTGGAGTAGGCTCCCGTTTCGTCTTTCAGGATGAGGGAGGGCCCGGTGCCGATTTATCCACCGAAACTGTTCCACAGCGATGATCTCGGCGATGCCTTGGCGATCGCGGAGACGGTTCGCTTCGCCAATGTCTTTTTTCAGCAGGCCGAAGTGCCGACGGTTGTTTTTTTGCCCTTTATAACCGCACAGGAAGATTCCGGCCCTTATCTCTATGCGCACCTGTTGCGCTCAAACCCGCTGTTTGCCGAGGCGCGGCAGGGCCCGGTGACGGCGCGCGTGGTGTTCAACGCCGCTGATGGATATCTTTCGCCGTCGGTCTACGACGAGAAAAAGGCGAGCGGCAAGGTCGTGCCGACCTGGAATTATGTCGCAAGTCAATTTCTGGTCCAGATCGAGATCATCCCGGATGACGAGTTGGAGCCCTTGCTGGTCCGACAAGTGGCCGCTTTTGAGGGCGACGTGGGATCGGATTGGGAGTTGAGCGATGCTCCTGACGACTACGTTGCAGGCCTCAAGAAAATGATCGCGGGGTTGCGCTGCCGTATCATCGAGGCGCACGCCCACAAGAAACTCAGCCAGAACCGAACGGCCGAACTTGGCAACGTAGAGGCTTGGTTCGAGCGGCAATCGACAGACCGGCGCCGCCTCGCCGACTGGTTTGAAAGGGTTGGGTGACAGGTGGTCCCTTTTCTCTCGAAGGGATTTGCGGTACAGCCTCTGCGACCTAGTGAATAGCTCCGGAGGATGAGATGGCCTTGAGCGAGGCGAGGAAGACACCTGTCGATCACAAGATTCTGGACGGCAGGGTGATCGGCGAAGGCATCCGCGCGGAGGTAGCGAGAGAAGCGCGCGCTTTGGCCGATGCCGGCTGGCCGCCGCGCCTTATTTCCATTGCCGTGGGCGATACCGATGCGGCCATGATCTATATCCGTAACCAGCAACGCGTCGCCGAGAAGCTGGGCATAGCCTTCGAGCAGAAACTGTTTCCCGCAGAGGCCACGCGAGCGGAGGTCCTGGCGGCAATTGCCGCATTGAACGCAGATCCGCGCGTCACCGGCATCATCATCCAGCGGCCGGTTCCCGACCACCTTCTCATCAAGGAACTGCAGGGTGCGGTACACCCCTTCAAGGATGTGGAGGGCATGCACCCGGCGTCCATCGGCAACATTGTCTACAACGACCTCGTAATGGGTCCCTGCACTTCCGTCGCGGCGGTCGAGATGCTCAAGCACACCGGCTTGCGTCTTCAAGGGTTGGAGGTCGTCGTGATCGGGCACTCTGAGATTGTCGGCAAGCCCATCGCTTTTTTGCTCATGAGCGAGGGCGCGACGGTCACGGTCTGCCACCACATGACCCGAAACCTGCAGGTTCACTCCCGTCAAGCCGACGCGGTCTTCGTCGCTGTCGGCAAGCCGGGGTTGGTTACAGGGAACATGATCAAGCCGGGCGCTGCCGTGATCGATATCGGCATTAATCAGATCGATTTGCCCGACGGAGGGACGCGCGTGGTCGGCGACGCAGATTACGATAGTTGCTACGACGTCGCCGGCTGGATCACGCCGGTTCCAGGGGGTGTCGGACCCGTAACCGTGTCCATTCTTCTTCGAAATCTTGTCACCGCAGCGAAGCTGCAGCGCGGGCATTACGAGCGTGCTTTTCGAGGCGGTTTCACACCTTGCGCGCCCGCCGTCGCACCTGTCGCCGAATAGAGGATTGAAAGCATGGTCATTGCGAAAACGCTATTGCAGCTCGCCGGGGCGTCTCAGGAGCCTTTGAAGGTAAGCCAATCGGTGCTGCTGCTGATCGACGCGCAAAGAGAGTATCTGGACGGGCATCTGCCACTGACTCGCATAGGTCCGGCCTTGGAAGCCTGTGCCGCCTTGCTGGGCGCGGCCAGATCAGCTGGCAGCACGATCATCCATGTGCAGCACAAGGGGCGTCCCGGAGGGCTTTTCGATCCGGAAACCAAGAACTATGACCTTTGCGATGAAGTAGCAGCGCTAAAGGGTGAGATTCGCATCACCAAAGGTTTGCCCAACGCTTTTGCCGGGACCAGCCTGGATGCAGAGTTGAAAAAGCGGGAACAGAAAAACCTGATAATCGCTGGGTTCATGACGCATATGTGTGTCAGCTCAACGGCCCGCGCCGCACTGGATCTGGGCTATTCCACGACCGTTGTCGCGCCGGCTTGCGCGACACGGGATTTGCCGGACGGTCAGGGCGGCGTCGTCGCGGCCGAGACTTTGCACCAAGCCGAACTCGCCGCGTTGAGTGATCGCTTTGCCATCATTGCTCGGAGCGCCACAGACGTCGTCGATTGACGCAGGTTTTACCTGGTAAAATATTTAAAGCCACACTGGCAGTCGTGGGATTACGGGGGTAGTATCTGCGCCACCTGATACCACATTGTTCACTGATGCGAGGCGAACGGCCTCGCCACGACATTTCTGTAAGGAGGACTTTCTCATGCCATTGGATTCGGCAGGCGCCCTGAAGCTGGGCGACCCCAAGCTGTTCCGTCAGCAGTGTTTCATCGACGGCGCCTGGGTGGATGCCGACGATGGGAGCACCATCGAGGTTAACAATCCCGCGACCGGCAAAACGCTAGGCACCGTTCCCAAGATGGGTGAAGCAGAAACCCGCCGCGCTGTCGAAGCAGCCAACGCAGCGTTACCCGCATGGCGTTCGAAGACCGCAAAGGAGCGCGCCCAAATCCTGCGCAAGTGGTTTGATCTGATGATGCAGCACCAGGACGATCTGGCGCAAATTCTGACGCTTGAGCAAGGGAAGCCCTTTGCCGAAGCCAAAGGTGAGATCGCCTATGGCGCCAGTTTCATCGAATGGTTTGCTGAAGAAGCCAAGCGTCTTTATGGCGATGTCGTGCCGGGACACCAAGCCGACAAGCGAATCGTCGTGATCAAGCAGCCTATCGGCGTTGTGGCGGCTATCACGCCCTGGAACTTCCCGAACGCAATGATCACGCGTAAGGCCGGTCCTGCGCTGGCCGCGGGCTGCACCATCGTGATCAAACCAGCCTCGCAGACACCCTATTCGGCGCTGGCCATGGCCGAACTTGCCGAACGGGCCGGTATCCCCAAAGGTGTAATCAGTGTCGTGACCGGCTCTGCCCGCGCGATCGGTGGCGAATTGACCGCCAATCCAATCGTCAGGAAGCTGACTTTCACCGGCTCCACCGAGATCGGCAAACTGTTGATGAAGCAATGTGCCGACACTGTGAAGAAAGTCGGTATGGAGCTGGGCGGCAACGCACCCTTCATCGTATTCGACGACGCCGATATCGATGCGGCGGTAGAGGGCGCCATCGCGTCCAAGTATCGTAACGCTGGTCAGACCTGCGTTTGTGCGAATCGCATATACGTGCAGGCGGGTGTCTATGACGTTTTCGCCGAGAAGCTTGCCGCCGCTGCGGCCAAGATTAAGGTCGGCAACGGCATGGAAGCAGGCGTCGCGCAGGGCCCGTTGATCGATGAACCTGCGGTTCAGAAGGTCGAAGAGCACATCGCCGATGCGGTTTCCAAAGGCGCCAAGGTTGTTTTTGGCGGCAAGCGTCATGCGCTTGGTCTGAGTTTCTTCGAGCCGACCATTCTGACGGGCGTGACCCAGGACATGGCGGTCGCGCGCGAAGAGACCTTCGGGCCCGTTGCACCGCTCTTCAAGTTCGAGACGGAAGCCGATGTGATCGCCATGGCAAACGATACCGAGTTCGGTCTCGCTGCTTACTTCTATTCACGCGATATCGGGCGCGTCTGGCGTGTTGCCGAGGCCGTTGAGTACGGCATTGTCGGTATCAATACCGGTATTATTTCAACCGAAGTAGCGCCGTTTGGCGGGGTCAAGGAATCCGGCGTGGGCCGTGAAGGCTCGAAGTACGGCATCGATGACTTCGTGGAGATTAAGTACCTTTGCATGGGCGGCGTGTAATCGCTTCCTTTTGCGGTTCGGTTTGCGCAATGACGGCGTAGTGATCTGCGCCGTCATTGTTTTTTTAGCGAGGAACCACAAATCATCAAACGAACAGGAGTTGATATGACTAAGGAATCGGCCGAAACGCTTGGCAGCCGAATCAAGCAATCGCGGGAAAGGATGGAGATTTCCGTGACGTTGCTCGCACGCAAGCTAGGCGTCAAACCCGATACGGTTAGGGCTTGGGAAGCGGATAGGGGAGATGTGCGCGCCAACAAGCTCATGGTGCTTGCGGGCATCCTGAATGTCAGTGTGAACTGGCTGTTGAGTGGCGGTAGCGACGGCGCACCGTCCGACAGCGGTTCCAATGAAAGCCGTGAGATTCGTGGCATGGTCGAGACCTTGCGCCAGCAATTGAGCGAGGCGGAACGGACCCTGGACCAGTTAACCCAGCGCGTCGGTTAACGCGTTGATGTAGGGAGTTCCGGTATGGCCTTGCTGACCGTGGAGGGACTGGTTTTCGACTACCCGGGCAATCGGGCTTTGCACGGCGTAAGCTTTACACTGGAGCCGGGCGCTATTACGGCCCTCGTCGGTCCGAATGGCGCGGGTAAAACAACCTTGATGCGCTGCCTTGCCGCACTGGAACGCCCCTCGGCCGGACGTGTGGTGATCGAAGGCGTCGATTTGAGCGAAGACCCCCGGCACTGTCACCGCTTCCTCGGTTACCTTTCCGATTTTTTCGGGGTTTATGAGCAACTCACGGTGCGCCGCTGCTTGCTTTATCGGGGCCTATCCCAGGGCATGACGATGGCTGAGGCCGAAAAGGCGACCCTGAAAGCCGCCGAACGTGTCGGCCTATCCGATCGGCTGGATCAGGCGGCCGGTACGCTATCACGCGGACTTCGCCAGCGCCTGGGCATTGCCCAGGCGATCCTGCACGATCCCCGGTTCGTGATCCTCGACGAGCCTGCCTCCGGCCTGGACCCCGAAGCGCGCGACGACTTGTCAACGTTGCTGCGCGGTTTGCGCGATGACGGCATGACCTTTTTGGTTTCCTCTCACATTCTGGCCGAACTTTCGGACTATGCGACCGAAATGCTGCTGCTATCCGACGGCCGCTTGATCGAGCATAGGCGGGTCGAGGACGACGAGGGCGAGGCTGCCGGGACCGTGGCGCTGCAGATTACGCTGTCCGAGCCGAAGGAAAATTTTGGCGACCTCCTCCAGGGGCTCCTCGCCGAGCAGGCCGGTGCGGTTGTTCGTGGAGCCGACACGCTTTCGGCATTGGTCCGTATCCCGGCGGATCAGCAGGCTCGCCACGCGCTTTTGGCCGGGCTCCTGGCCGCCGATTGCAAGGTCAGCGAGTTTGCGGTTCGAGAGGCTGACTTGCAAAGCCTCTACCGTGAGCGCCTTGTTCGGGAAAGGGCCGGCGGGTCATCCAAGGAGGTGCGGTCATGATGTTGAATCCCGAGTTTCGCCGCAATCTTTGGTTGGAGATCAGTACGTCACGCCTGATCGGCCTCGCGGTTCTGGCTGGCCTTCTTGTGGCTCTCCTGGAAGCGGGCGGTAGCATCACCGACCTCTCCGAGGGTTATACACTGACCGGCAAGATCGGCTTCTTTTTGACCGCTATCCTGTGGGGAACCAGACGCGCGGCATCGGGTTTGGCCAGCGAGTTGCGCGGCGCCACATGGGATTGGCAGCGGCTCTCCTCCATGGGCGCATGGCAGATGACTTGGGGGAAGATGCTCGGCGCGACCGCCTTTACGTGGCTCGCGGCGATCGTCTTTCTGGGATTTCTGGTCATCGGACGCCTGAAGGGTGTCGAAGGGCACGCGCTGTGGGGTTACGGGCCGGGCGCTCTGGGTCTGGAGTTACTGTCCTTTATCATTGATGCCTTGCTCGCTCAGGCCGTGGCGTTGGCGGCGGCCCTGGTGCTTCTGCGCAAGCGCCATGACCGGCAAACACTCGCCATCGGGTTTTGCCAAGGCGCGGGTTTGCTGGCGTATCTGCTGTTGGCGGGTGCCGACGGCACCTTTTTCTTTGGGCAGGACGCAGTCGCCTCGATCTACGGCGCGCATCCTGCTGTTGATTGGTATGGACTTAGCTTTTCGGCGGGATCTTTCATTATCGGCAGCAAGCTCTTCTTTTTGATCGCGGCAGTGGCGTCGTGCCTGCGGTTGATGCGTGAGGAATTGCAGCTGCGAACCCGCCCCTGGGGCTGGGCTTTGTTTCTGCTGCTGTTTGCTGCCTATCTGAATGGTTTCCTGGTGACGGCTTGCGCCACTTGCGCCGACTCTCCTGGTATTCAGGCAGCATTGTTTGGCGCGGTGTTGGGTATTGGCACCTATCTGGCGCTGTTTGCGGATCGCAAGGATCCCCAGGATATCGGACGGTTCCTGGATGCCCTTCGCGGTCGCGAGAGCAGATTGCAGGAGCGGATCCCACGTTGGTTTCCGGCATTGGCTTTGACCTTGATTTTTGGTCTCGCCGCAGCATTTCTTGGTATCGAAGGCGAGTGGATCGACCGTGAGTTCATCGATTATTTCGGACGCCGAGCGGATCAACATCTCCAGGCCTTAGTGCTGGCAAGCTTGGCGCTGTTGCTCCGTGATGTCGGCATCATCCTGGGAATGTCCTTTGGCAAGCTGCGTGGACGTGCGGACTTGATGACAATCTTTTGGTTGGGGCTCCTTTACATGCTGGTGCCGCTGGTGCTGCAGGGCATGGGGCTGCATCGTCTGGCCTCGACCTTCACGCCAGCTACCGCATTGGAGCCTTGGACCGCCTTTGCAGGCGCTGCGGTTCAAGCGATTGTCGCGCTGGGTTGGGCGGTCTACCGCTGGCGCGGATCACAGCGTGCTTTCATGGCCTCCTTACCGAAGGAATCGCTGACCGCATAGGGGCATCTGTTGTTTGCTCCCATCGTGGAGCACTGACTATGGGAAAAGTTGAATGAGCCGATTTGACTATGATCTTTTCGTAATTGGTGCCGGATCCGGCGGCGTGCGCGCCGCCCGCATGGCTGCGGGAACGGGCGCAAAGGTCGCCATTGCCGAAGAGTATCGTTACGGCGGTACCTGCGTCATTCGCGGCTGTGTTCCGAAAAAGCTTCTCGTCTATGCCAGCCACTTTGCCGAAGATTTCGAGGATGGGGCCGGGTATGGCTGGAGCCTGCCGGGTGAACCCACCTTTGATTGGAAGACCTTAATTGAGAACAAAGATCGCGAGATCGCGCGCCTGGAAGGCGTCTATCGCAAACTCCTGACGGGTGCGGATGTCGAGATGCATGACGGTCGCGCCGTCTTGTTGGACAAGAACACGGTATCGGTCGAAGGCAAATCCTTCACGGCGGAAACTATCTTGGTTGCGACCGGCGGCCATCCCTTTATTCCGAACAAGCCGGGCACGGAGATGGCTATCTCCTCCAATCAGGCTTTCCACCTTGATGCGCTGCCCGAGCGTATCGTGATCGCCGGAGGCGGCTTCATCGCCGTCGAGTTTGCTGGAATTTTCAACGGTCTGGGCAGCGATGTGACCTTGGTCTACAGAGGCGAGAAGATTCTGCGCGGGTTTGATGAAAGTCTCCGCGATGCTCTGAGCGAGGAATTGGTCGTCAAAGGTATTGATTTGAGGGTAGAGACCGAACTGACCAGCATGATGCGGGCCGATGACGGCCGCCTGTCCATCCATTTGACCGATGGCGACGTGATCACCGCCGACCAGATGATGTATGCAACTGGTCGGCACCCAAACACGATGGGTATTGGACTTGAAGAAGCCGGTGTCGCGCTAGCTGAAGGCGGTGCCATCAAAGTGGACGAGTTTTCTCGCAGCAGCCAGGCCAATATCTATGCCGTGGGCGATGTCACCAATCGGATCAACCTGACGCCGGTGGCGATTGGTGAGGCAATGGCTTTCGTCGATACGGTCTATCGCGGCAAACCGCGTGGCCTGTCGCACGAGAACGTGCCGTCGGCGGTTTTCAGTCAGCCACCCATAGGCACCGTAGGGTTGAGTGAAAGCGACGCGCGTAAAAAGTTTGGTAAACTGGATATCTATCAGTCCCGCTTCCGCCCGATGAAGCACACGCTTTCCGGCCGACAGGAGCAGACCATGATGAAGCTGGTCGTCGACCAAGCCAGTCAGCGAGTAGTGGGTGCGCATATGATGGGGGTTGATGCGCCTGAGATCATTCAGGGAATCGCGATTGCCATTAAGGCGGGTGCTACAAAACAAGTTTTTGATGAAACCGTTGGCATCCACCCAAGTGCGGCAGAGGAGTTCGTGACGCTACGAGAGCCGTTCAGCCGGGATTGAGAAAATAGATAAAACTTTAGGCTGTAACTTAACCTAAGACAACGCACGTAAAAGCGTTAAAATCGCATCCTCCATAACCTTATCCAGGAGGATGCTATGCCTGATCTATTTTTATCCGATGATGTCCGTCTCGATCCTATCGTAACGCGGGAACCTGATGCCTTGGCGTTGATCGAGGCGTTGCATAAGAAACTTGCCAACTTGGGTATTTCCGTGACGTTGGAAACGGACTTCGCTGCGTTGCTGGATTACAATCAGAAGCACGAAGATCGGGGCTGGTATCCGCTGACCCCTATGTTCGACCCCCGTGTCAGTGACGTTGGCCCCGACCGGGCATTTTGGCTTTGCCTGAGGGATCGTGAAGGAACATTTGTGGGTGCTCAATGTGCCAAACTTTATGACTGGCAGGACACCAATTTTAAGATCGAAGCCGAAAGTCTTCGTTTTGTTTATGCCGACCCCCAGGCGTCAGCTTTCCCGGAGGAGATGATTACCTGCACCGCGCCTTCCGCGGAACGGGTGAGCGGTTTGGTTTGCTACAGCGGCAATGCTTGGTTCCATCCGCAGGTCAGAGGAACCGGCTTGGCCAAGCTTGTGCCGCTGTTGTCCCGTACCTTCGGATTCCATTTCTGGGATACTGACATAACCTGCGCACTAGCGGTGCCGGCGCTCGTTGAAAAGGGCGTTGTTGCCAACTACGGGTACAGCCGGGTTGAGCCGATCATCGACTGGCGGAATTGTTTCTTTGGTGATGTGCAACTCTATCTTTTGTCTAAACCGCGCCAGGAACTCGAAAGGGATATGGCAAAGAGCCTTGAGGTTCTCAGTTAAGCAGAACCGAGGCTGATAGAATGAGTCGTTGCTCTCCGGCGGTCCAGGGTAGCCTGGCACAGATGTATGACCGCCGGGGAGCATGCAGGGGATAGGACATGATGGTTGCATCCACCTGCACCATTTCCGGGGCATTGCTGCGGAACAGGCGCTCATAGGTCTGGCCGACCCAACGGCCATAGACCGGGTCCGGTTGCTCTGTCACCGGCAGCCCCATGCTGTGCTGTGGCCAATCGCTGCCGTAGAGCTTGAAGCCAGGGCCGGTGAAGAGAAACACACCGCCCAATGTTCCGCTATCGGGCTCCACCAAAGTGGAGCGCTCGAAAAGACCTTGGGCACGGAGGAAATCCAGCACGGAGGTGTCGAAAGCAAACGCCCGGTCGCGCCAGAACTCGAAAAGCTTGAACAGACTCTCGCAGGCGTCTTTCTGATCCTCCTTGAGCGAGGAGAAATCGACATGGTTGGTTGTGAACCGCTGACGACCGACGTCATCCATGCCGGCGGAAACGGCTTGTAAAAGACCTGCTGCAGCTTCCGACCCAGCTTTGAAGACCGTCTCGGTCCAATCGGCGCCGAAACAGCGCAAGCGCACCGGGCCCGTCGGCTGGGAGATCAACATATTGCCTGCGCCGATAAGCGCATTGGGGGCGATTTTCGAGACGTCGAGGCTGATTTCGGTTTCCCCGCTGTCGCCATCGACCTCTACTGCGACCCAGCCTTCTTCATGAATTGCCGTTTCGATCATGGGTTGGTCGGCCGGGGGCTTTTTGGCAGACGGCAGGCTCTCGACGACCTTTCCGCGTCGATCCTGGAAAAGCAAACAGCTTTTCCCTTGTGCGTTAATTAAAAACCGTCTCTTCCCGAACATCGCTTTTGCTTGATTCTCACGCCAAAATTCTCAATTGCCAGTTACGGCTTGGCAACAAGGATAGAACCCTTGGGCACCCGCTGGTCAAGGGAACTTGGCATTTATTGAGCTTTTTATTGGATTAGCAGGGCTTGCGGCGGTAAAACAGCGGCTCTGGCACCCGTTTCGGGGTGCAAACCGAGAAAGGTGAAAGACGTTCGATGGTAGCGACATGGAGTCCGCAGTCCTGGCGGGATAAGCCAATTCGTCAGGTTCCGACCTATCCTGACGCCGCGGCGCTCGCCGATGTTGAAGCGAAATTAGCGAGCTATCCGCCGTTGGTATTCGCTGGCGAGGCGCGTCTGCTGCGCGCCCAGCTCGCCAAAGTGGCCCAGGGCGACGCTTTTCTGCTCCAGGGTGGTGACTGCGCGGAGGCCTTCGCCGATTTTCGCGCCAACAACATTCGCGATACCTTTCGGGTTCTGCTGCAGATGGCGGTCGTCTTGACCTTTGGCGCTGCCTGTCCCGTCGTCAAGGTGGGCCGCATGGCTGGGCAGTTCGCCAAGCCACGCTCTGCTGACACCGAGGTAATCGATGGCGTTGAGTTGCCGAGCTATCGTGGTGACATCATCAACGATATTGCCTTTACCCCGGAATCCCGGATCCCCGATCCGCAGCGCATGATCCAGGCCTACAACCAGGCTGCGGCGACCTTGAACCTTTTACGGGCGTTCGCGCAAGGCGGCTTTGCCGATTTGCACAAGGTGCATGGTTGGAACCTGGAGTTCGTGTCGGGCAGTCCGCAAGGCGAGCGCTATGAGGCGCTTGCGCAGCGAATTGACGAGACAATGGCCTTCATGGCGGCATGTGGGCTGACACCGGAAACGGCCACGCAGCTTCGCGAGACTGATTTCTTCACGAGCCACGAAGCGCTGTTGCTGCCCTATGAGCAAGCCTTGACCCGCGTCGACAGCCTGACCGGCCGGTCTTACGACTGTTCTGCGCATTTCCTGTGGATCGGCGACAGAACCCGCAAGGCGGATGAGGCGCATGTGGAGTTCCTGCGTGGTGTCGAGAACCCGTTGGGCTTGAAATGCGGACCCAGCATGGATTCCGATGATCTCTTGCGCTTGATCGAGGTTTTGAATCCCAAGAACGATGCCGGGCGACTGACGCTAATCGCTCGCATGGGCCATGAGCAAGTCGAGGAAAAGCTTCCTGCGCTGGTGCGCGCCGTCAAACGCGAGGGCTTCCAGGTGGTCTGGTCCTGCGATCCGATGCATGGCAATACCATCAAGTCCTCAACCGGTTTCAAGACCCGGCCTTTCGATCGAATTTTGAGTGAGGTACGCGGCTTCTTTGCAGTGCATAAGGCTGAGGGTACCTACGCAGGTGGTGTCCATTTCGAGATGACTGGGCAGGATGTCACCGAATGCCTGGGTGGCGCGCAAGCGATCAGCGAGGACGGCCTTAGTGCAAGGTATCACACCTACTGCGACCCGCGCCTCAACGCCAGCCAGGCACTTGAACTGGCGTTCCTGATTGCCGAACAGCTGAAGGAAGAGCGCAACGCGATGGCCGAAGGTACAGATCGTTTCGCCGCCGCTCAGTAAGTTCTGGATTTCCTCTCCGCCCGATAGGGAGACGACGCTATGCCCGCAGATGGCAGCGGTAAGGTTGGTAGCACGCTCGGACAGTCTTGGCCGGGGGATGCAGAGGTTGGCGATTGGACGGATCAGTATTTCCGACGAACCCGCAAGATCGTCGAAAAATTCGGCGACGTAACGGCGACCTATGCCCTCTTCATGCGGCGGCCGGTTGTCTCGGCGCCGCGTATAGCGATTGATTGGTTAAACAGCATCGCTGCGGCGCGCGGGTTCTCTGTTGAGATCGACCTGCGCTACGAGGAGGGTAAATGGGTCGGTGCCGGTGAGCCGCTGCTCTACATCACAGGACCCTTGTCGAAGCTGTCGGATCTGGAAACCCTCTTGTTGATGAAGCTGGGGCCGGCTTGTGTTGCCGCCTACAACGCCTACACCATGTGCGCCGACTTGCCGAAGGTCACCTTCCTGGCCATGGACGCCCGGCACTGCGCGGGCACGGAGATGGCTGAGTTGATGGCTTACGCTGCCTCGGTGGGGTCCGCACGCGCCCGCCGCAAGGTCGGCGCCATCGGATTTAGTGCAAACGCGACCGATGCAACCGCGCACTTCTTTGGCCAGAGCAACGGCAAAGGAACGATGCCCCACGGCTTGATCGGCTATGCCGGGTCGACTTTGCGGGCCGCCGAGATGTATGACGAGACCTATCCGGATGAACCCATGACGGTCTTGGTCGATTATTTCGGCCAGGAAATCACGGACAGCCTTGTGGTCTGCAAGCGCTTTCCGGAGCGTGCCGCCGCGGGCACTCTGTCGGTGCGGCTGGACGTGCCAGGCAGCCGTTTCATGGAAGGGCTGGATCCTGCTGGGTCCTATGCGGTGCTGGAGCGTAATTGTCCGACGGCAATACGCGGCTACCGAAATGAAGAAGAACTGCGATACTTGGTGGGAGCGGGTGTTTCCGCCGCCGCCGTATGGCGGCTACGTGAGGCGCTTGATGAAGCGGGGTTCCCGGCGGTCAAGATTGTCGCCTCCTCGGGCTTTAGTCCCGCCAAGTGCAAGGTCATGGCCGAAGCCGGGGTTCCCCTGGATGTGGTAGGGACCGGGTCTTACCTGCCCGACCGCTGGTCAGAGACCTACGCCACCGCTGATATCATCGAATACGATGGCGAACCTCGCGTGAAACTGGGCCGCGAGTTCCTATTCCGTAAGTAGCGATACAGCCGTCCTTTGGGGTCTGCACTCGGATTGGCGCACCTTCGCGTCTCCACCGGTAGCGCAAGCGATTCCGCCGAATGCTGCGCCGTCGAACCAGCCGATGCCGCCCTTCCGCACCCGCTTGAGGGACAGCCAGGGCAATGTCGTCGGAGTGGGGGAGCGGGCCGCTGGCGGACGATCCTCAGGCCTGGCAGGCCCATCAGGTTGCGCTGGACAAGGCCCTAGTCGCCCTCAAACTGCTTGACCACCCGGCCATCACTCCCGGCATCGACGAATGGTCCTTCGTCCAAACACGCCTCAACAGAAACATGATCGATCCTTGAGGGTCTGGACGGCGTTTGCTACTCAGCCGGTTGTACGCCGCCCCGGCGTGTCAGGACGGTTTCCTGGCCGGCCTGCGGGTCCATAGGAATCAGTTGAGTGAGGAGCAGGGAACCGACGGCGAAACCGGTACCCACCAGGAAAACCGCGCTGGGGCTGACGAGCCAGACGTATCCCAACAACACGGGTAGAACGACCGCTGCGATATGGTTGATGGTGAAGGAAACCGCCGCAGTGGGAGCGATATCGCGCGGATCGGCAATCTTCTGGAAATAGGTCTTGATTGCGATCGCCATAGCGAAGAACAGATGGTCTATCACATAGAGCCCAGCAGCGATCGTCGGGTCAGTGACGAAAGCGTAAGAGGTGAAGACCACAATTAGACCGATGTATTCCAAGGTCAGGGCCTTACGCTCGCCCCAGCGCTGGATCAGCCGCCCAATGGCGGGTGCCAGCCAAATGTTGGCAGCGTAGTTGATGAGGAATAACAGGGTGATATTGGCCACTGAATAGCCGAACTTCTCGACCATCATGAAGCCCGCGAAGACGATGAAAATCTGCCGCCGGGCACCCGAAAGGAAGGTGAGGCCGTAATAGAGCCAGTAGCGCTGCCGGAAGATCAGCTTTTTGTGCTGCTCCACCTTGGCCGGGAACTGCGGATAGAAGAACCAGGCAAAGACGGCAATGGCGACGGAGCCGCCGCCGCCAATCAGGTAGACGGCGGTATAATTGGCGTCGAAAAAGTCGAAGGCTGCCCACATCAAACCGTAAGCGATCAGCGAGGTGAAGCTCGCGGCCGCGATCACACGGCCCAACACGAGCGGTGCGCGTTCCTTGCCGACCCATTGCAATGCCAAACTTTGCTGGATGGTTTCGTTGTAGTGATACCCGACCGACATGACGATCGTGGTCAGGTAGAGCCCGATTACCGTCGGAAAGAACCCGGTCGCCGCCGTGCCGATGCCGAGCAGGGCGATGGATAGCAACGCAAAGGGCTGCTCGCGCAATAGCAAAAGCACAAACACCGCCGTGAAAGCGAGAAAGCCGGGGACCTCCCGAAGGCTCTGCAAGATGCCGATCTCGGCACCGGTAAAGGCCGCTTTCTCGATTGCGAAGTTGTTCAACAACGCTTGCCATACGGCGAAGGAAAGGGGGACGGCGGCGCCCATAAGCAACAGCAGCGATTCCGGGGAACGAAGTCCCTGCGATCGAAAGGTGCGAACGATACCGGCGAGGCGGTCGAGCATGGCGAGTTCAGCTTTCCAGGTTCAGGTTTGAAGGCAATCTACTCAGTCAGGACTTGTCGGTCTATCGGCATTCGGTCAATCTATATCGATGAAACGTCAAGCGGCTTCTATCACGCGGCCAGCCAGCGAATCCCTCCCGGCGCCTACTTTGGAGCGCCCGGTGATCGGTATGCGGATCGATTACGATCGTCCGGAGATTGTTGATTGGCATGAGCATCGCTTCGGGCAACTACTCTATGCGGCCCGGGGCGTTCTTCAGGTGGAAACCAAACGCGGTCTTTGGTTGGCGCCGCCGCAGCGGGCTGTGTGGCTGCCTTCCGGCACTACGCACCGCGTTACCCATTCGCCCGGCTTGGCCTTTCGATCCTTGCATGTGGAGCGCGGCTCACCGGGCTTGCAAGACGAGTGCTGCGTGCTGGCGGTTTCTGGATTGCTGCGCGAATTGATTCTGGCCTTTCTGGAACGCGAGCAGAACTATGACTCCGGTTCCGGTCAGTCGAGCCTTGCGGTTGTCCTGCTCAATGAACTCCGGTTGGCGCCGACGGTTGACCTGCATCTTTCCCTGCCGGGCGAACCTCGTTTGAAGCCCATCGTGGACGGCTTGCTCGACGATCCGGGAGATCGCAGGGGGCTGGCTGACTGGGTGAGGATGACCGGAGCCAGCCAACGGACGCTCGAGCGGCTCTTTAAAAGTGAAACCGGTCAGAGCTTCGGAGAGTGGCGGCGCCAGCTTAGGCTGCAGACCGCGATAACCCTGCTGAGCGAGGGTGAGGCGGTGACCTCGGTGGCCTTTGCCGTAGGCTATGAAAGCCCCTCCGCCTTCATTGCGATGTTTGGCGAAGCCATGGGAGAGTCCCCCGGACAGTTCGCGGCGCGTCATGGCGGCTTGCCGCAGACAAAGACAGCGCGTAATTAGGGGGCATGACAGACCATTTCATCATCGCGCTGGCCCAACTGAATGCGCATGTCGGGGACCTGGAAGGCAACGTCGCCAAGATTCTCGACCACCGCATGCAGGCAACGGTCAAAGGCGCTCATCTGCTGGTAACGCCCGAACTATCAGTGACGGGTTACCCGCCTGAAGACCTGGTGTTGAAGGCGCAGTTCATGGCGGCCGTCAAGCAAGCGGTTCGCCGCTTGGCGCTGGCGACAGGCGATGGCGGACCGGGCCTCATCGTCGGCGCTCCCTGGATGGACGACTGGGGCCAGAATAAAGCGCCCCTGCGCGGCAAAATATTTAACGCCGCCTTGCTGCTCGACAGCGGTGAGATAAAGGCCGTGCGGTATAAATATGACCTGCCGAACTACGGCGTTTTCGACGACGCGCGGGTCTTTACCCCTGGACCGCTGCCGGGCCCTGTCAGCTTTCGCGGCTTGCGCCTGGGCTTGATGGTTTGCGAGGACTTCTGGACCGCCGAGGTTTCCGAATGTCTGGAGGAGTC